>NZ_JAOQJM010000002.1:217751-501943 GCF_025566865.1 Blautia acetigignens
ATTCTCAATATTATCCAACATTCTCTGAAATTCCGGTCTGCCCTCTACACTTTTTCCAGATTTGCCTTCGTCTGAATACTCATTTACGATTTCCATGTTCTGAAACTCCGCATATCTCTTGAGTTTTTCTTTCTGAGCGTCCAAACTGTATCCATCTACCTGCATGGTTGTAGATACTCTGGTATATATATCGCATTTAATCTTCTTATTCTTCATAATCTTCCTCGCAATATAGCTCCGTTTTTTGTCCCAACTTTATTTTAGTACTTGTTCCAACTATTTTCAATACTTCTTTTTATTTTTTATTGACATATTTTCGTTACAACCATATAATAATGATAGAGACAGGATTTCTGTCATCGAAAATATTGTTCGCCCACCGTTGGCGGCTTATAAGTGATCGGCTCGAAAATATTGTTCGCTCACCGGAAGCGTCTAATAAATGTCCGGCTCGAAAATTTCGGTCCTGCCGCATGGCAGGGCTTATTTTATAGGTGATGAACATGATATACCAAGAAGGATACGTTTACCATATTAAAGATGAATACTTTGAAAAAGTACGTGATTCCAACTTAATGCAGAACAAAGAAGGTGGTACATACCGTCCTACTTTTTACTGTCTGCGTGACAATAAAACTTCTCTGTTATGGATGGTTCCACTCAGTTCTCGTGTAGAAAAGTTTAAAGCAATACACGATAAACAGGTGACTAAATACGGAAAGTGCCTAACGATTGTTTTAGGTGAATTTGATGGAAAAGAAGCTGCTTTTCTTCTCCAGAATATGTTTCCAATCAGAGATTATTATCTTGACCATATACATACTCGAAATAATAATCCGGTTCCTGTTAAGCATTCCATTCACAAGGAAGTAACAACACGTATGAAAAAAATTCGTCAACTTCATTCCAGAGGAAAAAAAGTGGTATTTCCAGATATTGACCGACTTGAGCAGATTATGCTTGCAGAAGTAAAAGATAACGCAGCCGAATAATTTCACAAAAAAGCGACAGTCTGATTTACATTTTGTATTTCAGGAAACTGCCGCTTCTTTTTCTTCTTTATCCTGTTTTTCTTCCTCCAACTCACGGAGGACTTCATCGCCGTACTTATCGATCATCCGTACCAGAAAATCAATGCACCGCTCAAATTTAATATTCTGTTGCATAAGCTCCTCCCGTCATTGTTTTGACCTGAGCTTATTTTACAGAACATACCCTCAAACAGCATTGAATCGAAATTGACTCCAAATTGAGAAAAACACTAATAAAACATATTTCATTTTCTTGAATCGAATGTATGTTCATGGTATGATATCTTTATTCAAGAAAACTTATTCACCAGTTATATTTTACGGAAAGGAGGAAATGCCCATTGGATCGATGTGATTTTAGTTCTATTATGACAATTTTACGAAGCTACGTGCGGGAAAACAATCAGTTGAATCAGTCTGAATTTTTATATGAAGTATTTGATGACTTTCTTTCCAGTCCGGAAGGTGCAGATTTTTCTTTTGATAATGGACTTGTATGCCGTTGGATGAGCGGACAGGCAAAAGTCAGTCCCAAACTTATCAACTACTATTCTGCCAAAAGTTCTCAGCTAAAACTTTCAGATACTCTGGAACATATGATTCTACCTATGATGTTTGACCCGGATAAGGCTTTATCTGATGTATATCTGCTTTGGAATGGAACGTACCTTTATCAAGCGTGATACAAAGAATCAAAAGCTTCTTGCCGGAGACTCCTTGTCTCCTGTTGTTCTTGGCTATATTGCTGACAGTGAAGTCCCAAAACCCTGCCGGCATTTTGTTGGCAGAAAATCCGAAATAGAAAATCTTCATGAATGTCTGGAAAACAATTCCAAAGTATTTCTTTATGGCATACCAGGCATTGGAAAAAGTGAATTGGCTAAAGCATATGCCAGAAAGCATAAAAAATATTATACCAACATCCTTTATATTGAATACACCGGAGATCTGCACCAGTCTATCACCAGCTCAATTATTAAGAAAATTACAGGAAGAAAAAACAGCGTTAGAAAATGAAGACGACATTCGGATTATTAAAGACGGTCAAAGTAGTAAAGCAAGAATTTTTGCAAAATGGATGCATCTATCAAATTTGAATGAAATCAATAATCTGATAGAAACTGGCTTTATCCAGACTAATACTCGCCACACTATTTCCCTGCATCCGATGATTCAGGAAATTGCCCTTTCAGAGACAAAGCCATCTGTAAGTAGCTGCCACACATTACTGGATTCTTTACAGCAAATATGTTTAATGCATGGAATTGAGGTTGATTATTACAAGAAGCAGTTTCAGATAATAGGAAATATCATAGAATTGATTCAAAAGGATGACATGCCAAAATATCTGCTTTTTCTGGAAAATTCTTTTCCATATATGCAAAAATATGATTATCAGAAAGGCATGAAAGCACTACTTCAGGAATTGAAATGTCTTTTAAAATCAAAAGATATTGGCACTGATTCCTTCCTTTTGCAATGTCTTCTTTAAAAATTTACCATGCATATCGTTTCCAACTTTTTCAATAAAAGATGTATGATACCCAAAGTGGCTTGCAACGGTTAGAAGATTTGCCGGAGCACCGCCGGGATTCTGTTCGAACAATTTTCTTCCATCCTGACTGTGTCCTGCTTCCGTAAAATCGATCAGCAATTCTCCCAATGCCGCGATATCAACTTTTTCTTCCATTTTTCAGTTCCTCCACAATCTCGTTGTAACGTTTTTTATTTAACCGGTAGAAAAACAATACAACCGCAGTCACAATCCAAAGTGCACCTGGAATCGTCGTAAACGCATGTTTCATAATTGAAAGTACAGTTGTATTTTGTGTCTGATTTGCAATATAACCATATTTTCCAAGTAATCCTGCTAAAAGTGCTGTTCCAACTGCCATTCCGATTTTATTTCCAAGTGAAATAAATGCATACTGAAAACCGTCATTTCTAAGTCCGGTTTTCCACTCCCCATATTCCACGCAGTCTGGAATAATTGCATAGATTGCTGTATTAAATCCAGAGAAGAAAAACTGTGTCAGACCAGATAAAGCATAAAAAATGGCTGGTGATTCTTTGGCATTAAAGAAAAACATAGTCAGCATGGAAATTCCTGTAAATAAAGCAAAGAGAGAGGCTGTTCTTCCTTTGTTATTCAGCTTGCGGAATACTGGTTGAAAACAGGCTGCCCCTATGATAGAAGGAATAATGATGCACATCGAATAAGTTGTGTAGTAGGAGGCATTCCCTTCCACATATGTAAAATAATACAGAATATCTGCGTTTCTACCATATAATGTAAATCCAAATAATATCTGTCCTACCAATGCAAGAAGATATGGTCTGTTCTGCATGACTGCTTTCAACTGAACCTTTACAGAAATTTTTTCTTTTTCCGGAGTAATCACTGCCTCTTTCGTCTTCGCAAAGCAGAAGAAATGACAGGCTGTAAAAATACATCCATATATGACCGCAACCGTCAAATATCCTGTCTTTGCACTGTGACTGCCGAATTTGCTGATCAGCGGAACTGTGATAATATTTAACACACCAATTGCAATCATCGCTGCAACCGAACGGGATGTATTTATTTTTGCACGTTCATCAATATCCTGTGTCATAGCACCACACAAGGTTCCATATGGAATATTCACACAGGTATACCCCAAAACCAGCAGACAGTATGTAATTACCATATAAATAATCTTTCCATTCTGCGGCCAGTCAGGTCTTGCCCAGAATGTCATGACAAGAAGAATCGCTGTAATTGGTGCCGATACTAACAGCCATGGACGGTACCGTCCCCATCTCGATTTTGTTTTATCCGTAAGTCCCCCGACGATTGGATCATTGATTGCATCCCAGAATCTTGAAAAAAGCATAAGTGCTGACACCGCCGCCATACTGATTCCGAACACGTCTGTATAAAATATCATCAGAAAATTACTGACGAACATCCAGCTGAAATTACATCCAACATCACCAAACCCATATGCGATCTTACTGATCAGCGGTACTTTTCCATTTTTGTTTTCGCTTCCCATATGTCTCTCCTGTTTTTATCAGAGTTTCTGACAGAACTCTATTTTTTCCTCATTTGGTCCCTTAATCATAAAAAACTTCACACCATTTTCCCCAAATGGCAATTCTTCGATTCCGTCTGTAATAACTGTATATTTTTCATGTGAACTCCTTACTTTTCACTGACATTGATAATTACTTTCATCGTTGTCTCACGGTTATCATCAATATACTGGTATGCCTTCAGATAATCTTTAAAAGCAAATGTCTTTGAGATAAGCGGTTTCAAATGAACTTTGCCCTCATTTACCAGTCTGATTCCATCTATATAATCATCATGGCGATACATCATCGTGCTCTTAATGTCAAGTTCGTGGTCATTTGCCACCGCAAGATCTATCTCTGCCATTCCAGCAAAAACAGCCACCAATACGATTGTACTTCCTTTTCTTGCATACTTGATTGCCTGCCCCATTGTGATATTGTTTCCAGCACAGTCGTATATTACATCCGCCTTATCCGGTCCAAATGCTTCGATCATTGCCTCACCGAAGTCTTTATTTTTGGTATTCACACACACATCAATTCCACATTCTTTTGCCTTTGCCAGTCTAAGATCACTGATATCTGTGATCATCACTTTCGCTGCCCCCATTCCTTTTGCTGCCTGTGCTACGAGATTTCCGATCGGTCCTGCGCCAAGGACTGCAATATTCATGCCAGCCACATCGCCCATCTGTTTTACACCATGAACTGCCACAGCAAGAGGTTCGATCATAGCTCCTTCTTCATAGGACATATCTTCTGGAATAGGTGTTACTTTAGATGCATCCACTGCAAAATACTCAGATGCTGTTCCTGTCGTCTGAAATCCCATTACTTTTAATTCCTCACAGAGATTATACTTTCCATGACGGCATGGATAGCAATGTCCACAATATACCTGCGGCTCTATCGTCACCTTCTGTCCAACATGAAACTCTGTGACATTTTTTCCAAGTTCTGTAATCTCACCGGAAACCTCATGTCCCTGTGTTACCGGATATTTTGTAAACGGATGTTTTCCATGATAAACATGAATATCTGATCCACAAACACCAATATTCATAATCTTTACCAACACCTGATTTTCTTTTACCTCCGGAACCGGAACCTCTCTAAAAATAATTTCTCCTGGATTTGTCATTACCTGCTGTAACATAATTGTTTCCTCCTTTTTTATATTGTTTTATTTTATGTTTTATAAAATGTTTTATTAAAGTAATTACATTATTACCCTGTAAACACGATTTGTCAATATGTTTTTCATAATTTTATATATTTCATAATTTCAAAATACATTTTTTGTGTGTTTTTCACAATCAACACGCAAAAACGGAAAGGAAACCGTAGTTACTGTTTTCTTTCCGTTTTTTACTATAATATCTTTTTCTAATTTTAGACAACTTCTCGTTTTTCACGCATATAAAGCGGACATCTGCATTCGCTTTGCAACCTGTCAGTGGGAGTTTTTAACTCCAACAGACTAAACATCCCCTTGCCCTACGCATCAGATGCGGTGGACTGCTTATCTGCGTTCAAAAAATTTACAATTCTACCATATGTTTTGTAAAAAAGTATTTCGCGGCTCCAACAGCCGACGCTTCTTTCTTATACGAACAATTTTTCAAGTATGAAACATCATGCTCAAAGCCATTATATGCCATCACTTTTTCTCCCAGTGGTATCATATAATCTGACAATACCCCTCCCACATCACCTCCTAGTATGATATCCATATCATATGCCATCCGCAGATTTGATATCAAAACAGCAAGATGATCCAGATACTCATTCCATGTCTGAAAAGTTTTTTCATCACCACTTTCAATTTTTTCCATAAATGCATCCAGTGACTGCCTGTTATCTTGTGTCAGTACACTTGCAGCACAATATGCATCCGCACATCCTGATTTACCACAATAACACTTTCTTCCACCGGGAACGAGTATCATGTGACCAAACTCCCCTGCTTTCTGGTTCTGCCCTCGAAACAGCTTTCCATCTATGCAGAATGCGCCTCCTAAGGTATGGTTCAAAGACAGATATATCGCATTTGGATACTTTTGCTTTTTTTCTGCAAGCATTGCAGCATTAGCATCATTTTCAAAATATACTGGAATTTCCAGAGCCTGCTCTAAAAAGCGCAGACTATAATTCTCTATGCCTAAAGCATGAGATTTTAAAACGATCCGTTCTTTCTGATCAATGATTCCTGGAATCGCCACTCCAATCCCAAGTAGCGTATCCTTCGCTAATTCGCCTTCAAGAAAAGTTTTGACCTTTTGTGCCACCTCTGTACAATAGGATAATTCTGCCGTAAATTTTAAACGGATGCGATCTTTTTTTATAATCTCATCTCCAAGATTTACTAATACCATTTCTATATGATTCGCTGTAATCAAAATTCCCATTGCATGACAGTATGACTTATTAATTCCTATACTTTTTGCCTTCCGGCCACCAGTCGAAGCATATTCCCCAGTTTCTTCCAACACCATTTTTTCTAACAAGTCATTCACATTTGCTAACACAGTCGGCATACTCAAGTTTAACTCTTTTGCAATTTCCGCCTTGGATGTAACATGATTGTTCAGCACATAATTAATTATTTTTTTTCTTGTTATATTTCTTTTATCTTTATTTTCCGTTTTCTCATCCTCTTTTATTAAATATTTTATTAAAGAATTATATACTTTTTTATTCTTCTTGTAAAGTAATGTTTTATAATAAAAATTTGCTGCATTTAGAAATGCTACTTTTAAGAATCAAATTTGCCGGATACCCAATCACTATATTTTTCATTCACGTTATCTCATCACAATTACTGTGGTAATTCTTTGCCAAAATGGAAATTCAATTTTACAACTTTCCAAACATTCACTCAATTCCAGCTCAATTTCCCCTCAATGCCTTTTTCCTCCGATTTTCGTATGCTTACCCCACAGCAAAGCAGTACCACACCGGTACGACCTGCTGAATCAATCAATACGAAAACGGAGGTATTTTTTATGTAATCGCCGGAACTGTCTCATATTTATAACCGCTCTGTCCACAAACCTTCATGTTTCTTACATTTTTCTTTGCCATAGAATTGACTCCTTTCAGACTTGACTAATAGATTTTTAGATAAAAAGAAAAAGCCGCTGACACGTTATCTTCTAACGCATCAACAGCTTCTGTCTTGCTTTGTTTCAGTGTATTATGAGTTTTACCGTGGTATCTGGTTTTCGGTTGCTCAAGAGGCACACAGTTTCAACGGTACTTTCTTTGTCCCAACAAAGTTCCTGTGTCTCCCCGCCTCCAAAATACACAGGGAAACGGAACTTTATGTGCTTCAGGAATCTGCCATCCGGCTGCTCCTGCTCGTAAATGTCCACCTGTTCTACAAAACTGTTAAGAAATTCTTTCTTCTCCAGGTCGGTGAACTTATCATATAGTTTATCAAAATATAAAAGAAATTGATAGACGTTTTCTTCTGATATTTTCTGTTGCCGGATATTCAGCAGGCGATTCTTGACTTCTTCTATACTGTTCTCCACGCCTTCAATTTCATCATACAGACGGTATAACCTTGTCTCCATATCCTGATATTTCTTCTCATAAAATTTATCCATGATGTCCAGGCTATCCATCTGCTGTCCAAGTCTTCCTTTTGCTCCGGTCAGCTGCCTGTGCTGTTTTTCCAGTCCTTCAATCTCTTTTTCTATTTCTTCTGTATCTATTCTTGAACCGATTTTATTCAGAATTGCTTCTTCGAATTTAGGATTCTTCACCAGCTTCCGAATAACCTCTTCCACTGCATTGTTAATCTTCTCCTCGCTCCATTGTTTACGATATCCACATTTATGACCATCTACCAGGCGACGATGTTTGCAGGCATAATAGAAATAATCCTTATATAAGGTTCCGTCTTTCTTTTTCTTTCGATTCACGTTTCCATACATACCGCTTCCACATAACGGGCATCTCAATATTCCGGATAAGATATGCTCATGATCGAGACTATGTGTCTTTTCATATTTCACACCTGTTTTTTCCCGTTTTTGATGAGCCAGCTCCCAGTCTGTTTCCGAAATAATCCCTTCATGGATACCATCGTGCAGCATATAATTTTCCTGCTTTACAATGCGATATTCATTTCTTGTACCAGAAACTTTCTCGTTTTTCCTTCGTCCATAAGCCAGCTTTCCACAGTATACCGGATTATCCAGAACGCCTTTTATAAATGATGCGGCAAATGCGTCCAGTGTATTATTCTGTCGTTTTTTCTTTTTATATCCATGCTGGTTCAGCCATGCAGCAATCGCAGAGATTCCCATATTGGTATGAATAAATTTATCATAGATCAGACGAATAATCTCTGCTTCGTCCTCTGCGATCTGCAATTCTCCATTTACCAATTCATAGCCATATGGAGCAAATCCACCGTTCCATTTTCCTTCCCTGGCTTTCTGCTTACGTCCCTCCATTGTCTGAACAAGGATATTCTCTCGTTCAATCTCTGCCACCGCAGACAGAACAGAAATCATCAGCTTTCCACTATCTTTTGAGCTGTCAATTCCATCTTCAACACAGATCAGATTCACTCCAAAATCCTGCATCCGCTGCAAAGAATTTAAAACATCTGCCGCATTACGACCAAATCTGGAAAGCTTGAACACCAGTACAAACTGCACCTCATCTGTGCCATTCTCAATATTATCCAACATTCTCTGAAATTCCGGTCTGCCCTCTACGCTCTTTCCAGATTTACCTTCATCGGAATACTCATTTACGATTTCCATGTTCTGAAATTCCGCATATCTCTTGAGTTTTTCTTTCTGAGCATCCAGACTGTAGCCATCTACCTGCATGGTTGTGGATACTCTGGTATAGGTATCACATTTTATCTTTTTATTCACTTTTCCTCCTCTCCTCAGAATATCCCAAAGCAATTTCCAACAATTCCGTTGCAACTTGTGAATTTCTGATACGCATTAAGTTATCCCAGACATCAGCTTTTCCAAGTAGATTCATCCCGCCATGCCATACTATTTCATCATCAATAACGGCAAAACATTCTTCTACTTCTGTTCTTGTTATCACATTTATTCCTACCAATTGCATTGCTCTGATTAATTCATAACATACATCTGACTTTCCGTAAGTAATATCTTCCGGATCTGTTGTAATAACAGTGACCTTTACCCCTACTTCCTGTCTCTTCTTGATTAGTAATAAAAATCTGTCAATTTTATCCTGTCTGATATCTGGACTGGAAATTACCACCATTTTTTCTGACTCTACAATATCTTGCTCGAATTTTTCGGTATAATTTACAGAATCAAATATTGCATTTATTATTTGTTTAGGTTGCAACTCTTGTGTCCAGATTGAAAATCCTGTCTTCCTGTACGTTCTCAATCTTTTTGCATACATTTTATCAAAATAACGCACATGCGAATCAATATAATCATACACATAAACAGCTTCTTTTCCGACATAATCTCTGTTTAATCTACCTACATACTGTTCCAGGCGTCCTTCAAAAGATACAGGTGCTGCAAGCATTAATACATCCAGTCTTGGGAAATCAAACCCTTCTCCTATTTTCTGACCAGTTGCCACCAAAATAAGCGATTCATTTTCAGGTATCTGCTTTAATTTTACTCTTATTTCAGCATTTTCCTTATCCGAATTATCCCCATATAAAAGGAATACATGATCTGCTTTTTCCTTTAAGGCATCATGTAAAAATTTTGCATGTTCCTTAAATCTTGTTAAAATTACAGGAGTTTGTTTTCTTGCAACACAAGTTATAACATCATCTATAATCATTTCATTGCGCACCTTACTGGTACTAATCAAATTATATGCTTTATTAATATTTTCCTTGCTTTCTGCAGTATCAACTACTCTTGTGTATCTTGGGACAAAATAATTTCCAATCCCTTGCTCCTTAGCCCTCTCCAACGCAGTAAATCTATGTCTCAAAGGTCCCAGCAGCATATAGATAATCCGATCAAGACTGTCACCACGTTTAGGTGTAGCAGAAACACCATATACATATTTTGCATTTATTTTCTGCAATAATTCCATAGATGTGTTAGAAGCTGCGTGATGACATTCATCCATAATTACCATTCCGTAAGAATTAATCCGTTCATTAAATTTTCCTCTGCTGTACATTGAACCAACCATTGCAACATCTATAATCCCTGTCAATGTATTTTTATTTCCGTGCAAAACGCCTATCACACTATTTCTTTTTTTCTTTCTTCCTGTTTTTGTTTCATATTCCGGTGGTTCTTCTCTTATCTCTAAGAAATGATTCAATTCATCAACCCACTGATTAAGCAAATCTTTACTTTGCAGCAAAATGAGCGTATTTACTTTTCGCTCTGCAATAAGGTAACTACATACTACAGTCTTTCCAAATGCAGTTGCCGCACTCAGAACCCCATCTGAATGTGATAATAATTTTTCTGCCGCTAATTCCTGTTGCATTCGCAAATCACCTTTAAAAGATACTCTGATAGGTTGTCCTGTTTCTCTTTGATCTGAAACATCAACTGAAATGCCTGCTTTTTCACATTCCTGTATAATATTTTCCCGCAGTCCTCTCGGAATCTGTATATATCCATCTATATCCTTACCTAAATATACAGCACTGAAATTATAATAATTAGAATATCCCAGCCTTTTATTTTTGTAAAATTCCGGATTATCAAATGCCGCCAAACTACGAATCTGATTTTGTATTCTTGGCATAAGATTCAGAGTATCAACATAAACTCCATTGCCCAATACCATGTGAAGCTTGCCCACAACATCTAACTTACAAAACTCACATTTCTTCTTCCATGGTTTCGGTCTGACATTCTTCTCAATATTAGTAAGCGTTCCTCGGACTTCTGCTAATTCTCCCTGCCATTTTGCCATGCATTGTTCAACATCTTCTATTCCCAGCTTTCTTGTTTTATTGAAAAGAGCATCCCATTGATCAGGATAAGCATTCCAATTTTCATCTACAAAAGCACTATTTCCATTTTTAAGAGCCTGCCCCTGTAATGGCAATGCAATCAAATTACCTATGCTGCTTGCCACATCCTGCGAAGGATACATTCTATCATAATAATGAAACGATTTCAGATTGATGGAAGTTGAACCCTTGTCTAATAGGAGAAATCCAAAATTCCTTGCTGTTGCCGCAGGTATTGCCTTTTTAAAGAAAATCCATACATGGGCACCTTTTCCAGATCGAGACCTCTCAACTAAAGGTCTGATACCATTAAGCTCACACATTTTTCTAAGCGCATCCACTTCTTTATGCCACTCATTATCCGTATTTGCAAAGTCCGTAACCTCTGCTCCTTTTTCGTGATTATCAAAATCAAATACTATAAATCTGCATGTACCATTTGGCAGTAAAGGATATACACCTATTACATCTGATCCATCTTCTTTTGTGCCTAACAAATGAGCAATTATTTTTTTAACATCCAAACTAATCCATTGGGTATTTTCACATTCATCACAAAATATCTTCTCTTTACGTTGTTTAGGACAAAGCCGGTCATTCCAACGATTTGCACATTGTGGAAAATACCCCCCGTTCTTTCCCCGTCTAGCATATACATCTTCTCTTCCCCAAAACATCGAAAAGAAACGTATTGCCATTTTCTCTGTAATATATGGCGGATTTACAATACGACTCCCTTGATCCAGGTCATATTCTTCTGCACTTTCTATTTTTTCTTCAAAAGGATTCACCTCTTCATATGAAATGCCTGCTTTCTTCAATTTATCTTTTAATATCTTGTTCTCATATTCAAGCAACCTAACCATTTTTCTCAATGAATCAGCATCATATGCTTCTATGTTCAAACCTTCCACCTACAATTCTTATTATCTCGTAACATAACTTCCATTCAATGTCCCAACTTAATTTTAGTACTTGTTCCAACTATTTTCAATACTTATTTTTCATATTGACGCATTTCTCTGCCAATCGTATAATTAATACACAAAAAAAGCCACAAAAACTGGGAGGTGTCCGTATGGCTACTTCAAGTATTACTCATAATTTTCTCATATCCAATCCAAATAGCGTAAAACGTTTTGTCACAGCAATTGACGAAGCCGACCGTGACCGCACACCAAAGCAGACACTTCCCGGACGTCAGTAAACGAACCCACAGGAAATCTTAGCTTTAATGTCAAAAAGAAAAAAACAAACTCTTAAATATTAAAATTCTTCAATAAAAAATCCTCTAAGACAATAGGTATTTCACTATCTCTTAGAGGATTTTTCTTCAAAACTTGTTCCTGTCTTTTATTCCCTTTTCATCACTGATCCAGGAAACCTGATCGCTAAAAAAAGAAATTTTTTCAATATTATCTACTATTGTTTCCGATATTTCTCCCCACGGAAGATCATCAACAAAATAGTTTACACGCTTAAAACGATTCCACATTTCTTCGAGTCCAGAATCATCTTTAATCTTGTCTAAGGTTTCTCTCACTTCCTCCTCACCAAAAGAAGTTTCACGCTTCATGCAAGTAGCCGCAAATGCCTTTTTCAAAACATCAAAGCTTATCTGATCAGCCTTTGAATTCATAATCTCATATACATCATAAAAATCCCTCATTCTGGTATTCGCAAGTCCTCTTGCCAAAATCGTCTGCATCTTTTCCGCAAGAAGAGTTTCAAGATTATACGACAAAACTGAAATTGATCTGTCTTCAAACATAAGCTTGTATTTATACTCTACTGCACCTGGCGTGATTGCATCATCCGTAGAAATATCGATCTTAAAAGGTTGCCTCATTCGTTCCAGATTAGCTTCTATCACCATCCTAACGCCAGGATAATCAAATTCTTCCATGATTTCTTTTACTGACGTAATCTTAAAGGTTACCCCATCTTCAAGCTGAAGCTCACCGATTCTCTCAATGATTGCTCTAGCATCCTTCTCATTAAGAGGTAATGCTTTCACAGTTGTATCGATATCCATTGTAGCTCTCATGTCTACACCAACAATAGAAGCAACAAGCATTCCGCCTTTCAAAATAAAATTATTCCTGTATTCAGAAACAGAAACTCTTTCTAAGAACCTTTCCATAAAATATGTTCTAATTAATGCTTGCGCAACTTCACCATTCCCGCCTGACATGTTTTTTACTTTGTCTTTAAGTTGTTTCGCTGTATGAATCATACCATTACCTCCACATACATCATCACTTCATCCCTTACTCCAAGTTTAACCGCATACTCAATCAATCTTGAAAGATTCTTTTCCTTCGAAGACATATATTCCTTAATTGCTGTCTGATATAACTGAATTTCATATTTCTTTCGATCTTTAATCAAATCACAAATACATCTTTCCTTGTCATATACTTTAACCAAGTTACCGCTACTTGACGGGATCTCACAAGTCCCCATATCAAGAATCTCTGGGTTTGCATAACGAACTTCTTTGTTTTTCTTTTTGATATGTGTTGCATTATACCCGATAGGAACAGTGAAACAAATATGACTGTATTCTCTGTCGGTAAGACCATGCAAATAAAGGGCGGTCTCGCCCGAATAAATAATATTCTTATTTCGTTGCTGGAGGACAAACAACTCATCTGGCCACACATTATCTAAGATATAAATGCCATGTGCCACTTTTTCCATATCATGCTCTCTGACGTATTTTGAGACAGATGGCTTTGATACACCTGATTCAACGGCCTTCGATGTAATCAAATATCCATTATCTTTTTCAATTAGCGATTCCAAAATATCTGATGTTGACATAGTTGTCCTCCTTATCCTTGATATTTGCTTTTGTGCTTAAATTATATTATATTTAAGCGTAAAAGTAAATATAATTCTTATATGCTTGCAGAAGTAAAAGATAACGCAACCGAATAATTTCACAAAAAAGCGACAGTCTGATTTACATTTTGTATTTCAGGAAACTGCCGCTTTTTTTTCTTCCTTATTCTGTTTTTCTTCCTCCAACTCCCGGAGGACTTCAGCGCCGTACTTATCAATCATCCGTACCAGAAAATCAATGCACCGCTCAAATTCAATATTCTGTTGCATAAGCTCCTCCCGTTATTGTTTGATCTGAGCTTATTTTACAGAACCTGCCGGAAAACCACATTGAATAGAAATTGATTGTAAATTGACACAATCAATTTAAAAATATCCGCATTTTCTTGAATCGAATATATGTTCGTGTTATGATAGATATACTTAATCTTAACTACGAAAGGGGAATTTCTATTGAATCGATGCGATTTTTCTTCTATTAGCACTTGCTTAAAAAATCATATCAGCGAAAGTAATCAAATGAGTCAGCCTGATTTTTTATACGAATTATTTGAAGATTTTATGGATGATCCGGCAAATCAGGATTTTTCTATGGATAATGGTCTGGTTTGTCGTTGGCTGACCGGTCAAGCAAAGATCAGTCCCAAAATATCTGCCTACTATTCCAAACCCAGTAATCAGAAAAAGCTGGCAGAAACCATTCACCAGAATCTGCTTCCATTGATGTCTGACTGCAATATGGCTATGCAGGATATATACACATTATTTATACAAGATGACACCATCTCCGATGCCAAAAAGAAAGATCTGGCTTCTCTGTACAAACCAGCCAGCTCACGTCTGCTTTTTCTTGCAAAGCTGATTTCTTTTGGCATGGAGCGACAATTTATCAAACGTGATACTAAAAATCAAAAATTAATTGCCGGAGGTGCCCTGTCACCCATTGTGCTGGATTATATTATGGACAGTGAGGTTCCGAAACCATGCCGTCATTTTATCGGAAGAGATAAAGAACTGGAAGAATTATATACCATGCTTGAGGAAAACCGGCATGTTTTTCTTTGCGGAATCGCCGGTATTGGTAAAAGCGAACTTGCCAAAGCCTACGCAAAACATTACAAAAAGCATTACACTAACATTCTATATGTAGAATATACAGGTGATCTTCATCAGGATATTACTGACATGGATTTTATTGACGATCTTCCGGAAAGCACTGAACAGGAACGGTTTCAAAGACATAACCGTTTTCTGCGTTCCCTGAAATCCGATACTCTGCTTATCATAGATAATTTTAATGTCACTGCCACACAGGACAGCTTTCTGTCAGTAGTATTAAAATATCGCTGCCAGATTTTGTTTACAACCAGAAGCAAACTGGATGAATACTGTACTCTACCATTAAAAGAAATAGAGGATATGAACGCTCTCTTCCAGCTGACATCGGTATTCTATTCAGAGGCAGACACGTACCGGGCAACAGTTGAAAAGATCATCGAAACTGTTCACTCTCATACTTTTGCCGTGGAACTGGCAGCAAAACTTCTGGAAAATGGAATCTCGACTCCAGACCAGTTATTAACAAGACTTCAGGTGGAAAAAGCATCTTTCCATAACGAAGATAAAATTAAAATAATCAAAGATGGACAAAGCAGCAAAGCCACCTATTATAGTCATATCCATACGCTGTTTTCTTTATACACTTTATCTCTTAAACAGCAGGATATCATGTGTAATATGTGCTTTCTTCCTTCCACCGGTATTTCTGCCCGTATATTTGCCAAATGGCTGGAACTGTCCACACTAAATGAAATCAACGATTTAATTGAGACTGGTTTCGTTCAGACAACAACACGTCGCACTATCTCTCTGCATCCGATGATTCAGGAAATCACCCTTTCAGAGACAAAACCATCTGTAAGTAGTTGTCACACGTTGCTGGATTCTTTACAGCACATATGTTTAATGCATGGAATGGAAGTAGATTATTATAAAAAGCTATTTCAAACAATCGGAAATATCATAGAATTGATTGAAAAAGATGATATGCCAAAGTATCTGCTTTTTCTGGAAAATGCATTTCCATACATGGATAACTATAACTATCACAAAGGTATGAAGGGAATCATTCAGGAACTGAAGGTGCTGTTAAAGACAAAAAGCATTGGCACCAACTCTGACCGGGCGTTATTACTGGATTTTCAAGCAACCCTTGAAACCAAACCTGAAAAAGCAATAAAACTGGAAAAGGATGCACTTGCCCAGATAGAAAATATCACTGCTGACAATGCTCGCCTTGTTTCCAACCTTCATGCCAATCTCGGTGGACTTTACCGCATGAACGGTCATCCCGATCTTGCAAGAGAACACATGGAAAAAAGTATCTCACTGCTTGACCAATTTAACCTGCTTCATATAAATGACAGCATACCTCAGATTGCCAATTATGCAATGTTCCTGACAGAACAGCAGGAACCCGAAAGAGGAATCTCTGAATTGCAAAAATTATCCGGCATCATCAAGGAATACCATTCCGATGACTGTCTGGATTATGCCAAAGTTCAGGAAACCCTTGGAACCATTTATCTGATGACTGCCAATCTTCCGCAAGCCAAAACACATTTTAAAAGAGCTTTCAAAATATATGAAAAGATCTGGGCTGATGAACCAGAAATGATTGAAGCAAAATATCAGGAAATTCAGGAGTTATATCCACAGATTGGATTTTTCATTGGAAAAAATCCATCCGGTCTTTTAACAAAATAAGTACAATTTACGGCGGGCAACTTGCCCGCCGTTATATTCAACTATTCGTCAAATAAATATATGCATCTTCCAAAGTGATATCATTATCCAGGACACAATTCTCATTTGGCTTTCCTTTGCTTAATACTTTCATATGAATTCCATTTTCTACATACTGCTTAGATGATATAGAATAATTGGCTTCTAACAAACGGGCTTCTTCTGCATTTTGTACCGTACAATTCCAAACACAGCCCTTTGCATTTTCCAGCAACCCACTCACGCTTCCAGAATATAAAAAACTTCCCTTTTTCATAATGGCAAGCTGTGTACAGGTTGCTGCTAAATCTTCTACTACATGAGTGGAAAACAGCACAGTTCTATCCTTTGAAAAATCAACCAAAAGATTGCGGATCCTGATTCTTTCTTCCGGATCTAACCCGGTGGTAGGTTCATCAATAATCAAAAAATCCGGATTATTAAGAAGTGCCTGTATGAGTCCGACACGTCTCTTCATACCACCAGATAATTGCCGCATTTTTTTATTCTGATGCTCTGTAAGAGAAGTCTTTTCCAAATAATAGGTAATTCTTTGTTTGAGGTCATTTGTGGATACTCCTGATAGTCCACCCATATATACAAGGCATTCTTTCACCGTAAGATTCGGATATAAGTCGATTTCCTGTGGAAGATAACCAATCTTTTTCTGTATTTTTTCATAATTTCCCTCGTTATACAGAATTCCATCAAGGGAAACCATTCCTTCCGTTTGTTTTAAAACAGTTGTAAGAACCCTCATCAAAGTGGTTTTTCCAGCACCATTCTCTCCCAAAAGTCCGTAAATTCCCTTAGGTATTTCAAGAGATGCCTTATTTACTGCAACTACACCATTTTTAAATCTAACTGTTAAATCATTTATTCTAATACTCATAATCTATCCCCTTTTCTTTAAAGCCATTGGTAATACTGCAAATAAAAGCAGACCCACTATAAAAGACACAAGCGTTCCATAAATCCAACTCTCGGACATTAATTGAGTAGGTTCACAAAAGCTGAAAGAAAACAATCCCAGATTTCCGAAAAATGAACTTCCCGCTTTTGATATAAGTCCAATGACAATTCCAAATAAACATCCTATACCTGCCCACATATTTCCAAGCAATGTACACAAAATCACAGAGCATATACTCCAAAGCCAGATGGTTCCGAACATTGCAATGGAAAATAAAAGGAATATCTGAGTGCCCGAAACGCCTTCGTTTACACTGCCCGGTTTTTGCCAGAAAAACAAAACATATCCAACACAGGAAAGTATTAATAAATATAATATTTGAACGCACACTCTCTGTGATATTACTTTTAACTGCTTTTTTTGATCATACAAATGAAATACATCGGCACGCTTACTTTTTACTTCCATCAAATATGTGTCACTACAAAAAATAATTGTTAAAAATGCTATTGGAGACTGAATCGCTGAACCGATTTCTTCATAGTATATAATCGGATGAATAGCACACAATATCAGTATAAATGCACATGAATAAAAAATCTTATATAACGACAGGCAGTTTTTTAGTTCCGTTTTCAATGAACCCTCCTCCTTTTCCAGATTGTAACAGAAATACATACTAATATAACTGATGAAATTACAAGAATAATCTGATTTATGTTTGACATTTTGGCTACATGTGTTTCAAAAAATCTGCCAGGGAATCGCACCATAATAGAGAACGGTCTCATATAATAAATATCATTCTTCATGGTCAGCATATTTGAATATATAATGTGTAAAAACAAGATTGGTGCTGCCGGAAGCGGATTTTTAAATATTAATGCTGTAATTGTATAGACACAACATATCATCAAAAGATTCGGAACAATATAGATCAGAGAATTCACGCAAAAATCAATTGGTGTTACTGGAAAGCCCGATTCTAAAGACGTTTTCAAACACAGCATAAAGAATATAACATTCAAAATCACTAATACTCCCAGCATACTAATGAATCCGCTTATTACTTTCCCACATATATATTGGACTGCCGTAACAGGCTTTGTATGTAATAATTCATAGGTACTTTTTCGTGTATCCTGAATAAATAAAAATGATAGCAAGACTGTTGCAAAAAAGGCCATATGCAATCCTGCAAAATCCGTAAATTTTTTGGCAAAGTACCAGGAAAAAGAATGTTCGGATAATTTCCGCTCGATATAATGATTGATTTCTTCTGCTGTCCCCTTATGAATTTCAAGGTCCTCATAAGCATATATTGCATTATAATAGCCATATTGGGATTCCAAAAACTCAGAAGCAGTCTTTACATCCATATTCTGAATTTCTTTCATTACATGATCTGCTTCCTGCCTGCTAAATCCAAAACCATTTTGGGAGGTGTCCATTAACGTCTCTTTGATCGTATCTTCCCACTCCCTTCTTCTTTCTTTATCATCAGATGTGGGAATGTACCCATCCATGACATCAGCATCTTCCAATGCTACGTCATTTTGTGTGATCTGTTCATTCTGTTTGATATAATGAATTTGCAAATACGATGACAGACATTGATACATACTGGCAACTATAATAATCAAGCCAATCCACAAAACAGGGTTCTTTAAATAATCAAGTATACTTCTTTTTATGATTGTTTTCATTGTATCTCTTCCTTTCTTTATTTCTTTAACAACATCATACAAATCAATTCTCAATAAATTCACAATAAAAAAGACTAAAACCACTTTATTTGTGATTTCAGCCTTATAAAGTATTTTTATTCAGCTTTGAAAAGAGCTTCTACATGAGCACCGCCTTGTCTGGCATTATATATTTTCAAATTTCCTCCATGCTTTTCACAGAAAATACGAGAAATATACATACCAAGGCCAAAATGCTTTAAATCATCTTGTGGATTCTTATGATAAAATGGTTCTGTTACTTTTTCCTCAGTATCCACAAATCCTATTCCATCATCTTCAACAGAAATTATAAGAAAACCATCCTTTTTCTTTATCTGCAAAACAATACTTTTTTGTGCATATCGAACCGCATTTTCCAGTAAGTTGTCTGCCACTTCCATGACAAGTTCCTCATCCACTTTCACAATGTTTTGTTCCTGCACTCTTTCTACCTTACATAATTTACTTTCCTTCTTGGACAGCATGGCAGCTTCTGCCTCAATCTTTTTTGCCAGTTCCGATAATTCTATCTCTGAGCATTGCAGTTCCCTCTGTTCTAAAAGGGACATTTTTCTCATGTTTTCCGTGAAATGCTCTATACGGTCAATCTGATACATGCCTGTTTGTAAGATATCAATAACATCCTCTGTTTTTATACTCTCAGCAGAAACAAACTCTAAGAGCATTTCCTGATACCCTCGCAATATGGAAAGTGGAGAACGTATGTCATGTGCAATTGCATTCCGCAAGACCTTCTCGTCATCAATCATTCGCCACATCTTTCTGTTGTTATCTGCTAAAGCACTTCGCATCATTTCAAATTCTTTACACAACGTTCCCATCTCATCTTTATTTTCATAGGACACATGAAAATCCAGTTCATTATCTGCAATCATTTGTGAGGCATCTTTTAATTCCTGTAGAGGCGTCTTTAACTTATTTTTATAAAAAAAGAATACCGCAGCAACACTCCCAACAATCGAAAAAATCAGTACCGAATATGTTTCCATAAAGTCACACATTTCCGAAAGATGATGGTCCAAACGATTCATCTGCGATTGATTAGGTCTTGATATCTCAATCTCGTATTTCTTTCCATATTGCTGAAACACGTCCGTATAATCTGCATAATCAATATATTTTTCCCATATTTTATTCTGCATATTTCTTGCAAAATGAACTGTAAATCCAGATAACAGAAATGCTGCCGTTAAGCTGATCACAAAATAAAGCAGAATTGTTTTTTTCAGTGACAAGTTTCTTATTTTTTCCATCGGTATCCAATCCCCCATACAGTTTCTATGTATTCTTTTTCTGAATAATCCGCTATTTTTTTCCTTATACGCCGTACTAATTCCGTTATCGTTCTACTGTCCCCTTCCGCATCATATCCACAGACTTGTGCATATATACGTTCTTTATCAAACACCTGCCCTGGATGCATGGATAAGAATTCAATAATCTGATATTCAATTTTTGTGAACTCCATCCTGTGTCCAGCTATAGCTACTATTTTTTCAGAATAATCAATCAGCATTTCATCCATGAAGCGGTATTCTGTTTTTTGTTGATGCCTTTCTTCTCTCTTTATGTTTGTGACAATCCTTGCTTCCAACTCCCGAAGACTAAATGGTTTCGTAATATAATCATCCCCACCCGAAAGCAACCCATTAATTTTATCATCTTCGTCAACTCTTGCTGTTAGAAATAAAATTGGACATAACACTTTACTGCGTATCAGACGACATACTTCAATCCCATCCATGCGTGGCATATTGATATCCAACAAAATAATATCCGGTTTCATTTCTATTTTATTTAATGCTTCCATTCCATCTGTAGCCGTAATGGTTTCATATTGTTTCATATTAAAATAACTACAAAGCATTTTCACCAATTCTTTATCATCATCGACAACTAAAATCTTGTATTTCATCCAAACCGTCGAGTAGACTTTGTCTCGACTTTTTCACATCCTTTCATCATATATTGTTTTGCGATGAGAGGTTCAAGTCTCAAAAGCCCCTCACAGAACCGCACGTGCCCTATTAAGGCATACGGCTCTTCAATAAGCCATTTACCTAATACGCACTTTTCAGATATATCCTTGGATACTCCAGTGGATGTATCTTTAGAATATTCATATATTTCTTCCACGTCAGCCAATACGTTTGGTCTCTGCGTCTCTTGCTTTTCCATAACTCCTGTCTCACATATTTGTAATATTTTTGCAAACCTATGTAGTTCCCATAGATTCCATAGTATCTGTAATGCCCCGTCAGTTTCACATTCAACGCTTCTATGGTATCGGCTATGCTTTCGTGCATATGCTCCCATAACCATTTCTTGACTGCTTCTCTTTTCATTTTCAGCTTCTTCCTGCTTGTTCTATGCAGTACACAGTACTTGCCCCAGTGACTTGTCACATTGTAGTGTGTAAAGCCGAGAAAGTCAAAGGATTCCTTTGTTCCCTTGTATCTGCCAAAGGGTAGAATTCTGCTTTTATCCTCTGCAATTTCAAGACCGAATTTACGCAGTCTTTCTATCAGAAGCTGATAAAACCTTTGTGCTTCATTCTCGTATTGGAACAGACATACAAAATCATCTGCATAGCGTACCATGTACATTTCTCCCTTAAACTCATGCTTTTTCACATAATCAAACCATGTATCTAAGGTATAGTGCAGATACACATTTGCCAGCACTGGCGAAATCAGCCCGCCCTGTACTGTTCCAGCTTCTGTATCCAGTCGCTTACCATCCTCCATAACTCCCCCTATCAGAAATCTCTTGATATATCTGATGAAGTTCTTATCTGCTATGTCATGCTCAAGAAATTTTATCATCCACTCATGGTCTAGGTTATCAAAGAATCCCTTGATGTCTGCATCTAAAATGTAATTGACCTTGTCTGCCATGATGTGTTTGTTTACTCTTTGAATTGCATCGTGACAACTTCTGTTTGGACGAAACCCAAATGAAAACTCCTTGAACTTAGGCTCATAAATCGCTTCCAGTATCTCTTTAAAGACACCTTGAACGACTTTATCCTCAAATGACGGAATGCCGAGTCCTCGCATCTTGCCATTACCTTTTGGGATATAGGCTCTGCGCACGGGATATGGTTTATAGGAAAACTTCTTCATTCTGACAAGCAGACTCTCTATGTTTTCTTCTAAGTTCTCTCCGTATTGCTCCTTGGTTATTCCATCCACTCCTACTGCTTTCCCTTTGGGTTGTTTGTTGTAGGACTCTTTGAGTGTGTCACTGTTGACATATTTCATTAGCGACTGAACTCTGCCATATCTTTCTACGAGACTGGCTATTTCTGCTTTCTCTTTTTCCATAGATTTTATGCCTCCTGTGCTCTCTATGTTTTGATTGCAAAAGCAACTTATTGTCCGTCCCTTCCCTCCAGCGTCATTACTGCTTTCATCAGTACTATGGACGAATCCGACTCCTCGATGGTCTTCGTTCATACTCACCATTGCATTGGTCGATATTCCCTACTGTCTCATGTACAGAACCATCCAGGCCTCCCAGGTATGTCAAATATAACAATATCAGGTATGCCGTGCTCTAGGACTCCGGTGTGTTTTCATAGTCTCGCTTTAACGACTAATCCTTATTGGTGACCCAAGGAGGTAGCAGACCACCCCACACAATCGATATTTTAACGAAGCTCAATCACTTCACGCTTACGCATTACGGCGTTCCTGTTCCCTGTCCTACGCTTAAACACCATTGTTAGCCTTTGGCGCTCCAAGGACTCGGTACTGGCGACTTGCTAAGTCTTACCAGACTGGATTCCCACCAGTTATATATTTGGCACCGAACTGGCGCACACCTCCTGCACACATATTATAATGAGAGCGTATCAACTGCTGTTCCGATTTTCGCCTGAATCGCTTCTACAAACCGTGGATTATTGACCATAGCGGAGATAACCTTCGCCACAAATTTGTTGATTTCCGTCTGCTCAATATTCAGACGGAAGCTGCACTCATGCCCGGTAGGTGTAACCGTATTTTTGCAGTAGTAATAATACCGGGTTTTCTTATCCTTACTGTGCGCCTTGGCGATATTGCCGTACATACTCTTGCCGCAGCATGGGCATTTCAAGATACCGGACAGGATGTGGGCGTGGTCTGGATTATTGACCTTTTCCCGCTTAAAGGAATTGACCTTGCGCTTTTCCTGTGCCAGATACCAATCTTCTTCGGAAATGATAGCTTCGTGCTGTCCTTCATAAACCGGGAACTCCGACTGCTCAACCACGTGCATCTCGTTTCTTGTACCCTGTTTCTTTTCTGTTCTTCGTCTGCCGTAAGCAATCTTTCCCATATAAACAGGATTGTACAATACATTTTTCACAAAATCTCTTGAAAATCCCGGAATGGTATTATTCTGTCTTAGTTTCTTAGTATAACCATTGCGGTTCAGATATTTTGCAACTCCTGCAACACCCTCGTTTGTATGAATATAACGATCATAGATTACTCGGATAACTTCTGCTTCATCTTCGGCAATAACAAGTTCACCATTATCCAGTTTATATCCATAAGGTGCAAATCCGCCGTTCCATTTGCCCTCACGAGCCTTTTGTTCCCATCCTGCCATTGTTTGTGTGCGGATATTCTCTCGCTCGATTTCTGCCACCGCAGACAGCACAGAGATCATCAGCTTTCCTGCATCCTTGGAGCTGTCAATGCCATCCTCCACGCAGATCAGATTGACACCGAAATCCTGCATGAGTTGCAAAGAGTTCAGAACGTCCGCTGCATTTCTGCCAAATCGGGACAGCTTAAAGACCAACACATAAGAAACATCATCTTTGCCGTCCTGGATGTCATTCAGCATCCGTTGAAACTCCTGCCGCCCTTGAATGTTCTTTCCAGAAAAGCTCTCGTCAGAATACTCCCCGGCAACGATCATATCCTCGTATGCCGCATACTTCCGCAGCTTGTCACGCTGGGCATCCAAGCTGTATCCGTCAACCTGCATCGAGGTGGACACTCTTGTATAAAGATAGCATTTAAGTTGTTTCTTTTTCAGAATCTCCACCTCCCTCATTCCTTCCTTTTACCATAAGTCCCTCGTTGCGGATATAATACTCCAAAAGCCACAGCACATAATCCGGTGCATGGCGGTTGTCCAATTCCCATTCAGTCATAGTCCGGTAAGGAATATGGACGAGCTTGCAAAAATCTTTCCGATTCAGTCCTGTGCTTTCCCGCAACTTTATAATTCTGTTTTTACAATCCATCCGTCTTTTCTCCACAAAAGCAAAAAATACACGTTGCGTAATCATTATAGCATAGCCATAGTGAATACGCAACGTGTAAATTGCAAATTTTACGCAGCCTTATCCGTCAGAAGCTGCGCTTGATTACTTTCCTCGGAATACTCCACTTCCTGCGGAGCGTCCTGTTCCAATTTATCCAAAACCTGATGTCCATATTTCTGGAGCATCTGGCTCATAACATCCACACAGCGGTCAAATGCCGCATTATATTTCGCTTCTTCATAATATTTCTTCAATAGGCGATTCCTCCATCAAAGTTCCATATCCTGTCCACGCTTCCGGGCAGGGTGTTCGTGTTCCTGTGTTTCCTTTCCTCTGATGAGGATAGAATTGATAAAAGCCCGAACCTTTTCGGATGCGATTTCCAGTGCATCCAGAAAGGGTTGGGCTTTCTGTTTGAGTTTCATATATTTTTCGCTTACCGCTTCATACCGCTGCTTCCAGATGGAAACCGTCTTTTCTGCGGAAGCCAATTTTTCTTTCAGTCGCTTGTTGTCAGCATTGGCAATAATACCATTGACCGCATAGTGTTTGAGCGTGTCGCATTCATCCGGAGTCAGCACAACATTGTTTCCGAATGTGGCTTTTTTGCCCATTGTTTCAATCTCCTGCACCGTCAGAGCAACGGTCTTTGCTGTTTTGGTTTCCTTTTGCAGAGCTTCCAGTTTCTGTTTCTGCTTCTCCGTGGCAGCTTTGGCATTCTCCAAACCCCGCTCCACCTGTGCCACCTGTCCGGCCACAGTTTCCAGCCGCTGCTGTTCTGCCTGCACCTTGAACTGGGTCACAGTCAGATGTTCCTCGGTACTGCCACGCTCTCCACGCTCCAGATCGGTATATCCGGCAACTCGCATGAAATGAAAAAAGTCATCCTGCAACACACTGTAGGATGACCTCAAAATCTTTTTTCCTCTTGCGTTCAACATTGGATTACCGTCCTCGTCAAGCACCGGCTTAGACTCCCATTTCTTACTGCGGCTGACCTGTGTGATGACCTCCTTAACGGTTCCCCGGAGGGCTTCATCCTTGCATCGCTTCGACCAAAGGATCTGCTTTTCCACCACCGGGATATAAACCACATGAAGATGATAGTGGTACACATCCTCGCCCAGAGCTTCGGACATTGCCCGGTTGCGCTCATCGGCGTGCATCACAGCGGAGAGGATATACTGCTCACCGCCTACAATCTCCACGGCGGCTTTGTAAGCATCAGCATAAAACTGTTTTGCAAATTCATAGCCGCCATGATTGTAGAAATAAGCAGAGTTCACATCAGATACTAACTCGCCGTATTTGACGGCATCCGGTTTCAGACCTCTGGTGGAAATTACGCCGTCCTGTTCCATCTGCTCAAACGTTTTTACATAATCGTCCGTGGGTGCTTTGAAATGAACGTTCAGAGAAGTGCGTTCCGGCACGATGTCCTGATTGCTGTAGCTGTCCTTTTCACGCTCATTGTGTTCCTGTACCTTAGCCACATCTGCCGGGGTTTCCAAGTCCTGATTTCTGGCTACGGTACGGTCTATTCCATCATTTCTTGCCATAGAATTTTTGTCCTTTCTTTGAGATTTGCAGACAGCGGAGAACTACGGAGAGGCACTTTTTCAAAGTGTAATAACCCACTATGACACTTTCATCCATACTGGCTGCAAAGTGCCGTGGGCTCTCCGAGGGCTCTCCCGAGGGGGAATGCGGTCACTGCGGTGACCTCTGCTGAACTGCCCGAAAACTGTCTGCATCGTTTTCTGTTGTTCAGCCCGGATAGCTGCTGTTTTGCGAAACACCACCCATCCCGGCGGCAGTGAAAATCAAATCTTTCACTGCAATAGAAACAGCCCAAATAAAGGAAATGAGCTGTTTCTATCACAAGCGTTTCACGCTCTTTTGCTGCGTACATACGTACCAGCCAATGGGATTTACTCGACCTGCCGCCATTCCTCCGGAATGTCCTCCGGTACGTACGTACACGGCGAATCTCCGTAAAACCCATTTATATGAGGTCGTGCAATGGCTTCCACTCCCATGAATCCCCAAACCCGCCGTCCGGCAGAGTTGGTGATATTGTTGCAATGTTCCAGATTAAATTTCTTGGCATTGGCAATCATGGCGTCGCTGAAGCTGCGGGCTTTCAGCGGTGCAAGGGAATTTTCTTCGCACCACATCCGGTAGATTTCATAGAAATCCTTGGAACTGATGGACGCATCCGCTTTACGCTGGATGTATCCCTCGGAATCCATGAAATCAAAGATATTGTTGTTGTCACGCTTGACCGCTTCCCGGTTTTCCCGGATACGCTCACTCTCCGTAAACTTAAAGTTGTTGGCAACAAGCCGCTGTAAGCCTTCAAATGCCCACAGGAAGATACCCTCGGCTTCAGCTTTCATCTTCTCCGCAAGGTCGGGATCGTCAGCTCTGTCCACTGGCTTTTCCTTGGTGGTCAGCACAAGCTGTCTGCGATAAAATCCGTCACTGTGGTCATACAAGGCTTGCAGATCACCGTTGCTGAATGCCAGCAATCGGGCGAACATCCAACCCTGATAACTCTGCTTGCCTTTGCGTTCCAAATCCATCTTGCCCTGTGCGGTGACAATGGATTTTACATAGTTGGTCTGGCGCAGAGCTTCCATCCGCATATCATCATCCACGCACAGGAGAATGTGTTCCAAATCGGCACGGGCGAAGCGGTTTTCAGAAATCTTGCCGATGCTGCCGTCTTTCATATTCGTGCCGAAGATGGTAGACAGTACCGCACCGATTTGAGATTTACCCTCGCCGCCGTTGCCTTTAATCACCATCATGCGCTGCCCCTTGTTGGAGGGAATCAGGCAATAGCCGATAAACTCCTGCAAAGTTGGAATGTCCTCGGCGTAAAGCAACCCATCCAGAAAGTTCAGCCAGATCACCGGCGCAGTAGCATCGGGATTGTAAGCAACCGGCAAACGGCTCCGCACGATAGCCGGTCTGCCCTCGGTAAATGTGCCGTTCAATAGCAGCGTACCGTTGGACAAATGAATCCGATCCTGCTCCGGTGGAAAGTCCGGCACTTGCGCTTCCAGTTTCAGCACTTCCAGAATGTTGGTGATCTTCCGGGGGATATTGTTTACGGCACAGAATTTCAGCTTGTCGTAAATCTCCCCACGCAGAGGAAGATCGTCCGTCACTCGACCATCGGGCGTGAAAAAAGCTCCGTTTGCGAAGATGATCCTGCGCTCTTGCAGAAATTCTTCACAAAACAGAGCTTCGTTGATGTTCTGCCCGTCAAACCACATGGGCAAGTTCATATCAGGCGTTTTCCGGTTCTTCGCCATGGTGCGCCACCTCCTTTTTCTTTCGTGCGGTATACTCTTGCAGAAAAGCAATTTTGCCGTCCTGCATCAGCTTGTCCACCAATGCCACCCGTTCTTCCAGATCACCCACCGTCAGCACATCTGCCATATATTCGATATGGCAGTGCATCTGGCAGGCTTCCACAAAACGGTCATCCAGAGCATCTTCCGGTGTCTTGGGAGCATAGCGCACTTTCCAATCTTCCAACAGATGCAAATAATCCGTCAGCACCCGGAAGCACAGCATTTCATCCTCCCGGAACTGACGGATATAGGGACGCTTTGGCTTGACCATAGCTGCGGCAGTGGGCGGTTTCGGGTCAAGCCCGAAGTCCAAAGCCAGCTTTTGCGCTGCTTCATAACTGCTCAGATTGAACAGCCTTGCCACAAGGTCGATCACATCCCCTTTGGCTCCGCAGCCGAAGCAGAAAAAATAGTCCTCATTCAGCTTCAAGCTCGGATGCCTGTCGTTGTGGAACGGGCAGCAAGCCATGCCGTTGTGGCTCACTTTCAGCCCGTAGTGTTCGGCGGCTTGCTTGACGCTGATTGCCGCCTTGATGGTTTCATAGATTGTCATAGAAAACCCTCCGTTCATAATATTCTGGAAAGCACGAAGCACCCGCCGTGATTGGCAGGTGCTTCGCTCCTTCTATTATGGTTATGACGGATTTTTCAAAAAACAGGCTAATGACAGGACAATCCTGTTTCAAAAAACAGGACAACTTATCTGAGGACGTAGATTTCTTCACATTTACATGATATAATTAGAAAAATGAAAAAACAGGACAGGAGGGCAAGCATGAATCAAGAATTGATGACATTGGATTTCTGGCAGGATACGGTCATATATGAGAGCAAAACATTTCCTGTCGGTACGCTTGCCTGTGATGCACTGAATGTTCCTGTGAATACCATTGCAAAAATAAACGAGCAATGCGAGAAAATCAATCTGCTGCTTGGAATATTAAACGCCGGACAGGATGCTTCTGCACTCTGTCCTATTGCAAAGGAAGCTGCTCTGACGATGCTCGATATTCTCAGCCAAACACCGCCGTTCTCCTATATGAATATCTCAAAGCACAGAGAACGGATTGAAAAAGTCTTTACTGTGGACAATGCGCTGAAATATGTGGAGTTTGCCATAAAAGCCGCAACCAATTCTTTGCAATTTGAAGAAATCCAGAACTTTACCGATGCGATGATGCTCCAACGCTATACCGCAGTTTTCGGGCATCTGGCATACTCCCTTGGGGAATACCAAACGGCCATGCTTGATTTTGCAGAAAAAACAGACGGCAACGAAGCAGACCGCACCGCAGAGGGTTTTGCAAAAATGTTCGGCAGCTATTTCCCGCCGGAGTTTTCCATCACGGAAGGCAATGCCTGGATGTCTACCCTGAACAATTCCGTTCAGTATGTATCCGTCATCCGTCCCGGCGAAAAAGTTGCGAAGCTGGTCAAGCGGATGCACTATGTATCCTTTGTAGGGATGTTCCGGTCTGATCTTTTTGAGGGCTTATGTGTTGGTCATGCCCCGAAAAAATGCAAAATCTGCGGCAAGTGGTTCCTCACCACCAACGCAAGGCACACCA
Source organism: Blautia acetigignens (assembly GCF_025566865.1). Lineage (NCBI taxonomy): Bacteria > Bacillati > Bacillota > Clostridia > Lachnospirales > Lachnospiraceae > Blautia > Blautia acetigignens. Next base: position 247,292 of record NZ_JAOQJM010000002.1, read on the forward strand.
AATACTGCGGCGGCTATGCACCGGGGGACAAGCTGCACCGTACTTGCCGGCAGATCGGCAATCTAAAAGGCAGAGAACAGCGAGAGCTTGCAGACGATCATCCGATTATCCAGATATATGAAAAGAGGCTGAACACCATAAATCGCTATGTAAAGCGTGGTACTCTGGACGCTGACCTTGCGGAGGTCATGAAGAAACTGGCAAAAGATAAAGAACTCCGGGCAAAAAGTGATGTTGCTTATGCCAAAGGAGCTTATGAAAAAGAAATGGAACAGGCTGCTTTGCTTGCAGAAGCTAAGATACATATTTAGTGGGGGAACAATATGAAACAAATATATGTGCATGGATTAGGACAAACATCTGACAGTTGGACAAAAACAATAGATATTTTGCAAACTACTGATTACAGCTTGTGTCCGAATCTTCCTGATTTAGTTCATAGCAAAGAAGTGACCTATGATAATCTATATGCTGCATTTTCAGATTACTGCAATCAATATGATGAGCCTATTGATTTGTGCGGTTTATCGCTTGGGGGCGTATTAGCTCTGAACTATGCTATACAATATCCGAAAAAAGTTCGCTCCTTGGTGCTTATCGCCACACAATATAAAATGCCCAAGAAGCTTCTGAAATTTCAAAATCTTCTCTTTAGATTTATGCCTAAATCCATGTTTCAACAAATGGGATTTAGAAAAGCTGATTTCTTACTTCTATGCGAAACCATGATGGAGTTGGACTTTAACAACTCTCTGCACAAAATATCATGCCCTACACTATTGTTATATGGCGAGAAAGATACTGCGAATAAAAATGCTTCTATTGAATTGGCAGAATTGCTTAAGAACGTGGAATTAAAAACGATTATTGGTGCCGGACATGAAGTTAATATTGAATCACCGCAGGAATTGGCAGAAATACTTCATGCTTTTTATGAAAGAATGTCTTAAGGGATTCTTATAGAAATGAGAAGGGAGGTGCGCTATGCTGAGTGATTTTTCATGGGACATGACCGGATACATACCAAAACACGCTGTCAATCCGCACGGTGACGGCATCATTCCTTATGCGGCAGAGCGCATCTTTCAACTGGAACCGGAGCCTCCAGCGGTGGGCAATCTGAACGAATATATCCTGTCTGCCTTGCATGAAAAGAATTTGATATATTTCTCATTCTTCCTACACCACTACGAGCCGCAGCTTAACAAGCGCATCAAAGACTTTCTCGGTGTGGATGGCGGCGATCTGTATGACACAGACCGATTTATAGATATAAAGCTCTCCTGCCGGGAGCAAATGCTCCAAAAGCTGATGGACTATGACCTTGCCAAGGGTGCAGAGTATGCTACATACATTTTCCCGTTCATCCGGGATGCTATGCTCCGTTTCCGCATGGGCGAAGAAAAATGGTCGGTGTCCTCTCTGACCAATTACAAAATGGTGCGGTCAATGGCTTGGCTGTACCACAATACCAAGGATGCGGTCAACGAATTTTCCAAGAAATACAACTGCGATCTTGCCCTTGCGGAAGAATATCTGAAAGTTGTCCGTGGAATCCGCAATCAGCAGCCTTTCTATGTCACAGACGAGGACGGCGAAGAAACAGGCGAGGATGTAGCCCTTGACGATAGCTGGAACTATACCGATATCCTCTGGAACGGCATACAGGCAGAAAAGGTGCAGCGGGCATTTGAGAAACTGAATTACCGGGAACAGACCTTGCTCGAAAAACGGTTAGCAATTTGCATGACCTGTGGGCGAGTTGGCTCATGGAAGAACCGCCCCACCTTTGAAGAACTGGCGGTTATGTTTGAGGGCAGTACAGCCAGCGGTGCAGAACGAGCCTACCGAAAAGCAGTGGACAAGTTGACGGAATTGTTGGTTGCCGAGGGCGCAATCCATGCAGTCCGGCTAAAACAGAAATCCAAGATCAAGCGAAAAAAGAAAATCGCCGCCGCAATCTACGAATATCAGGCAGACGCGACGGCGAATGGGGCGAGATTTCATTTGATTTTGAGAATGGTACGGCAGAGATCATTCGCCTTGCCGATTGGGATACGATAAAAACCAACCGCTTTGCGAACAAGGCCGTAGCCTATCTTCTGAACTGTGAGAACGAAAAATTGCCCAAGGAAACGATGGTGGCATTTGAATAACGAAGGAGTGAGATACATGGAACAATTATTGATTATTGAAGATGATATCGGTTTGAATCAAGGCTTATGCAAAGCGCTGAAAGCAGATGACCGTCAGATTATATCCTGCCATGATCTAAAAGCGGCAAGAGAACAATTGCTTTGCGGGAGTGTATCCCTGATCCTGCTGGATATCAATCTGCCGGATGGCAGCGGGCTCGAGCTGCTCCGGGAGGTCAAGGAAAACACACCCTATATTCCTGTTATTCTGCTGACTGCCAATGACACCGATCTGGACATCGTAGACGGACTGGAGAGGGGCGCTGATGATTACATTACCAAGCCCTTTTCTCTTTCGGTTTTGCGGGCAAGGGTGAATACCCAACTGCGAAAGCAAGCGTCAAACCATAAAAATGCGCCGTTCCATATGGATCTATTTCACTTTGACTTTGAGGCTATGACCTTTTATGTGGGAGATTCAAAAGTGGAATTGAGCAAAACAGAACAAAAATTACTGCGTCTGCTTGTTGAAAATCGTGGTCGAACCATGACCCGTGGAGACCTTGTCGACCGGATCTGGACAGATGGCGCAGAATATGTGGATGAAAATGCTTTGTCTGTTACGATCAAGCGTCTGAGGGATAAGCTTGGTGCACAGAAATACATTAAAACCGTCTATGGAATCGGTTATAGCTGGGTGACAAAAGATGAATAAAACCGGTATTGTGATCATACTGCTGTGTTTTCTGGCGGCGGCAGCTGTTGTGTTATGGGAGCGGAGAAAGACCAGAAAAACGATGGAAGAAATCGAAAGGATGCTGGACGCTGCCATGACCGGCTCCTTTTCTGAAACCAATTTTGATGAAAGCCGGCTGTCTGCTTTGGAAACAAAGTTTGCACACTATCTTTCCGCAGCAGAAGCATCTTCTCGAAATGTAGCGCAGGAAAAAGACAAAATCAAAACCTTGATTGCGGACATCTCGCACCAGACAAAAACGCCGATTGCAAACCTGCTGTTATACAGCGAGCTTCTGAAGGAGGAAACTCTGCCTGCATCGGCGAAGGCAAATGTGGAGGCGCTGTACAAACAATCGGAAAAGCTGCGATTTTTGATCGATTCTCTCGTAAAGCTTTCCAGACTGGAAAATGGGATCATTTCACTCACCCCTCAGCAAGCAGCGCTACAGCCGCTGCTTGAAAGCGTAGTAGAACAATATGCCGCCAAGGCTTCTGAAAAAGGATTGTCTTTGCGACTGCAGGATACCGATGCTTTTGCTGTATTCGACTTCAAATGGACAGCGGAAGCGCTGGCGAATATCGTAGACAATGCCATCAAATATACAGAGCATGGCACAATCAGGATTTCTGCCGTAAGTTACGAAATGTTTGCAAGGATCGATATATCGGATACCGGTTCAGGCATACCGGAAACTGAGCAAGCGAAGATATTTGCTCGCTTTTACCGCTCAAAGGCGGTTCAGGAGCAGGAAGGGGTCGGCATCGGCTTATACCTTGCCCGACAGATCATATCCGGCGAGGGAGGTTATATCAAGATTGCTTCCGTTCCGGGAAAAGGAAGTACGTTTTCCATATTTCTGCCGAAATAACAACAATTCTATCAAAACTGTTATATTTCATTTTCCGCCGGAAAGAATGTGGAAAGATTCCTATGCGATAATCTGTATGTATCAAAGGATGATTTCCTTTCATACATACAGATTTTTTCATGGAGGTACTCATTTATGGATGTTTTACAGGCAAAAGACCTGAAAAAGATTTATGGCTCCGGCAATAACGCAGTTCATGCGTTGGATGGAGTTGATTTAAGTGTAAAGAAGGGCGAATTTGTTGCAATTGTCGGCACATCCGGCTCCGGCAAATCCACGCTGCTGCACATGCTGGGCGGGCTGGATCGCCCTACAAGCGGCACGGTCATGGTGGACGGACAGGATATTTTCTCCCTGAAGGAGGAAGCGCTGACCATCTTCCGCCGCAGGAAAATCGGCTTTGTGTTCCAAGCATATAATCTTGTTCCGGTGCTGAATGTGTATGAAAATATCGTTCTACCCATTGAGCTGGACGGTGGCAAGGTCAACAAGGATTTCGTACAGCAGATCGTGCAGACCCTTGGGCTGGATGAGCGTCTGGATGCCCTGCCCAATCAGCTCTCCGGCGGTCAGCAGCAGCGTGTGGCAATCGCCCGTGCGCTGGCGGCAGCACCCGCTATCATTCTGGCAGATGAACCGACAGGTAATCTGGATTCCAAAACCAGTCAGGATGTATTGAGCCTTTTGAAAGTCACCAGTCAAAAGTTCGCCCAGACAATCGTAATGATCACTCACAACGAAGAAATTGCACAGATGGCAGACCGCATTATCCGTATCGAAGATGGTCGGATCGTCTCCCAAAACTAACGGGAGGTGGTTACGATGAATGTCAAAAACAGAAAATGTATTCGGAAACTCAGCTTAAAATCTCTTTATGCGAACCGTCGTCGCAATCTGATCGCCATTTTTGCCATTGCGCTGACAACGCTGCTATTTACGTCCATGTTCACCATTGTCTTGTCGTTGAACGCCAGCTATGAAACCTACCAGTTTCGGCAGGTAGGCGGCTATGCGCATGGCACCTTTAAGGATGTTTCCCCCGAGCAGGCGGAACGCATCGCTGCCCACCCAAAGGTGAAGGCTGCGGGGGCACGGAAGGTAATCGGTATCACTGCGGAGGGGGTCTTTGCCAAAATACCGGCAGAGATCAGCTACATGGATGCCAACTGCACTAAATGGAGCTATGCAACCCCTACTACCGGACGGATGCCCGAAAGCGGCAAAGAGGTAGCCATGGATACGGCAGCGTTGCAGCTGCTTGGCGTAACGCCGGAGCTGGGCGCCGAGGTCACGGTTTCCTATTCCATTACGGACAAGGACCAAACCGCCTTTACTGTAACAGATACCTTTACGCTGGTGGGCTATTGGGACTATGATGAACTAATGCCTGTTCATTACATCAACATCAGCCGTGATTACGCAGATGACATCGAAGCGCAGGCAGTGAAAACAGGTTTACAGCCTTTCCGCACCGATTTGAATATCATGCTGGCCTCCGGCACAAACATTCAAGGGCAGATGGAGCAGGTGGATACCGATCTTGGTTACACATGGGACAGCTATACCGATCCCAACAGCGTCCGAATCGGCGTCAATTGGGGATATACCTCATCCCAGCTGGAGTCACAGCTCGATCCAGAGCTGATGGTCGCCATAGCAGCTTTTTTGCTGCTGGTGATTTTCACGGGGTATCTTATCATCTATAACATTTTTCAGATCTCTGTTGTAGGGGATATCCGGTTTTACGGACTTCTGAAAACCATTGGCACAACGCCCCGGCAGCTCAAACGCATCATTCGCCTGCAGGCACTTCTGCTTTGTCTGATCGGTATTCCGGCGGGGCTGCTGCTGGGCTACGGCATTGGCGCTGTTTTGGTTCCTGTTGTCTTGCGCTCCACCCGATTGGATGCAGGCATCACCACCATCAGCACATCGCCTGTGATCTTCCTTGGTTCTATGCTGTTCGCCTTGTTGACGGTGCTCTTGTCCTGTTCCAAGCCCGGAAAAATGGCAGCTAAGGTCTCTCCGGTGGAGGCTACCAAATATACGGATGCAATGCAGACCAAGAAAAAACGGCGCAGCACCCGGGGAGCAAAGCTCCATCAGATGGCCTTTGCCAATCTGGGACGAAACAAGAAAAAGACGGTACTGGTGGTGTTGTCTCTGGCACTGTCGGTGACACTGTTCAATGCGCTGTGTGCCTTTGTGGGCGGCTTCAGCATGGAGAAGTATGTATCCTTCATGACCTGCGCCGATTTTATCGTCAGCACGCCCGACTATTTCCGTTACAACCCGGCAGATGAATTCATCACGCCGGAACAGATCGAAGAGATCGCAGCAAACACAAAGGCCAGTCTTTCCGGCACGGGATATGCTGTGCGAAAACCCGCATATCTGTGGATGACGGAGGATGCTCTGCGGCAGGACTATGCAAGGTACGAAAGCGCCGAGCAGTTGGACAGCCATATGAGCCGTCTGGAGCACCGGGGCAATATGGTGATGGGAGATACCAGAATTGAGGCTCTGGATAACAGTCTGTTTGACAAGCTGCAAGTGCTCGACGGAGATATTTCTCCTATGCTGGAGCCGGACAATAACGCCATTGCCATTGCGGTTTCCTTAGATGACTACGGTAATCTGCCCAATCCTGAATACTATCCCAAGGTGGGAGACACGATCACCGCTACCTATGCGGATGATGTGAAATATATCGACAGCCGCACCGGGGAACTCCGCACCGAAGATACACCGGAGGAGTACTTTCAGGCAAAATTGTATGGAGCCAGAGATGTAGAGTACACGGTCTGCGCCTTGGTAGAACTTCCGAATTCCATGAGTTATCGTTATGGTGGTATTGGATATGACGTAGTTTTGTCTGTGGACACCGCACAGAGGGACAGCGGTGGTGCAGCCATTCCGATGCTCTACCTGTTCGACACAGCGGACGAAGTTGACGAGGCCGAAGCAGAGCAATATCTATCGAAGCTCACTGCCGGTGAGTTTTCGCCCTTGATGTATGAAAGCAAGGCCACGGCTCGCTCTGAATTTGCTCAGTTCCGGCAGATGTTCCTTCTGATAGGTGGTATCCTCTGTGCTATCATTGGGCTGGTGGGACTCTTAAATTTCTTCAACGCCATGATGACCGGTATTCTTTCCCGCCGCCGTGAATTTGCTGTGCTTCAGGCTGTAGGAATGACAAACCGGCAGCTCAAAACCATGCTGATCTATGAGGGGTTGTTTTACGCAATGTCCTCCGTAGCGGCGGCCTTTATTCTGTCGCTGGCGGTGGGACCTCTTGCAGGAAAAATGCTGGGCAGTATGTTCTGGTTCTTTGAGTATCGATTCACCATTCTGCCTGTCCTGCTGACAATTCCGGTATTTCTTCTGCTGGGGTGGCTGATTCCTTGCATGATGTATGACAACGCAGCGAAATGCAGTGTTGTAGAGCAATTAAGGGATGCTCAATAACTGTTAAGCAAAAAACGGCCCTCTGCCAATGAAAAGGCAGAGGGCTGAGTTTTAATCTAAGGGTTTACATTCAGTTACAGTTTTTAGATAAATTTCGGGATCACCGTTCAATATCAAGTCTGCATATCCAATCGGATCATTGTAGATCAGATAATCCAGCTCTGACCGCTGATACATATTGTCGGCAACCTCATTCTCCACGGCTATTGTATCAATAGCAATCATACTGCCATCTAAGAATTTCAGTTCCACACAGGCATTATCCATGTTGAACTCACAAGAAATCAACCTATCCATAAGAAACCTCCACTTTGCTGGATGTTAGATCATCCCAAAATATTTGAATGCTTCTCGGATTGCTTTCTCTTTTTCCGGTGGACACTGGGGCTGTCTGGAATCCTCGGACTTCGGCAGATTATAGTTCTTACCAACCCCAATCCCACATTTTCGTTTAATCTGTGAGATATAGAGGTTGGACACCTTTAACCCGGTATGCTCCAACACATACTCCTTGATCTGCGGATAGGTTGCCCCATCCTGAAATTCGGACATATCCATATCTTCCAAAGAGAACTCAACCCGAATCTTTTTCGAGTCGACCTTACCCTTGGAAAGCAAGACAACCGTCTCTACCGACACCGTGTTCGGGAACATGTCTACGGGGCAGACTTTCTTTAACTGGTAGCCGTGGGCGCAGAGGTACTTCAGGTCGCGGGCCAGGGTGGCGCTGTCGCAGCTTACGTAGACCACTCGGTCGGGCTGCATTTCGATGATGGTGGCAAGGAGGGTCTCGTCACAACCTTTGCGGGGCGGATCCACTACGATCACATCGGCGCGCTCGCCTGTGCGAGCGTACTGCTCCGGCAAAACCTCTTCGGCTTTTCCTACAAAGAATTCTGTATTGGTAAAGCCGTTCCGCTTGGCGTTTTCTTTGGCATTCTCAATAGCTGCAGGAATAATCTCCACGCCTCTTACCATCTTCGCCTTCTGTGCCAGGAACAGGGAAATGGTTCCGATTCCGCAGTAAAGATCCCATACGGTTTCATTACTGGTAAGGTCTGCGTATTCCAGTGCCTTTCCATAAAGCCGTCCCGTCTGGTAAGGATTTACCTGGAAAAAGGACAGCGGCGAAATCTGATAGGAAATCTCCCCAATCTTATCTGTAATGTAAGGCTTGCCCCAAAGCAGCCGCACTGTTTCCCCAAGGATCACGTTATTTCGCTTCTTATTCACATTCACCATCACACTTACAGTCTCCGGAATTTCCCGAAGGGATTTCACAAGAGCGTCCTCCCCCGGAAGCTCCTCCCCGTTGATGATCAGACAGACCATCATCTCATCTGTGAAAAAGCCGTAGCGGATCAGCACATGGCGCACCAGCCCTTTGCCTGTGTTCTCGTCATAGGGCTGAATATGGTACTTTTCCATGTGGGAGATCACACGGTCCAGCACCTCTTTATTCTGGGAAACTCCAAGAGCGCAGTCCCGGTTCTCAATAATGCTGTGAGTCCTTCCTGCATAAAATCCGGTAATAATTCTGCCGTCCTTTGATTTTCCCACAGGAAACTGGGCTTTATTTCGATAGTGGAAAGGCTGCTCCATTCCAAGGATCTCTTCCATGGGAATATCCGTAAAGCCGCCGATCCGTTCCAGGTGTCCCTTTACCTTGCCAGCCTTGAATTCCAGCTGCTTCTCATAAGAAAGAGCCTGCAGCTGACAGCCTCCGCACTGTCTTGCAAAAGCACATTCTGGCTCCACACGGTTTGGTGAGGGTGTAAGGATCTCCTCCAGCCTGCCATATCCGTAATTTTTCTTCGCTTTCATGATCTTTGCGCGAACTGTGTCTCCGATTACCGCATCCTTGACAAAAACGGTGAAGCCATCAGCCTTTCCGATACCTTCACCGTCAATTCCGCAATCTTCAATCTTTAACGTAACAATATCATTCTTACGATACTCCATAAAGATTACCATTCTCCTGTCTTTCTTAAGTTAGATTCAAACAATCTGTTATATCCAAGCCATTCCTTCTTGCTCTTGTCTGCCGCAAAAATCTCGGTAAGGGTCTCCATGCGGGCGTCTGTATTATCTGCAAGGTTTAAGGCAACCGCCTCTACCATAGCAGGCTTCTTCGGGGAACCGTATTCCAGTTCGCCGTGATGGGCCAGAATGCAGTGTACCAGCTGGTTCTCAAGATCTTGCGGAAAATCCGGGATCTCCTTAGCCAGATCATGGATCATCTGTGCTCCGATAATAATATGTCCAAGAAGCTGTCCTTCATCTGTGTAGTCATTCATCGGAAAAGAAGAAAGCTCCCTTGTCTTGCCCACATCATGCAGAAGAGCGGCTGTGATCAGCAAATCACGCTTGATCACCGGATAAGCACCTGCCATATAATCACAAAGTCTGGCAACGCTTAAGGTATGCTCCATCAGACCGCCCATAAAACCGTGGTGCACAGTCTTGGCTGCAGAATGCTCCTCAAAGGATTTCAAAAATTCCTGATCCTCCACAAACAGCTTCTTCAGAAGGGTATTCAGATACCCATTCTTCACGGTACCAATCATAGCCGTCAGCTGTGCGTACATATCATCCGTGCTGTTCTCACTTACCGGAAGGTAATCTGCCGGATTGTATTCGCCCTCGCCTGCCTTGCGCACGCGCTTGATATTCAGCTGCATGGCACCTGCAAAGCTAGTCACATCTCCCATGACCTCAATATAATCCAGTGCATCAAAATCGTCGATTCCAAGGGAATTGGGATCCCAGATCTTGCCGTCCATCACTCCGGTTTTATCCTGAAGAATAATATTTTCATAGGGCTTTCCGTTCTTGGTCACAGCCGGCTGCTTCTGCTTGCACAGGTAAATGCCGCTGATCCGGTCACCCTCATGTAACTCGTTCAAAAAACGCATATAATCTCTTTCCTAACCTTTCTAAACACATATACCTCTAAATCATGCTCTGCGCACAGGCGCTCACAATAAAGAATCCGAATCTTTTATAGCATACCAAATATTTATGAACATTTTATGAATTTCTTCCCACTTTTTCCTTTTCAAGCGGGGATAAATCATGTACAATAGGTGTTGCAGCAAAGCTGCCCGCAGAGAGCACATTTCTGATGCTGCCTCTGTGAACAGCGTAAAGAGCAGTATATTTGCGTTACTGTTCACTCTGTGCCCAGTAACATATTTACAGGAGAAATTATGAATCAAAAAGCTTTAAAATCACTTGAATATTACAAGATCATCGACCAGCTGGCCGAGAAGGCTTCTTCCCCTATGGGAAAAGACCTGTGCAAACACCTTCTCCCATCTGAAGATGTTTATGAGATCCGTCATATGCAGACCCAGACAAGAGATGCCCTCACCCGCCTTTTCCAGAAGGGAAACATTTCCTTTGGAAGCGTGAAGGATGTGCGGGGCTCCCTGAAGCGCCTGGAGATCGGAAGCTCTCTGGGAATTTCCGAGCTGCTTGCCATTGCCGGACTTCTTGAAAATACCAACCGTGTCAAAGCATATTCCCGCAACGAGCGCGGAGATGCCAGAGAGGATTCCCTTGACGGCATGTTCGAGAGCCTGGAGCCGCTGACTCCTCTCTCCTCTGAGATCCGCCGCTGCATCCTTTCCCAGGATGAGATCAGCGATGACGCCAGCAGCGGACTGATGCATGTGCGCCGCAGCATGAAAATTGCCAACGACCGCATTCACACACAGCTTGCCTCCCTGGTAAACGGCAGCGCCCGCAATTACCTGCAGGATTCTGTGATCACCATGCGAAACGGCCGCTACTGTATTCCAGTCAAGGCAGAATACAAAGGACAGGTTCCCGGCATGATCCACGACCAGTCCTCCACAGGCTCCACCTTATTTATTGAGCCTCTTGCCATCGTCAAGCTGAACAACGACATCCGCGAACTGGAGCTGGAAGAACAGAAAGAAATCGAAGCAGTCCTTGCCGCCTTAAGTGAGCAAACCGCACAGAACGTGGATGCCATCCGTGCAGACCTGGAGATCATGATCCAGCTGGACTTTATTTTTGCCAGAGCCGGACTTGCCATGGATATGAATGCCACTGAACCTATTTTTAATACAGAAAAAAGAATCCGCCTGAAACAGGCACGCCACCCTCTGATTCCGAAGAAACAGGCAGTTCCCATTGACATTCGTCTGGGCGAGGATTTCGATCTGCTTGTGGTAACCGGACCGAACACCGGCGGTAAAACCGTTTCCCTGAAAACCGTGGGACTTCTCACACTGATGGGACAGGCTGGCCTTCACATTCCGGCCCTTGACCGCTCCGAACTTTCTGTTTTCCGTGAAGTTTACGCGGACATCGGGGATGAACAGAGCATTGAGCAGTCCTTAAGTACCTTCTCCTCCCACATGACCAATGTGGTGTCTTTCCTCGAGAAAGCAGATCAGGACTCTCTGGTACTTTTCGACGAGCTTGGTTCCGGTACGGATCCCACAGAGGGGGCCGCACTTGCCATTTCCATTCTCTCCTTCCTTCATGAGCAGGGAATCCGGGCCATGGCAACCACCCACTACAGCGAGCTGAAGGTTTACGCCCTTTCCACCAAAGGCGTGGAAAATGCCTGCTGTGAATTTGATGTAGAGACCTTGCGTCCCACTTACCGTCTGCTCATCGGAGTTCCTGGAAAGAGCAACGCATTTGCAATTTCCTCCAAGCTTGGTCTTCCTGATTTCATCATCGACCGTGCCAGAAAGCGCATCAGCAAAAAGGACGAATCCTTTGAGGATGTACTTGCTTCCCTGGAAAACAGCCGTGTGATCATTGAAAACGAACGTCAGGAGGTGGAGCGCTACAAGACAGAGATTGCAGCCCTAAAGCAGGAGCTGGAGTCCAAGCAGGAGAAGCTGGATGAGCGCAAGGAGCGTATTCTCCGGGAGGCCAACGAGGAGGCCCGCAAGATTCTTGCAGACACCAAGGAATACGCAGACCAGACTATGAAGATGTTCCACAAATTCCAGAAGGATCATGTGGACACCGCTGCCATAGAGAAAGAGCGCCAGAACCTGCGCGCCCGCATGAACAAAGCCGAAAAAGGCATGTCCATGAACACTGCAGTAAAGAAACCAAAGAAAGAGCTCAAGCCCAAGGATCTTTCCCTTGGAGATACGGTTCACGTACTGAGCATGAATCTGAAGGGAACCGTCAGCAGCCATCCGGATTCCAAAGGCTTCCTTTTTGTACAGATGGGAATCATCCGCTCCAAGGTACATATTTCCGACCTGGAGCTGGTAGACGAGCCGGTGATCAATACTCCCGGACTTTCCCGCACAGGCGCAGGCAAGATCCGCATGTCCAAATCCACCAGTGTCTCCACAGAAATCAATCTTCTTGGAAAAACTGTGGACGAGGCCGTGGCAGAGTTGGACAAATATCTGGATGACGCTTACCTTGCACACTTAAAAAGCGTCCGCATCGTACACGGAAAAGGAACCGGAGCCCTCAGAAAAGGCGTACACAATTATCTCCGCCGCCAGAAGCATGTGGCTGATTTCCACCTGGCTGAGTTCGGCGAAGGAGACGCAGGCGTTACTATTGTAGAGTTTAAGAAATAAAAGGAGAAGTTATGGTTGCTAAACAGAAAATCCTCATCGTAGATGATGACAATAACATTGCAGAGCTGATTTCTCTGTATCTTACCAAGGAATGCTTTGAAACCAAAATCGTAAATGACGGCGAGCTTGCACTGAAGGAATTCCAGACCTTCCGCCCGAACCTGATCCTTCTGGATCTGATGCTTCCGGGCATTGACGGCTATCAGGTATGCCGGGAAATCCGCCACACCTCTGATGTGCCCATTATCATGCTCTCCGCAAAAGGAGAAACCTTTGACAAGGTGCTTGGCCTGGAGCTTGGAGCTGATGATTACATTATCAAGCCTTTTGACTCCAAGGAACTGGTAGCCCGCGTCCGCGCCGTGCTCCGCCGCTTCCAGCCAAAGCCGACAGCCGTTGTCAGCGACGAAAAATGTGCATCCTACCCAGATCTTACCGTGAACCTTACCAACTACTCTGTTACCTACATGGGAAAACAGGTGGACATGCCGCCTAAGGAACTGGAGCTTCTTTATTTCCTGGCAGCCTCACCCAATCAGGTATTTACAAGAGAGCAGCTTCTGGACCATATCTGGGGCTATGAATATATTGGAGATACCAGAACCGTAGACGTGCACATCAAGCGTCTCCGTGAAAAGATCAAAGATCATCCAAGCTGGTCCATCTCCACAGTCTGGGGAATCGGATATAAATTCGAGGTGAAAAGCGAATGAGAAAAACAGTGCACAGCAAACTGATCGCCTGTTATATTCTCATCGGAATCATTGGTTTTCTTTTTGCCACAGCAGGAGGATCACATTTTGTGGAATCCTATCTGGAAGGTGAGGTAGGACACCGCTTATATGACGGTGCCACCCGCTTTGCTTCGGATGAGATTGCAAAGACGCAGATCACAGAAGCGGACAAAGAAGGCCTTCAGAAACTGGTGGATATTCTGGCTTCTGGTGAAGAAGCAGGCGTGCTGCTTTTTGATGAGAATGCTCATGTGCTGGTTCATTCCTCCAATATTGCTTCCCGAATGGCAGTTTCCGATGCAAAGTCCACTGAAACGGACTTTGCAGATGCAGATAAAGCAGCTATCAATGATAATATCTCCCCATTTGAGCTGGATTCTGAGCTTTGGGAATCAGCGGAATACCGAATCAGCAATTTTTACGGTTATTTCGACAGCCCGCAGTTAAACGTGGTAGCTCCCATAAAGGATTCTGAGAAAATCCTGGGATATGTGACCTATCATTATGACATGCAGCAGCTTTATCAGAAACGCAGTGGTCTTCTTGGAATCCTTCAGATGATTTTCTTTGGAGTATACGCACTTTGCGGACTTTTGCTTCTGTTCTACCAGAAATGGGTGCACATTCCCATGAAGCAGATCATTAAGGGGGCTTCGGAGTATGCAAACGGAGATCTGACCTACCGCATTCCGGTAAAGTCAGAGGACGAGCTGGGTTACCTTTCCAATACCCTGAATTACATGGCTGACAAGATCAACCAGAACGGGGAGTACCAGCGAACCTTTATCGCCAATGTTTCCCATGATTTCCGCTCTCCCCTTACTTCCATCAAGGGCTATGTGGAAGCGATTCTGGATGGTACCATTCCGCCGGAGATGCAGGACAAATACCTGAATATTATTTCCCATGAGGCAGACCGTCTGGAAAAACTGACCCGCAGTCTTCTGGTGTTGAACGATCTGGATCAGCGCAAACGGATGATGAACATCCGCCGTTTTGATATCAACGATGTGATCAAGAATACAGCCAATACCTTCGAGGGAACCTGCTCCCGGAAAAATATTGATCTGGAGCTTTTGCTGTCCGGCAAGGAACTGTTTGTGGAAGCGGATATGGAACAAATCCAGCAGGTACTGTACAACTTACTGGACAATGCCATTAAGTTCAGCAATGACAATTCTTCCATCAACATTGAGACAACTGTGAAGAATGGAAAGGTGTTCGTGTCTGTGAAGGATCACGGAGTGGGAATTCCAAAAGAAAGTCTTTCCAAAGTGTGGGATCGTTTTTATAAGACAGATACTTCCCGTGGAAAGGATAGAAAAGGAACCGGACTTGGACTTTCCATTGTAAAGGAAATCATCCGGGCACATAATCAGAATATTAATGTAATCAGTACAGAAGGGGTTGGAACAGAGTTTATCTTTACCCTGGAAAAAGCGAAGTGAGAAATTTGGGGATGGCAGAATCTGCCATCCCCTGTTTATTATTTCCAATTTTCTCTGCCATACAACTGCTTATTTTTTACTTCCAGTCGTATTTCCGTAAATGTCCTTCCAGCTTCAGATGGGCGAAATCATGCTGGCGGAAGGCTTCGTAGAGAATGATGGCTACGGAGTTGCTTAAATTCAGGGACCTGGTCTCGCCGAACATGGGGATTCTGACACAGGTTTCCTGATTGTCTCTTAAAATCTCTTCCGGAATTCCGGCGCTCTCTTTGCCAAACATGATGAAGCAATCGTCCTCATACTGTACATCCGCGTAGGTCTGAGGAGCTTTGGTAGTGGCATAGTAAATCTTCGCTCCTGGATTCTTTGCCAGAAAGTCCTCGTAATCCACATATCTGGTTACGTCCAGATCCTTCCAGTAATCCATTCCGGCACGCTTCAGTGCTTTCTCACTTAGAGAAAAGCCCAGGGGCTCGATCAGATGAAGACGTGTTCCTGTTGCCACACAGGTACGTCCGATATTTCCTGTATTTGCCGGAATCTCCGGCTCATGAAGTACAATGTTTAAGGTTCCCATTTTATTCTATTATTATCTCCTGTTTCTGCAGTACTTTATAAATCTCATCTTTCGCAGGTCTTTCCAGATATCTGCCGTTTCCGTTATAATACAGCATTCTGTCATTCCCACTGTTGGTCTGGCCAATTACGGCAGCCATAAGGCCCATGCGGCGAAGCTCCAAAACCAGCGCCTCTCCTGCCGGAACGCCAATCAAAATAGTTCCCTCTGACTGCAGTTTATATGGATTTACATCAAAAATCTCACAAATCTCAATGGTTTCCTGCCGGATGGGCACTTTGGTAAAATCCATTTCCAATCCCACCTGGGAAGCTTCCGCCATTTTCCAGAGGGCACTTAGAAATCCGCCCTCTCCCATAGCATATAAAGCAGTGGCCCCAGCTTTCTTAGCTGTTTCCCAGGCTGCGCTTTCCTCTGGATTTTCTCCTACACCGTAACTCTCCTGCATGTTCTCAGAATCATACAGAAATCCCTGGGAAAAATGTTCCCTGAGAATCTCATGCTTTTCTTTTGCAATCAGGGCAGTTCCCTTAAGGGCTACGGCTCCTGCCACAACCAGCTCATTTCCCGGCGAAAGCTGCCCGCAGATTTCTGCCTGCAGCGCCTCCATAGCTGCTTTTCCAAGTCTCATCTTCCCACATCCTTACAGAAGAAGAGAAATGACCGTAGGCACTACCATTGCCAGAACAAGAATCACTGCAATGATGGCTGTCACAAGCTTTCTTTTTTTCGGATCAAACATTCCCATATTTCTAACCTCTCTTTATAGCTGGATCTCACGCACTGCGGCATTGTTCAGCAGCGGATCCCGGTTTTCATAATCAAATAATAATACTCTGCCGTCACGGAATACCTCAATCTGGGCAGTCTTCGGAATCTCCTCCCTGCGCCTGTATTCCCAGATGGCTTTCTCGTAAGGCTTCTGGTCCTTTTCAAAGGACGGATGGCTTTTGAGTTTTTCCCGAAGATACAGATCGTAAATCATGGAATCTGCCACCTTTTCCCAGGTAATGGCGTCCTTAGAACCGCCAGTCTCTTCCCTGACAAACTCCAGCAAAATCTCATAGCGTCTCATTCTGGAATGGGAAATTTCAGAATAGCCTTTTTTCTCATAGTACTGTCCCAGTTTCTCGTACAGGGTAAACGCATCCTCAAAAAGCGGCTCTATACAGGCAATAGTATTCTGAAACTGTCCGCTGTTATAGTACACTTCTACCATACTTTCCACCATTTTCAGGCGCAGGATGTCCTCGTAAGGCAGCCATTTGGTTCCCAGTACCTCATAAGGCTCCTGTTCTTTGTACACGATCTGGTACTCTTCCACCATCTCTTTCATATGAGAGCCTTTCAGCACCTTCAAAAATCCAAGCTGAAGCTGCTGGGGCTTCAGTGCGTACACGTCGTTGAAGGATCTGTGAAAGCTTTCATAGTCCTCGTAGGGAAGACCTGCGATCAGATCCAGGTGCTGGTGAATATTCTGAAAACTATGAATGCGGTTTACGATTTCTGCCAGCCTTGGGAAATCCATGGTACGGTGAATGGCACGGATAGTGTCCGGATTTGTGGACTGTACTCCAATCTCCAGCTGGATCAGTCCCGGGCGCATAGTGCTCATCAGCTCCAGTTCATTCTCCCTGATCAGGTCTGCGGAAATCTCAAAATGGAAGTTGGTGATTCCATTGTCGTGATCCTTTATGTACTGCCAGATGGCCATCGCATGGTCATGCTTGCAGTTAAAGGTTCTGTCCACAAATTTTACCTGAGGCACCTTGTGATCCAGGAAAAACTGCAGTTCCTTTTTGACCAGGTTAATATCTCGGAATCTTAATTTCTTGTCGATGGAAGACAGACAGTAGCTGCAGGAAAAAGGACAGCCCCTACTGCTTTCATAATAGATGATGCGGTTCTCAAAATCCTCCAGGTTCTCATATGCAAAGGGAACCTTGCTCAGATCCATAAGCTGACGCCATCCGTTGTTCTGAAGAGCTCCGTCCGCTTTTCGATATACAAGTCCTCTGGTTTCTTCCAGGGTGACACTTCCGTCCACATAATGCTTCACAAGCTCCAGGAAGGTTTCCTCCCCTTCTCCTACCATAACGCCATTAAAGGCAGGATTTTTCCCAAGAAAGGTTTCTGCATCGTAGGAAACCTCCGGGCCGCCTGCCCAGAACGGAACATCCGGCAGGATCTTGCGAAGATCCTGCATCAGTTCCCGCACAAAGGTAATGTTCCAGATGTAGCAGGAGACACATACCACATCCGGATGACAGCGGTAGATGTCTTTCAAGATGTCATCTTTTAGCTGGTTAATGGTGTATTCCCGAAGCACAACCTGGCTGTCATATTCCTTTGCATAGGCTTTCAGATTAAAGACAGCCAGATTGGAGTGTATATATTTTGCGTTGCATGCTGCAAGTAATATCTTCATTTTAGATTACTCGTCAAGCAGCTTTTTCAGGTCTTCTTTTTCTGTAAGGCCAACCAGACGGTGTGCTTCCTCGCCGTTCTTGAATACGATCAGAGTGGGAATGCTCATAACACGGAACTGCTGTGCAAGCTCCATGTTCTGGTCTACGTCAACCTTGCCTACTGCATAGCCTTCTTCTCCCAGTTCTTCCACGATTGGGCCCTGACGCATGCATGGTCCGCACCAGGTTGCCCAGAAGTCCAGAAGGAACGGTTTCTCAGATTTCAGTACTTCTTCTTCAAAATTCTGTGTTGTGATTACTTTTGCCATAATTGATTCATCCTTTCTATCTGATATTATTTTGTAACTGTTGATTTGCTGCGCACATACTGATTGGCGCTGATGCCTGCCTGGGCGCCGTCATAGACGGCTTTCGCCACCTGGAGAAGTCCTCCGGTACAGTCGCCTGCCGCGAAAAGACCGGGGATGGAGCTCTCCATCTTATCGTTTACTTTTATGTTTCCTTTCTCGGTAAGGGATGCGCCCATCTGCCTTGCCATCTCCGCGCTTCCTGCAGTTCCCATAGCCACGAAAATGCCGTCAGCGGGGGCGAAGGTTTCCTGCTTCGTGGAATCTTTGCACTCCTGTGTGCTGACTTCTGCCTCTTCTTTCTTTCCAGAAATCACACGCAGCCCGGATACCTTGTCATCACCTTCCACGCACTGAATCTTCATGGTATTCACTGCAAAAGACGGCTCTCTGGAAAATTCCGGTTCTTTGCCATCGGTATAGATGGTAACAGAACCTGCCATTGGGGCCAGTTCTTCTGCCTCATGAAGCGCAAAGTCACTGTTTCCAACCACGGCAACGTCTTTGCCTCTGTAAAAGAATGCGTCGCACACCGCACAGTAGCTGACTCCTCTTCCCTCGAACTCCTTAATTCCAGGAATGGAAGGAGCTTTTCGTTTGCTTCCTGTGGCAAGGATCACGCTGATAGTCTCGAAATCTCCGGCAGTAGTCTTTACCTGGAAGGTATCAAATCCGCCAATGCCAAGAACCTGGGCATCCAGAATCCGCACGCCAAGAGCCTTCGCCTGGGCTAATCCAATCTCAAAAAGCTCTTTGCCGGACACAGGATGATCCATGCCGTAGTAATTCTCTATTTTCTCCGCTTTTTCCAAAGCGCCGATTCCATTGTTGATCACAAGGGGATCCATGTTGGCCCGCGCAGCATACAAGGCTGCTGAAATTCCAGCCGGTCCGGCGCCGATGATCACTATTTTTTCCACATTCTCACCTGCTTTTTATCAGATTGCCTGTAGGGATTTCTCTGTTGCTGCTCACTGTGAGTCAGCAATACTGCTTCTACAGGTTACTGCCATTCTAACATTACTATATATGAAAAGCAAGGCATGGATTTTACAATGGCTATCTCTTTTGGACGCTTTGCATTCTTGAAATTGACAGATTTTACAGATTTTTGCAAAAATTCTGTTGCATGCGAAACATTTCTGTGGTATGATAACGTCTGTAAGTTCAAAGAACTTGCAAATGCCCAGATAGCTCAGTTGGTAGAGCAGAGGACTGAAAATCCTCGTGTCGCTGGTTCGATTCCGGCTCTGGGCATTTTTCTATACCTTTTTTTTGCTCACGGCTGGTTAGAAAAAGCCTGGGCATTTTTCTATACCTTTTTTTGCTCACGGCTGGTTAGAAAAAGCCTGGGCATTTTTCTATACCTTTTTTTTGCTCACGGCTGGTTAGAAAAAGCCTGGGCATTTTTTTGTTAGAAAAAGCTGCCCCCGGAGGGACAGCCTTTTTATTTACTCGGATAGCATTTTGTCGAGGATTTCGTTCAGCATCTCTCTTGATGTGACCTGGATTGCCTCAATTCCCATATTCCTTGCCGCTTCCACATTGTCTGCGCGGTCATCGAAGAACAGGCACTCCTCTGCTTTCAGATCATATTTCTCCAGAAGCAGCTCGTAGATTCTTCTGCCAGGTTTGATCTCCTTCACCTGGTAGGAAACGATTCCACCGTCAAGAACCTTCAAAAAAGAAGCATCCTTCGTATGCATCTCGAATAATTCTTTTGAATAATTGGACAATATGTAGATGTTATAGCCTTTTTTCTTTAGTCCGATAACCTTTTCCCAGATTTCAGGACGCTTCACAGCCATCCTTTCTCCATTTCTGAGAAACCATTCCATTACCCGGATATCCTGCGGATACAATTTACCATATTCCAGAATTGCCTCATCCAGAGTAATCCGGCCACCATCCAGACCAAGTCCCCACAGATCATTCTCAAACATTTCGTTTCCGATTCTGTTTGCCTCCTCCGAAGACAGCCCAAAATCTTCTGTGAGCATCTCAAACCAACGATACCCGATCAGAACATTTCCAACATCAAAAATCAAATTGCGAACCATATTAGTCATCATAACCATTCGGGTTATTGCTCTGCCATCTCCAGGAATCCTCGCACATTTCACGGATGCCGTTCTCTGCAGTCCAGCCAAGCTCTCTGGCTGCCTTGGAAGCATCGCAGTAGCAGGTTGCAATATCACCGGCACGACGTGGTTTGATCACATATGGAATCTTCACGCCTGTTGCTGCTTCAAAGTTCTTCACAATGTCAAGAACGCTGTAGCCCTTTCCTGTACCAAGGTTGTAAATTGCAAGTCCCGGATTCTCCTCGATTTTCTTCAATGCTTTTACATGACCCTTTGCAAGGTCTACAACATGGATATAATCTCTCACACCAGTTCCGTCCGGAGTGTCGTAGTCGTTTCCGAATACGCCAAGCTCTTTCAGCTTGCCAACAGCAACCTGTGTGATGTATGGCATAAGGTTGTTCGGGATACCATTTGGGTTCTCTCCGATGGTTCCGCTCTTGTGTGCTCCAATTGGATTGAAGTAACGAAGAAGCATTACATTCCACTCAGGATCAGCCTTCTGAATGTCAGTCAGCACCTGCTCCAGCATGGATTTGGTCCAGCCGTATGGGTTGGTGCACTGTCCCTTCGGGCACTCTTCTGTGATCGGGATCTGAGCCGGATCACCATATACAGTTGCAGAGGAAGAGAAAATAATATTCTTAACGCCGTGTTTTCTCATTACATCTACAAGAGTCAGGGTTCCTGCAATATTATTCTCATAATATTCCCATGGTTTCACTACAGACTCTCCAACTGCCTTCAGTCCGGCGAAATGAATACAGGAGTCAATGTCTTCTTTGTCAAAAATCTGGTCGAGTGCTTCTCTGTCCAGGATATCAGCTTTATAGAATTTCACTGGCTTGCCTGTAATTTTGGAAACTCTGTCAAGTGCCTTCTCGCTGGAATTGGACAGATTGTCCAGAACTACTACATCGTAACCGGAGTTCTGAAGTTCTACAACTGTGTGGCTTCCAATATATCCTGCACCGCCTGTTACTAAAATTGCCATGATAATTTCCTCCTTATGCAACCAACTTTTGGTTTCCTTATGGTATCCGCAAAGACAACTTATTCTCTGCAAGTTTTAGGATACCACTATTTATATTTTTGTACAATAGCTTTCATCTCAGATAATTTCTGTTCCATATCCCAAACAAGCTTAAACTGGGTTCTGGCACGATCCAGATTGTGATTTTCCCTGTGGATACGGAAATAATGGTCTCCCTCAAGGTGATCTGCAAGGAAGCGCATTCCACATTCAAAGGTCATAAGAATGGCGCCCATAGGAAGCATTTCCACTTCCAGATCTGTAAGTGCACCGCCGCAGCCTTCCAGGAATCCCTTTACATACACTTCAAACAGGTGAAGGTCACAGGATACTTTGGAAATGTCCTGTTCGTCCTCTGCTGCCGTGCTGGCTCCGAAGCGGATGGAATCTCCGAAATCATTCAGGGAAAGTCCCGGCATTACCGTATCAAGGTCAATGACGCAGATTCCCTTGTGGGTGACATCATCGATCATAATATTGTTCAGCTTGGTGTCATTGTGAGTTACGCGAAGCGGCAGCTTTCCTGCTTTCTGAAGGTCCACAAGGGTATGTGCCAGCTGCTCTCTTTCCAGGACAAACTGAATCTCCTTCTGGACATCAGCTGCGCGGCCGCACGCATCCTCTGCCACAGCCTTTTTGAAATCGCCGAAACGCTTCACTGTATTGTGAAAATCCGGAATGGTCTCATGAAGAGTTTCTGCCGGATAATCAGAAAGAAGTCTCTGGAAATTACCAAATGCAAGGGCACTCTGGTAGAAATCCTCATCATTTTCCACCTGGTCAAAGCAGGTCGCTCCTTCAATAAACAGGTAGGCTCTCCAGTATTCTCCTTCTTTATCTACCAGATAAGGGGAACCCTCGCGGTCATTGACAATATTCAAAGTCTCACGCTCCACATCCCCGCCGTTCTCCTGGATTTTCTTCTTCAGCCAGGAGGTGACTCCGCTGATATTTTCCATAAGGCCAACGGGATCCTTGAAAATCTGGTGATTCATTTTCTGCAGAATAAATTTTTTCTTTCCGGTATCTGTGGAAAATACCGCACAGTAAGTCTCGTTAATATGACCGTTTCCAAAAATACCAACCTCTTCCAGTTCTCCGCCAAAATCAAAGCCTGAAATTACTTCCAGCAGTTCCTGACGGCTTGCCTCTTTTGCTCTTTCCACGGATCAGTCCTCCCACAGCTTCTGAGGATAAACGCCTTCATCCTTCATCTTCTGGACAGCAGCCATTACAACCGGCTTGTCCTCTTTATAGGTAACGCCATACCATTTGTCCATGGATTTCAGCACCTTAACAGTGGCTTTCTTCTCACCAAGAAGCTCATCTACTACAAATGGAAGGAAATACTCGCACTTCAGCGGGTTCTTCTCTATGTTCTTCTCAAGGAATAACGGGAATCTGTCCTTCAGCTCCTTCAGAATGCTTGCGGAAAATCCCCACATGTTCATGGATACGGTAGCATCCATAGGAAGTGCGGTCCAGGTAGCACCGTCATCCTCTGTGTAGGCTGCGCCGCCGTCCTTTTTCTCAATGTGGGTACGCTCATTGATATCCTTCAGGTATCCGTCCTCGTCTGTCACACATACGCCTCGTGCCACATGGCCGTTGTCGGTAAGGGTGTTCTCCAGCTTGTAGCCAACCATCATATACTGGTAAACACCATCCTGATCCTGGTTCTTGGTAAGGAAATCATAAGCCATCTGAAATGCATGACGTCCATAATAATCGTCTGCATTGATAACTGCAAATGGTCCGTCGATCACATCGATACAGCTCATGATCGCATGACCTGTGCCCCATGGTTTCACACGTCCTTCCGGAACCTGATAGCCTTCCGGAAGATTGTGCAGATCCTGGAATACAAAGACTACCTCTGCATGCTTGCTCATGCGGTCGCCGATGGCTGCACGGAAATCTGCCTCGTTTTCTTTCTTTATGATAAATACAATTTTTTCAAATCCTGCCTGGAGCGCATCATAGATAGAAAAATCGATAATAATATCTCCCTCTTTATCTACCGGGTCGATCTGTTTGAGACCGCCGTATCTGCTTCCCATACCTGCTGCCATTACTACTAATGCTGGCTTTTTCATATTACTGCTACCTCCCTGCTTTCGCGCAATAAAATTTCAATTTTGTTACTCTGATTATCGTAACAGACTATCCCATTCTTGTCAATTTTAACCTCAAAGTTCCTGCAGAACTCCCAGCCCGTTTCCAAGTTTTTTCCCGGACAGAAGATACTGTTTTGCCCTTTTTTGCAGGGTGGTGTTTTCTGGATATTTTTCCGGATTTTCTTCCACCTTTCCGAAAATTCGCCACTCTGCTTCTTTCTCTGCAAAATCAATGTCCACAATCTGAAAATAATTCTGAAACTGCAGGATATTGCTTGTCTGTGAAAGTACTTCTTTCAGCCCCGGATATAAAAGCCAGGAATGACACAGATAAGGCAGCTCATCTCCCCAGAAGCTTTTTCCTTTTTCCAGGGAATGGGCTGCTGCCTGGGGTGTCAGCTTTTCCCCCTGCGGAATGTGGACACTGATCACCGGGTGGCCTTTTCTTATTTCCCAGCCCGCAGCGTGGATCTCCCATGGAGATTCCATTTTTTCAAATTCCAGCCTTCCCAGCCGGAAAATCTGCAGGTCAAAATGACGGAAAAACCAGTCGTATTCGTTGATGCCATACTCCCCATATTCCCGGAAGCAGTTTTCACACCATAGGGTAAGATCATAAAAGGTAGCGTCAAATATTTCATCCCCGATTCCCTGTGACTGATAATCCTCATAGGCTTCTACTCCCATGCGGCAGAAATCATACAAAAACCGCAGCCGATAGTCCTTATGCTGCTTTACCTTCTCATAAAACTGCTGCCTGTTTCTTTTATAAAGCATTTTATCCTGCAAATACTGTTCTTCTTTTATTCTTTTGGAAGCAGCCAGCTGTTTCAACATTTCCACAGCTGGCTGTACCATATGAATTCTATTCAAAAATTCAATTAATTCCACTTACAAAACTCCCCGAAATCGATAACCTGTCCTTTTACTCTTGCTTCCTCTGCTGCCAGGGCCATCAGATGGCTTTCCACAGAAACGGAGGCATCTGTCTTTCCTTTTTTGCCTTCTCCGATCATTCTTACGAAATCACGCATCATGCTCATGTCGCTTCCGTTGTGTCCCTTGGCCGGAGTGTGCAGCTGTATGGTTTCATGGTTCTGGCTTACGAAATCAATGATCTCGATCACGCCCGTGTCCATATCTCCCTTGATTTCCCCCTTTGTTCCCATAAGGCGGATCCGTCTTGCACACTGGTTGGTAAATGCGGTCATAAGGAAGGTAGCGGTCACCTGATTTTCAAAATGGATATCCACACTCTGATGATCCACAACGGTGTTATCACAGTGGAACACACATCTGCCGTAAGGCCCTTTTTTCAGCGCTTCCAGAACATGCTCCGGGTCTGCCGGATCTGTTACGGCATACACAAGCCCGTCATCCACTGCTTTGGGATGCTCCAGATAAAACCTTGGTGCATAAAAGGCACATTCATCCCTGTGGCTGCAGCCATCCAGACAATAGGCAGGCGCACCTTCGGGACTGTTTTCCTCTTTGAAATAAGATAATTCCCCGAAGGAGCTGATGCTTTCGCATTTGCTGTCCGCCAGCCACAGCATAATATCCATATCATGGCAGCATTTCTGCAGGATCATAGGGCTGGACTCCTCTGCATTTCGCCAGTTTCCGCGGACAAAGCTGTGAGCGTGGTGCCAGTAGCCCACTTCCTCCATGTGCTGAATGGTCATCAGCCTTCCGATTCTGCCCTCTTCCAGAAGTTCCTTTAATTTGGAAAAGAAGGGTGAATACCGAAGTACGTGGCACACAGACAAAATCCGGTTGTATTTTTTCGCCATCTCCCCCATCTTTATGATTTCTTTTTTGTCCGGTGACATGGGCTTTTCACAAAGTACGTGATAGCCTTTTTCCATTGCCATTACAACTGGCTCATAATGCATTTTATCCTGGGTGCAGACCATTGCGCAGTCCGCCATTTTTTCTTTTGCCAGAAGCTCCTCATAGCTTTTGAAGCATAATTCTTCCGGAATGTGATGCTTCGCAGCAAAAATCTCCCTGCGTTCTTTATCCGGCTCTGCAACTGCCACAACCTGAAATTCGTCCGGATGATCCAAAGCGTACTGGGAATACACATAGCCGCCCCTAAGACCCGCTCCGATCAAAATTGCTGTAACTTTTTTCATATTCTGCTCACCCCTGTCTCAAACGGATTTTTAAAACTGTGTCTTTCTCATCGGGCAGTGGATATGTAAATACCGGATTCTCCCCAAAGGATAAAAATGCCACATCCGGATACAATACGGTATTCCAAGCCTCTCCTCTGTTTACCTCACTTCCATCTGCAAGATAGGTAACGGATTCCAGCTTATCCGGCCCGATTCCATATAAAGGCAATGCACCAAGAGGAGTTTCATAAACATGGGCATAAATTACATCGCCATTCTGGGTATACCTTCCCCAATCCGGTTTTTCCAGCTGTGAAATACCGCAGCCGTAAATGCTCTCTTTATTTTTGTCCATCCATTTTCCCATCTCCGTGAGAATTTCCTCACTCTTAGTCGGAATGTTTCCCCGACCATCCGGACCCACGTTCAGGATCATGTTGCCGCCCTTGCTGACGCACTCCACCAGTTTTCGCACAAGCATCTGAGGTGTTTTGTACTGATAGTCGAAATTGCAATATCCCCAGTGGTTGTTCATAGTGGCACACAGTTCCCATGGAATGGGATTTCCATGTTCATCACACACACCCTTTGGCGGAATGATCTGCTCCGGGCTTGCGAAATCGCCGCTGTAGATCAGAGGTTCATCTGTGGTGATGCTGCCGTGATTGTCTCCTGCCCCTTCCAGGCGGTTGTCTATAATTACGTCCGGCTGGTAGGTGCGCACCATTTTAATCAGCTCAGTTGCCTTCCATTTTTCCCCAGTCATATCATCATAAGAAAAGTCAAACCACAGAAGATCCAGTTTGCCGTAATTGGTCACAAGCTCTTTTACCTGTCCATGCATGTATTCCAAATACCGGTCAAAATCAATTTTTTCATCCTTGTATGCCAGATTGTTCCGCATTGGATGCTGCCTGTCCCCATATTTGGGAAAGTCCGGATGATGCCAGTCAATAATGGAAAAATATAGTCCGGTCTTCAGCCCTTCCTCATGGCAGGCATCTACAAATTCTCTTACCAGATCGCGTCCGGCTTTTGTATTTGTTGCTTTGTAATCGGTCAGCTTGGAATCAAACAGGCAGAAGCCATCGTGATGCTTTGCAGTAAGAACTGCATATTTCATTCCCGCTTTTTTCGCCAGGCGAACCCACTTTTTCGGGTCATAATCTACAGGATCAAACTGTTCAAAATACTTGTGATATTCTTCTGTTGTCATTTCTTTTTCTGACATCATCCACTCGCCGCAAGCAGGAATGGAGTAAAGTCCCCAGTGAATAAACATGCCGAATCTGGCATCCATAAACCATTTTGTACGCTGTCTTATTTCTTCGTTCATATTATTTTCTCCTATTGTTTTCTAAGTCTTCAAGCGTGTTTGGAAAATCATCCCTTTACTGCTCCGCCGGACAGTGCCTCAATAAAGAATCTGCTGAAAATACAGTACAGAAGCACAGGAGGCAAAATGATAATTACCATAGCAGAAAAAAGTCCGTTGTAATTAGTATTAAAGGCAGTTGTAAAGGTGGACAAAAGTGCAGGCACGGTCAGCTTTTCCCTGGTGATCAGTACAAGAGAAGCCCAGTAATATTCGTTCCAGTTGTTCAAAAACGCAAGCACTGCAGCTGTCATAATACCAGGACGTGCAATTGGGAAAATTACTTTTACCCAGGTCTGTACATAGCCGCATCCGTCGATTCTGGCAGCCTCCTCAAGCTCTCTTGGAATGTTGTCATAATAGTTCTTGATTACAAAAAAGCTGACTGCAATTCCGCTGCAGGAGTAGATTAAAATCAGGGCGGATCTTGTATCATACAGATGCAGGCGGTTTACCAGGTTGTAAACCGGATAGGTAAGAGCTGTAGCAGGAATAAACATGGTAGAATATAATAAAATATTTACCAAAGCTTTTCCCTTGAATTCCATTCTTGCAACTACATAGGCAGACATGGAGATCATCACAACACTGATCATAACAGATACACCTGCTACGAATAAACTGTTTCCGAAGTACCTCAGCACATGCAGATCCCTAAAGGTAGAAATATATCCATCCAGGCAGATGGTCTCCGGAAGCTGAAATCCTGGCCGCGCCATAGGGTCCTTTTTCAAACTGGAGAGTACCAGCCATCCAAGTGGAACCAGTGACACGACAAGTGCCCACACAAGACAAATATAAGTGACAATTCTGGTTCCTGCCGGCATACTGTTTATGCCCCTTCCAGATTTCGTTTTTTTCATATTCTTCCTCTTTTCTTACTTTTTCTCTTTTTTGAAAGAAACACTGTATACAAAATTAATTACCAGAATGATCACCATTCCAGCCAAAATCTGAATCATGGCAACTGCATTTGCACGACCAAACTGGGTTCTTGGACTGGTGATTGCCAGTTCACGGATAATGTAGCTGATACTGTAGGTTCCGGCAGCACCTTTTGTCAGGAAATAAACCTCGTTGTAAAGGAGGAAGCCGGAAGTGGCAGCAAGTACAGATACGGTTTTTAAGGTTCCTTTTATCATAGGAATGGTGATATGCCAGTCCTGCTTCAGACCACTGGCTCCATCCAACATGGCTGCTTCCCTTACCTCTTCCGGTACTGCCATAATATTTCCCAGAATCATCAGGGTGGTGGTCCCAGTAAAAAAAATGTAGGCACAGGTCATTGCCACAAAAGCAGATCCCTTCAGAAGCAGAATATTATCAGTAAAGTCCTTATGAAAAAGACGAATAATTGGATTGATGATTCCATAGGACGGATTATACAGCTGTAAAAATACAATGCCCATTGCGGCAGTTGAAATCATATTTGGAATAATATAAACATTTCGTACAAATTTGATGCCTTTTACTTTTCTGGACAGTGCCAGAGCAATCAGAGTTGCTATAGGAATCTGAACCACCGCACCCAAAATTGCCCATGTTGTGGAATTACGAAGGGCTTCCCAGAAAAACGGATACTTGTTAAAAATATAATCATAATTATCCCAGAGATTGCTCCAGCCGAAAAATTCCGGACTGGTAATGTTAGTGTAATCCCATTTGCAAAAAGAAGTGACAAACACGGTGATAATGGGATACAGATAAAATACGCAAAATGCAATAAGAGTAGGTGCAAGAAAAGCAATGATAAAGCCTTTTCTACGCATTCCCAGCTTATTCTTTCTTTTGTTCACAGCTTTCAAATTTTCCAAATTAATACCTCCAGAGTAACCGTTTGCAGTTACCTTTCAAAAAGGGAAGGGATTGCTCCCCTCCCTTTCCTTCATAGTTTATGTTCATCACAGCATATTTCTAAATTTCTGTTATTCAGGCGATCAGTGCAATCAGTTCTGTCTGAAGCGCTGCGAATCTTGCATCAATATCAGTTCCAGATACTGCACACTCCATCAGTGCATTGATAATTGCCTTGTCAACGTCAGAGCCCCATGTGTAGTTCATATCGATTACTACATTTTCAGCTCCGTTTACCTCAGAGCAAGCCAGTGCAAGCTTCTTGGTTGCTGCATCATCACTGTTTTCGGCCAATGCATTTAAATCGATTGTTGTATTACATGGATTCGCCTGTACGCCTGTAAAGATTTTCTCCTGAACCTCTTCGCTTGTCATGTATTTAATAAACTCAAGTGCAAGCTCTGTTTTTTCCTCGCTCATGTTGTTTGCAACAGCAAGTCCGCCGCCTGCGGAAGCGATTGCGATGTTTCCCGGGAAAAGAGCCGGCTCGATCACATCACTAAGGGATGCGTCGATTCCGCTTGCATTCCATACGCCATTGAACAGAACACCAGCTTTGCCATTTGTATTAAACTCAGCCATAAGGTTTCCGTTGTCATCCGTTGTGTGCTCAGATCCGTTGTCCTGATCCAGCTTTGCTGCAGTCTTAAATGCATTTGCGAACTCATCAGAATTGATGGTATCTTCTGTAAGTTCAGATTCCAGCATTGCTTTTCCTTCGTCAGTAGATGCCATAACCGTATTTACAATATAGCTGGAACCCTGTCCTGCAATGTATCCGTAAACATCCTCATCCAGAGCACGGATTTTCTCCATAGCTGCTGCAAAGGAATCCCAGTTGGCAAAAGCATCCTCTGTGATTCCGGCTTTTTCAAAAATGTCAGAGTTGTACCACAGTCCGCGGCTTTCAATCTGATCGTGCACTGCATAGATATGTCCGTCAATATCATGCTGTGTGTAGTTCAGTCCAACAGCATCCTGAAGACCGTTCTCATCAATGTATGGCTTCAGGTCATATACAAGCTCCTGGGAAAGTGCTGCCTGGGGAACTCCGCCACCTCCAACATCTACCAGATCCGGGAAGGAACCGCCAGCAACCTGTGCGCTTACAATATCATCTCTGTTCTCCACTGCGATTGGTTTGAAAGTAACCGGTCCGTCTGCATGGGCTTCTGCAAACCCGTCATAAATATCACGCATTACCTGCGCTGCTGCCCACTCACTCTCATCCTGATAATAGCCATGGTAAAATTCCAGAACATCATCAGCAGCATAAGCTGTGCTTCCAAATCCAACCAATCCAGTAGTCCCCATTGCTGCTGCCAGTAAAACACTTACCATTTTTTTCTTCATTGAAAATTCCTCCTTCATAGCTTTATATGTCTTTGCTTTTACTATCCTTATTGTATCGTTGTTTTTGGTATTTTTGAATGAATCCAATTTGCATTTTACAGGTAATTATTGACATTTTCACAATAAAAACCAGGAATATATTTACTATTACTCAATATTTTACACTTTTTGCACAAAAATAAGATGAAGTTCAGCTTTTTCTTTCCCACTTCTGCTGATCTCCATCTTATTTTTTTGTTTGACAGTATTTATTTCTGACTGTTATTTTCTGTAGTTCGCATTTTTCCAAGACGTTTCTGAAAATCCTCCGGCGTCATTGCACCTGTCAATACGCGGAAAATATTGCCTGTAAAATAGGTCTTCTGATCTGCCGGCCACAGGTTATCCGGAACTTCAATTTTCCTGTCAGCTCCAAGCACCAAAGAAGCAGCCTGGTACAGACGGGGCATTGCCTCCTTGTAGGCATCCAGCACCACGTGTTCATTTGCCGGAATCTGCTCTGTTTCCTCCAGGATTCTTTTTTGTACCTTTTCGCTGAGCATATATTTCAGAAAATCGACAGCGGCATTCTCCTTCTGCTCATTTTGGCTATTTCCCAACACATAGCCAAGGCATGCTGATTCGCAGGAAACCGCATCCTGGGAAAAGGTGGGAAGCAGGGCATATCTGGCATTGATATTTTCAGAAATCATGGAAGCGCCCCAGACACCATTTACATACACTGCCAGCTTTCCTTCGTTAAACAGTCTAGTCTCATCCAAATAGCTGTATTCTGCATTTTCTGAAGCAGAATAAGCATAGATTCCCTGAAGCTGCTTAAGCACCTCCCGAACCTGGTTCTTCCATGAAATCTGGTTTTCCTCATCTTCCAGCTTTTCCAGCAGCATCTGATCCATAAAATAAAGATATCCCTCCGGCGAGGTCTGAAGCGGCTTTACCTCATTCTCCTGCTCGTTGGCCCATTTTAGTATTTTGTAGCACATGCCACGAAATGCATCCCAGGATTTCGGAAGGCTTTTCACCCCTGCCGCATCTAAAATATCCTTATTGTACCAATACCCACCACTCAAGGATAAAACATCTGCTACGGTGAACAGCTGTCCGTTATCTGTCGTCCAGTAATTCAAATTAGTTCTGGAAATATTCGCCGCAAACTCCTTATCTTCTTTCAGGTAAGGCATAATATCCAGTGCCATATTGTTTTTCACAATAAAATCGTAGGTCGTGTTCTGTCCCATTCCGCTGAAGGTGATCACATCCGGCATGTTTCCCACCATGATCATATCTTCCACTTTGCGCAGCATCTCCTCCCGTGCAGGCATGGATATCATTTGGACTTCAATATCCGGATTTTCCTTCTGGAAGCCATCGTAAATATCACGCATTGCAACATGGTCTGCCCCGGTTCCGCCCCAGGCATGGATCACTGTAATAGTCACAGGCTCTTTTTCCCTTTCTCCGCATCCGCAAAGAGACAGTGCCAGCAGCAATATAAGGCCAGACAGGCTGTTTCTACTTCGTCTCTTCATTTTTTTCTCTTTTCCTGAATTCTTTTGGAGATACTCCTGTGATCTTTTTGAACATCTTGGAAAAATATCCTGCATCCTCCACTCCCACAGCCTCTGAAATTTCATAGGTCTTCATATCGGTATTCCGCAAATAATCCTTCGCAGCCTCAATACGTTTATTCAAAATAGCATCAAACAGATTTACTCCTGTTTTGTTTTTGTAAAAACGGCTTAAATAGCTTCGGTTCACATGCAGGGTATCTGCAATGTCATCCAGCGTAATCTTATTACGGTAATTTCCTTCCACATACTGTTCCACCTGGGAAAGCAGGGATTCCGGTTCCTCGGTTCTTCTGGCTTCGGTTGTTTCAAATTCTTTTTTCAGCCTGGATAGGTTCCCGATTGCTTTTTCCACAGCTTCCGGAAGCTCATCAATAATGGAAATTTTCAGTACATAACCGCAGGCACTGTACTTGATGGCTTCCTTTGCATATTCAAAATCCGAATATGCAGTAAGAATGATCACCTGGGTTTCCGGACTTGTTTCATATATATATTTACATACCTGAAGCCCGTCTACGCCTGGCATCTGGATATCAGTGATCACAATATCCGGCATGCTTCCGGTAATCCCGTCCAGAAGTTCCTGACCATCGCTGACCACCTTTTCCAGACTGCAGTCCATTTTCTCCCAGTTGATCAGCTTCTGCAGGGCTTCCCTGATATAGCTTTCATCATCTGCTGCCAATACTTTCCACATAGCTCTCTCCTTTTTCAATAGGAACCAGTATCTCAATTCTGGTTCCCTTTCCCTTCTCACTCCACACCTTAAATTCATGGTCATCTCCATACAGGATCTGAAGCATTCTTCTGGTGTTTTCCCATCCGGTATGAGTGTGTTCTATCTTATTCTTCTCTCCTGATTTCTCCTGTTTTTCCTCCATTTTGGTAAAATCAATACCCACTCCGTTATCTTCCACGCAAATATGAAGCAGCTCCCTTTCGTAAAGATGAACCTTCAGCATTCCTTTTTCCCGTTTTGGTTCCAAACCATGGGACACCGCATTTTCCACCAGAGGCTCGATAAGAAGGCGTGGAATCAGATTGTTCTCTATGTCCGGATTTTCCAACATCACTTCATAGGAAAGCTTGTCCTGGTATCTGCTTTTCTGCAGATACAAATAAAACTGCACAATTTCCAGTTCTTCCTTTACCTTGATCTTAATCTCTTTTTCCCTGAAGATCTTACCCTGCATCAGCTTGGAAAATGCATTCAGGCCGTCGTAAACCTCCTCGTTTCCCGCCATTTTTGCCTTCAGGCTGAGCATGGCCAGAATGTTGAACTGAAAATGAGGATTAATCTGAGACTGCAGATACTTTACCTGGGCGCGGACCGCCAGAATCTCTTTCTCATATACCTGTGTAATCAGATACTCAATTCTGTCTGCCATCTGGTTGAACACAATCCCCATATCATGAAATTCCTGAATGGAGGAATCCTCCATGCGCACATCCAGCTTAGGCTTGCCAAATGCCTGAATGCTCTGAATCATTCTTGTTACCGGTTTGGTAAAACGATAGCTGGTAACATAGGATACCAGAAAGGTGATGGCAATTACCACGATCAGTCCTACCAAAAAGATCAAAAGAGTGGGTTTCAAAATGGAAAAAATGTTTCCATATCCAACTGCGATAACTGTTCGCACCCCGAAGCCACACTGATCTGCATAACCAATTACCCTCGCATTACCCAGTGCCCTGATTCCACTCCAGGAAATCTCTGTTTTCTGAAGTGCCAGAATATTTTCCTTATCACCACCTGATGCAAGAAGCATATCTGTTTTGTCAAGTACTGCCCAGGAACCATTGCTGTAGGAATTCACTGCATTTAATACAGCCGCTGCAGCCGCCTGGGAAATCTGGACGATTCCCACTCCTTTTTCCTGCATGCTGTCATCATAGATACGGAAAAAAATATTTATCTCATCCACATCAGTCAGACAGATATATTGGCTTTCTGTTATTTTCAAACTCTGCAGCATGTTTTCATACCGGCTTTTCTGCTCCCGCTCAGCAGCCAGGGTAGTAGCATAATAATGTTCATAAATGCAGTCATCACTGTTGTTAAACAGATAAATGCTTGTCACAAAGGGCAGCTGCCTGTCCACCATGTTCCGCTGTGAAAACAGCTCCATGCTATAGGAAAGCTGAGATTCAATTTCATCTGGATCATAGTCTTTCTCCTGAAAAAAATCATCCAGCACTGTATTGTGGCGTATGGTGATCACACTGTCCTCAATAAACTGCATATGCGCCTGATACTGCTGACTGGTGTTGCGAAGCACGTACTCAATATCTTCCTGGGTCTTCTGGAAAAAGAAAGAAAAGAAAACATAGAAAACAGCTACGCATGCAGACAGCAGGGTGCACGCAGATGCCAGTATCATAAGAAGGGTCAGTTCTTTTTTTAATGTGTGTTTTTTCTTCATTTTTATAATTCCTGTGCATAAATTGCGCATCATCTCTGATATGGAATCAGATTTTATGCTGTTATTTTCATTATAGAAAATGATTTTCCAACATGCAATCACTTTTCACCAAAAAGGCAAAAAAGAGCAGAAATA
The DNA here is from genome assembly GCF_025566865.1 of Blautia acetigignens. Lineage (NCBI taxonomy): Bacteria > Bacillati > Bacillota > Clostridia > Lachnospirales > Lachnospiraceae > Blautia > Blautia acetigignens. The sequence continues at coordinate 281,696 of NZ_JAOQJM010000002.1, forward strand.
TTTATAGCATTTCTTACAAATATACGTTATACTGATAGTGTCAGAAATACAGGGGCAGGGGTTTTCAGATGGCAGCATCCCATATGCCGTTATTTTTTTGCACCCTGTTGATGATATGCGCTATCGGCTTTTCCCCATCAAAGCGGATAAGCATGCCATATAGATAGAGAAGGAGATCAGATATGAAGGTTATTAAAGTAAAAAATTATGAAGAGCTCAGCCGTACTGCGGCTACAATTATTGCAGGCACTATCTTATCCAAACCAGACTGCATCCTTGGTCTTGCTACCGGTTCTTCACCGGTTGGAACCTATGACCAGCTGGCAGCAATGTATGAGGATGGAATCCTTGATTTTTCACATGTTAAGTCCGTTAACCTGGATGAGTATGTAGGGCTGGACGGCTCCAACGACCAGAGCTACCGCTATTTCATGAACAAGAATCTGTTCAGCAGAGTGAATATTGATATTAAGAATACATATGTTCCTGATGGAACCAATCCAGATGCAGATGCATGCTGCAGCGCATACAATACTCTGCTTGAGAATATTGGCACAGTTGATTTACAGCTTCTTGGAATCGGACCCAACGGTCATATCGGTTTTAATGAGCCGGCTGATCACTTCGAGGCAGGCACACACTGTGTAGATCTTACAGATGCAACCATTCAGGCAAATAAGAGATTCTTTGCAAGTGAAGAGGATGTTCCGCGTAAAGCCTATACTATGGGAATTGGCAATATTATGCGTGCTAAGAGCATCCTTCTGGTTGCCAACGGCAAAAACAAGGCAAAGGCTCTTGCAGCAGCCCTCAAGGGTCCGGTTACTCCACAGTGTCCGGCTTCTATTCTTCAGTTCCATCCAAATGCCATTATTGTGGCAGATGAGGACGCAATGAGCGAACTGTAAATCTCAATTTCATACAAAATGGAGCTGCCTAAAATAGCAGCTCCATTTTTGTACCTTTTCCAAGATCACTATCCACTGTAATCTTCGCATGGTGTAAATTAGCTCCATGCTTGACAATGGACAGTCCAAGTCCTGTTCCTCCGGTTTGCCGTGAATGGCTTTTATCCACCCGGTAAAACCGTTCAAATATTCGTTTTTGTTCTGATTTTGGAATTCCTATTCCGTCATCCTCTACCCTGTAAAATGGCTTTCCGCCTCTTTTTCCCACATAAATATGGATGTGTCCACCTGGATTGGTATAGCGCACTGCATTATCTGCAATATTGTAAAGCATTTCGTAAAGAACATGGCGTACTCCCTGAATAGTTGCCGGCTCTCCGTGATAATCCAGAAGGATTTCTTTTTTCTCTGCGTGACTGCGAAGATTATTTACCACATCCTGGGCAAGCTCATCCAATTCCACACTCTCCATGGAAACTGTGCTGTCCTGCTGTTCATCCAGACGGGAAAGCTGAATAATATCTGCCACCAGATTTCCCAGACGATTGGCCTCCTTATAGATTCTTCCTGAAAAATCAGCAATGTTCTCCGGTCTGACCATTCCGTTCATCATCAGCTCTGCATAACCGGAAATAGACATAAGCGGAGTTTTCAGTTCATGAGAAACATTGGCGGAAAATTCCCTGCGCACAGCTTCTGTTTTTTTCAGTTCTTCCAGCTGGCTTGCAATCTGCTTATTTTGCTGGTCAACCCTCACAAGAAGAGGCCGAAGCTCCTCATAACACACATTGTCGAGAGGTTTCTCCAGATTCAGATTATTAATAGGCTCGATCAGGCTCTTTGTCTGCTGCTGTGCAAGCACATATTCTACCAGGATGATTAGAATCATAAGAAGCCCAAGCAAAGTAAAGCTTGTCATCAAAGTATGAAAAACACTGTCTGTTGTTTTTGCCAGACGCAGGATTCTGCCATCAGACAGCTTCACTGCATAATAAAAGGTCTGCCGGGCAAGGGTTTCTGAATAACGGACGATCTCACCCTGCCCGCTCTCCATTGCCTGAATAAATTCAGGACGATCGCTGTGATTAGGAAGCAAAGAAGCATCAGCCTCACTATCGTAAAGAACATTTCCGTCTTTATCCGTAAGCGTAATACGAGTATCTGTAGCTTGTCCCACTTTTTCATTCAGATAGATTGTTCCTGCTTCCTCCAGCCCTACCTTTACATATTCGGCTTCATTTCTAACTCCTGTTTTCATAACTGAATCAAATTTTCCATACATCACAAAGCTTGCAGCCACAAAAGTTAAAAGCACTGTAAGAATAATCATTATGCTGGTATGATTCAGAATTTTCTGCTTCATCCCTGATTTCCTCCCTTATCCGCCATGCGATAGCCCACACCACGAACAGTTTCAATCAGTCTGCCGGTATCTCCTAACTTCTGGCGAAGGGTTCGAACATGTACATCCACAGTTCTTGTTTCTCCGTCAAAATCATATCCCCATATGTGACACAGAATCTGGTCACGGGTCATAACAATTCCTCTGTTTTCCATAAGGTAGAGAAGAAGCTCAAATTCTTTTCTGGTTAGTTCTACAGGCTGATCGTCACTGTAAACCTGATGACGTCCCGGGAAAATACTCAGTTCCTCGCAACGCAGCTCTCTGTCATCTCCGTGACGGCTGCTGCGCCGAAGCACAGCCTTCACCCTGGCAATAAATTCCATCATTCCAAAGGGCTTGGTAATATAATCATCTGCGCCTGCTTCCAGGGCACGCACCTTATCAAATTCAGCCTCTTTGGCAGTTACCATAATTACCGGAATATCTCTGGTTCCGGAGGATTTTTTCAGCTTATCCAGAATCGAATAGCCATCCTCTCCCGGGAGCATAATATCCAGAAGGATCAGTTCCGGCTCCTCTTGTGCAAGAGCCTGCCACAGCTCCAAAGGATCTGCCAGGCCTTTTGCATGAAAGCCTGTGGTCTCCAGGGTGTATACCAGAAGATCACGAATGTTGTTGTCGTCCTCTACGCAAAAAATCATTTTCAGTTCTCTCCTCCCATACGCATTATCTGCGCACATTTATGGAAGCATATAGTTTACTCTTGCCGCCTCAAGCTCGTGGTGAAAAAGCTCTCCCGGAGCATTTTTCACAGAGTCCAGATGGCTGTGCGTGTCATATAGGTCTTCCCTTACCTGTGTTACACAGACGCCAATATTAGAGCAATGATCTGCAATTCGCTCAAGACTTGTAGTTACATCGGACAAAATAAATCCCATCTCAATAGTGCATTCTCCTGCTCTAAGGCGGTTTACATGGCGTCTTTTTAATTCACGGCTAAGCTCGTCGATCACTTCCTCTAAAGGTTCGATTTCCTCTGCCAGCTGAATGTCCTGGTTGGCAAATACAGCATACGCCTTATCCACAATATCAACCACCGCTTTTTCCATAACATGAAGCTCCTTCACTGCCTGTGGAGAAAAAACTGCATTTTTTTCCCACATCTCTTTGGCTGATTTCATAATACTTAAAGCATGATCAGAAATACGTTCAAAGTCACCGATGCAATGAAGCATAATAGAAAGGCTGTGACTATCCTCTACTGAAAGCTCCTTCTGATTCAATTTAATCAGATAGGTTCCAAGCTCATCCTCATAGCGGTCAACCTTTGCCTCGATTTTTTCCACACGGAACGCATTTTCCTCCTGAAAACTATCCAGAAGTCCAAAGGAAAGCTTCAGCGCATTTTGAGACTGCTCTGCCATTTTTTTTGCTGCTGTTTTGCTCTGTTCAATGGCAATTCCAGGATTGCTCAAAAAGCGGGATTCCAGGATCATAAACTCCTGATCTTCTTCTGAGATGGCTTTTTCTTCTTTGGTATCACGAATAGTCGCACATGCCATTTTTACAAGAACGTCACCAAACGGAAGAAGCACAACAGTTGCAATTACATTAAATGCACTATGAATAACAGCAATTCCTGCCGGTCCTGCCACATCATTTATAAATGAAAAATGTAAAAATGTATTAAGAAGATAGAAAACACCCATAAATGCAATGGTTCCCACAATGTTAAAGTACAGATGAACCACAGCTGCACGCTTTGCGTTTTTGGTTGCACCAACAGAAGAAAGCATAGCTGTAATACAGGTTCCAATGTTCTGTCCCATGATAATCGGCAGGGCCGTGCCGTACTGAACGGCACCGGTTACACAAAGTGCCTGAAGAATTCCTACGGAAGCAGAGGATGACTGAATAACCGCAGTCAAAAGCGCACCTGCCAACACTCCCAGAATCGGGTTGGAAAATTTCAGCAGAATATTAGTAAATTCCGGAACCTGGGCAAGCGGCTTTACAGCGCCGCTCATAGTGTTCATTCCGAACATAAGCACTGCAAATCCTACCATAATGTTTCCTATATCCTTCTTTTTTTCATCGTGAAGAAAAACAATGAAAATCACACCAATCAGTGCCAGAATAGGTGAAAATGAGCTTGGATTTAATAATTTCACAAAGAAATTCGAGCTTTCAATTCCGGCAAGACTAAGAATCCATGCAGTAATCGTAGTACCGATATTTGCTCCCATAATGAAGCCAACGGCCTGGGATAAGTGCATGATTCCTGAGTTTACAAAGCCTACAACCATAACTGTCGTTGCTGATGACGATTGAATAACTGCTGTCACGGCAGCGCCAACCAGAACTGCCTTTAATCTGTTTGAAGAAAGATTCTCAAGAATCTTCTCAAGCTTTCCTCCTGAAAGCTTTTCCAGTCCGTCTCCCATAACCTGCATTCCGTACAAGAACATTGCCAGGCCTCCCAGCAAAGTCAGGATGCTAAAAAAATCCATTCTTTTTCCTCTCCTTTTATCCATTTGTTAGAGTTTGTTTGTTTCTTGGTTATGAGATTAATATAGGTGGTCTATGTAAAATTTCGGGGGAGAGGAATGTTAAATCTATGTAAAATACTTTACATTTCCCTGGTTTTTACTACCAAATCTTTGTTAAATCACATTGGCTCCAATGTAAAATTACTGTAAATGCGGCTGGTGAGCCTGGAAAACAACTGAATGCAGCATTTTATCCGGTAAAGGTCTTTTAAAATCCTCTTATCTCTTCCTCCTCAGAGTGGGTTTTGTCAATGGAGCGGATTTCCAGGAAGTAGCTGTAATTATCATTTACTTTTACTTCCACGCGGTCGCCTACCTTGTGGCCTTTTAATGCCATGCCGATGGGGGAATCAATGCTGATCCGGTTCTCCATGGAGTTTCCCCTGATGGATGTAACCAGCTTGTATTTATCAATCTCGTCATCCTCCTCGAAATAAACCTCCACAATATCATCCATTCCTACTTCATCACTGCTGGATTTGTCCGATACGATGGTGGCTGTTTTTAACATGTTCTCCAGATAGCGGATACGGCTCTCGTTCTGGTTCTTATGGCGCTTGGCAGCATAGTACTCGAAATTCTCGCTTAAGTCGCCCTGGGCACGTGCTTCCTTTACCGCTTCAATGGCTTCCTTACGGATTACCAGCTTGCGATGCTCAATTTCCTGCTCAATTTTCTCAACATCCTTGCGGGTAAGCTTCTCTCTCATTTTTGATACATCTCCTTTATCTCATCATTTTCAAATTGTCAGTAAACCGCTTACAGTTTTTTCTTTCCAAGACGGACTTCCTCCATCAGCTTTGCTGTTTCTTCATCTGCATGGTCAAACAGGTACGTATGGCTTGACTGGCGGCGCTGATGCCACTCCTGGCGAAGCTGCTTCCTGGTTTCCTCAATTTCCTCTTTCAGGCCTCTTGCAGAAATTCGGTTTGCCCCCTGTCCCATAATTATAATCTGTTCCAGACCATCAGAGGTAGCTACTGTCACCTGATGCTGTCTGCCGATCTTGTGGACTGTTTTTTCAATATACTGATCTGCGGTCTCTGCTTCTTTGGTATAAACCACATGAATGTTGTGATAGGTCAGAACCTCTTCCTGGTGGCCTTCCACTTTGTATGCGTCAAAAACAAGAATCAGCGTGCATTTTTTGTATCCCTGATAATTGCTGAGAATGTCCATCAGCTTGGTCTGCGCCGCACGGACATCCGCATCTGCCAGTTCCTTCAGTTCCGGCCATGCAAAAATAATGTTGTAGCCGTCCACCAGAAGGTATTCTTCTTTGTCCTTTTTCCAGTAGGAGCTGGTGGATGGAGAGGATGGCGCAGTTACTACTTTTTTATAGGAAGACATTCTGTCTCTTTTTACAGGACCGAAGGTTCGCTCGAAAATTGCCTGAAGTTCCTTATCATCTTCATAGCTGCCGCGATAAGCGGACTTTGGTGGCTGGTAGCCGGATTTTCCTGAAGTCTGACTGGCACCGCGGGTCTGATTTCCCGATTGGCTGCCGGCACCGCCGTATGCTGCATTTTCTTCTCCGCATTCTGTGCTCTGCCAGTCTTCCTCTGCGCTTAGATCATCATCAAACTCCTCGGAAATCCCTGTGTCCAGATGCATATACTCTTCCACCTGATACCATGGCACCACAAATCCGGCGCCATGGGCACAAAATACAGAACCAGTGGGATTGTCCAGGTCACGCTCAGAATCATAGCCAATTTGTTCCACAATCTCTTCCTGATTTTTACAGGGCTCATAGCCTTTCAGGCTGCAGAACAGCCTTCCCAGGCCTCTTGTATAGGAAACCACTTCCTTCTGGTAATCACGCATAGCAGAAACCGGTGCTTTTCCCTTCAAAATTGCAGTCATGTCCTCCGTTTCCGGGGGCAGAAGGGTTCCCTGCATTTTCTGGATATCCGTCATGGCACGGCCTACTGTGTCCACCGGAATTTCCAGGCGAAATTCATAGTATGGCTCTAACAAAACGCTTGTGGCTTTTTTCAAGCCCTGGCGGATAGCGCGGTAGGTTGCCTGTCGGAAATCACCGCCCTCTGTATGCTTCTGATGGGCGCGCCCGGTGAGCAGTGTAATCTGCATATCCGTGATAGGCGCTCCGGTAAGCACGCCTCTGTGTTCCTTTTCCTCCAGATGGGTGAGAATCAGCCGCTGCCAATTGCGGTCCAGAACATCCTCGCTGCACGCCGTGAAAAACTGCAGGCCGCTTCCCGGCTCACCTGGCTCCAGAAGCAAATGTACCTCCGCATAGTGGCGCAAAGGCTCAAAATGTCCCACGCCCTCCACAGGCGCAGCAATTGTTTCCTTATATACAATGTTTCCGGTGCCGAAGTCTACTGCTACATGGAACCTTTCCCAGATCAGCCGTTTCAAAATCTCGATCTGCACATCTCCCATGAGCATGGCATGGATTTCTCCTAACTGCTCATCCCATACAATATGAAGCTGGGGATCCTCCTCTTCCAGTTCCTTTAATTTCTTCAGCATCTGGTGCACATCGCAGCCTTCCGGGAGCAGGATCCGGTAGTTCAGTACAGGCTCCAGAACAGGCATGTTGGAATTTTCCGTGATTCCAAGTCCCTGGCCCGGAAATGTGTGGGTAAGACCTGTGACGGCACAAACAGTTCCCGCTTTTGCTTCTTTCGCCAGTTCAAATTTCGCTCCGGAATAAATGCGGATCTGGTCGGCTTTTTCCTCCCAGATTTCTTCCCCTGCTGCCACATTTCCCTTGCTTGTGGTAAGAAGGTCTTTCACCTTCAGGGTTCCGCCAGTGATTTTCATATAGGAAAGGCGGTTTCCCTGCTCGTCCCTTGCAATCTTGTACACCTTGGCACCGAAGGCCTCCGGGTAAGGGGGATTGGCTGTATAGTGCTCAAGTCCGCCGATGAGATATTTCACGCCGCCCATTTTCAGCGCAGAACCAAAATAGCAGGGGAAAACCTTGCGCTCAATGATCAGCCTAGTGACTTCTTCCGGGCCCACCTCGCCCTCTTCCAGATATTTTTCCAGAAGATGCTCATCGCACATAGCCAGGCTTTCCCAGAATTCTTCCCCGTGCTCTGCTTCTGTGTGGAAAATTTCGTTGGTGTTCTGCTCCGCGCGGCTGCCCGGATCTGTTTCTTTTTGAATCTCTGTTTTGATATCCGTGGGACCAAAGTCCAGACAGTTTTCGCTCAGGCGTTTCCTCAGTTCTGCCAGAAGAGCCTCCTGGTCGGCTCCGTCCTGATCCATTTTGTTGATAAAAATAAAAGTTGGAATCTGGTATCTTTCCAGAAGTCTCCACAACGTTACAGTATGTCCCTGCACGCCGTCTGCTCCGTTGATCACCAAAATGGCGTAATCTAATACCTGCAGGGTCCGCTCCATCTCCGCGGAAAAATCCACATGGCCCGGAGTGTCCAGAAGCGTGACTCTGGTGTCTCCAAGATCAAGGATGGCCTGCTTGGAAAAAATTGTAATTCCACGTTCCCGCTCCAAAGGAGAAGTGTCCAGGTATGCGTCTTTATGGTCTACTCTTCCCAGCTTGCGGATTTTGCCGTTTAAATATAAAAGTGCTTCTGACAATGTAGTCTTTCCTGCATCTACATGTGCCAGAATGCCTATGCTCAAGTTCTTTTCCGGATTCTTTCCAAAGGTCTCTGCCATGGAAAATACCCCTTTCTTTATGTTCTTAATAGGATGTTAGGGGCAAAAAGTATTTTGCCCCTAACTTGATATCTACGAATTGCTCCGCTGTTTTGCAGCTCCCGCAATTCTTTATCTTTATATTATCATAACACACAATCCCCCATCAGTCGATAAGAGAAATCTGCCTGCAAATTTATCTTGATATTAAAATTATTTTATCTTTACAATATTTGAAACCATGATATAATTTCATTCAGGATAAAAACCGTACAAGAAAGCGAGAAATTTTATTATGAATCCAGTAAAGAAAATATACTGCAGAATTTTCCAGAATGTGTTTAAGTTCGCACTTCCCTTTCTGCCTTACCGAAACCCGAAGATCATCGGCAGCCTGAAGGAAGTTCCCGATATGCTGAAAAAGAAAAAATGCGAGAATGTGCTGATCATCACAGATGCAGGCATTCATCAGCTTGGGCTTACCGACCGTCTGGAAAAGGCGTTGACAGACAGCGGCATTTCTTATATCCTTTATGACAAAACAGTAGCCAACCCTACTACAGACAATGTGGCAGAAGCGCTTGAGCTTTACCATGCAAACAACTGTAAAGCCATTATCGGCTTCGGCGGCGGTTCCAGTATGGACTGTGCCAAGGCAGTTGGTGCCAGGGTCGCCAAGCCCCGTCAGTCCCTTGCCAAGATGAAGGGAATTCTGAAGGTGCACAAGAAGCTTCCTCTTCTGATTGCTGTTCCAACTACAGCAGGAACCGGAAGTGAAACCACGCTGGCCGCCGTAATTGTAGATGCGCAGACCAGACACAAATATGCCATCAACGATTTTCCGTTGATTCCGCGCTATGCAGTTCTGGATCCTAAGGTTACCTTAAGCCTTCCGCCTTTTATCACCGCAACTACTGGTATGGATGCCCTTACCCATGCAGTGGAGGCATACATCGGCAATTCCACCACGCCAGGCACCAGGAAAAATGCCCTGGATGCTGTAAAGCTGATTTTTGAAAATCTGGATACCGCATACACAGATGGCTCTAATAAGGAAGCCCGCCGGAATATGCTCCGCGCTTCCTACTTTGCAGGCTGTGCTTTTACCAAATCTTATGTGGGCTATATACATGCAGTAGCACATTCCCTGGGTGGACAGTACAATGTGCCTCACGGACTTGCCAATGCAGTGCTTCTTCCCTATGTTCTGGAAGCCTACGGAAAAACCATTCACAAGAAGCTGGCAGCCTTAGCAGTTGCGGCAGGCGTTGCGGACACGGAAACACCTGTGGAGGAAGCTGCTGCAGGCTTTATCCAGGCCATCAAGGATATGAAAGCCCGCTTTGGCATCGGGGATTTCATTCCGGAAATCCAGGAAGAGGATATTCCGAAATTGTCCCATTATGCAGACAAGGAAGCTAATCCTCTGTATCCCGTTCCGGTACTGATGGATGCCGGGGAGCTGGAGAAGTTTTATTATATGCTGATGCCGGATAAAGAACAGCCGGAAGCATAAAACGCTTTTTTCAAACAGGATCTCGTCCCTGGAGAGGGACTCTAAACAATACTACATTTTATAATGCGAGGAAAATCCCATGACACAGGAAGCGATCCAGGATATCATCCGCAGGCAGCGGGAATTCTTTTATACAGGTGCTACACTTAATATTGATTTTCGTATTGAAGCATTGAAAAAGCTTCAGGCCTCCATCCAGGCTCATCAGGAGCAGATTGATGCCGCATTAAAGGCAGATCTTGGGAAAAGCAGCTTTGAGAGCTACATGTGTGAATCCGGTCTTGTTCTCAGCGAGATTACCTATCTGCTGAAGCATATCCGTTCCCTTTCCAGGGAAAAAACTGTGCATACACCACTTGCACAATTTCACTCACGAAGCTTCCAGAAGCCGTCTCCTTACGGTGTTTCACTGATCATGAGTCCATGGAACTATCCGTTTCTTCTCACCCTTGACCCTTTGGCAGATGCGCTTGCTGCCGGAAACACAGCTGTCCTTAAGCCAAGCGCTTATTCTCCTGCCACCGGAGCTGTTCTCTGTGAAATCATCCGGGAATGCTTTCCGGAGCACCATGTGGCAGTTGTTATGGGCGGACGTGCAGAAAATGCCTGTCTTCTTCAGGAGCATTTTGACTATATCTTTTTCACAGGAAGCCAGTCTGTGGGAAAAGAGGTTATGCGAAAGGCCAGTGAGCATCTTACTCCTGTCACTTTGGAGCTTGGCGGCAAAAGCCCCTGTATTATAGACAAATCTGCGAACTTAAAGCTCGCAGCCAAACGTATTGTATTTGGAAAGTATCTGAATTGCGGACAGACTTGTGTGGCTCCTGACTATGTTTATTGCCACAGTGAAATAAAAGACGAATTTCTAAAACAGCTTCGAAAACAGATCCGCAAGCAGTTTGGCAAAGCACCTCTGGATAACAAAAATTACGGAAAGATCATCAACCAAAAGCATTTTGACCGTATTCAGAGATTAATTGATTCCTCGAAGGTAATCTGCGGTGGAAATATACGACCCGAAACACTGCAGATCGAACCTACTGTAATGGACAAGGTTACCTTCGAGGATGCCATAATGCAGGAAGAAATTTTCGGGCCTGTGCTTCCTGTGCTTACTTTCACCTCCATTGATGAGGTTATCCATAAAGTAAATTCCCTGGCTCATCCTCTTGCACTTTATATTTTTGCACAGGATAAGGCTATAATAAAAAAAGTCACCTCTGAATGCGGATTCGGAGGCGGCTGTATCAATGATGTAGTCATTCATCTTGCAACCAGTGAATTGCCCTTTGGAGGCTTCGGAGAAAGCGGTATGGGAAGCTATCATGGTAAAAAAGGATTTGAAACCTTTTCCCATTATAAGAGCATTGTAGATAAAAAAACCTGGATTGATCTGCCTATACGTTATCAGCCCTACGGGCGGATTTCCCGGAAGCTGCTTCATCTGTTTCTGAAATAATAAAAACACCGGTACAGTATGAGTATAAAACTCACACTGCACCGGTAATTTCATCATGGACTAATAAGTGCCAGAATCTTTCTGAAAAAGTTCCACCCTTTTTACTGAGCTGCAACAACGGATACTTTGATTTCCTTCTCATTTTCGCTAAGGTCGAATGTACCGCCATCCTGTACCAGAACGTGGATTTCATACAGTACATCCTCAGATAAGGTATCCGGGATCGCTCCCTCCTCTGTCTGGATATGCCACAGGTCTTCAGGCACTTCCTGAAGGGAGCCGTCTGCACCGTAACCGTAAAGCTTCAGTGCATCTGCGCTGCCGGACAGACCTTTCACTCGCAGCGCCACTGTGGTGTTCGGATGCACATTTTCAACAGTTACGGTATTCAGCCAGCCCATAACATTTCCCTGTCCGCCATCCGCTTCAAAGGTTTCCTGTCCAAGCACATTTCGCATTGCCTGATCCAGATCCACTTTGCGGTACGGCATTTCCGGCAAGTAAACAAAACGGTCCTGAAGTCTTAACAGCTCCAGATATCCGGTCGGACAATAAAGGGCATTTCCGCTGTTTCCGGCATACATGCCGATGGCCATGTTGTTGTAACCAGGCTTGCTGGAAACATCCATTGAAAATACGGTCTCGCCAGTCTCAAAATCCAGCATAATATACTGCCACATGCCAGTTTCCAGATCCTGAACATAGCCGTAAATATATCCGGTGGCAGTGGAAAGCTTCAGCATGGAAGTATCGGACAGATCACTTCTGCACCAGATACTCTTCATTTCGTAGCCGTCATCAGTTTTGATGGTGTCCACTCGTTCTACACCTGGCATGATCATTTTATTTCCCTGGCTTAACCAGTTTACATCATAAATATTGGCATAGCTCTGGATGGAAGAATCGCTGTCCTCTTTTCCAAGAGCAGCACTTCCGGCACCAAACCAGTTGCACACAATGGTACTCACCGTTCCTGCACCGTTGTCGTATACAATTGCGGAGTTTTCCACAGATACCTGACTGTCCTCCGGAAGCTCGTCGATAACCGGAAGGCTGGCAACTGTTTCTCCGGTTTTCATATCAACAGCAAGGAGATTTACCGGATTCTGATTGTCGGTAAACATAACCAGGTCTTTTGTAAGAGAAGGGGAACAGCCGCCGCCCCAGGCAAGACCACCACCTGTAGTGGCGTCACCTTCTGCGCTTTCCTTGGCACCTACGCTCTCATAAGAAGTTTTCCATACCTTCTGCACACCGTTATCTGCCTGGAACAGATAGCAGTTCAGGTTTGTCAGGATCACAGCGCCATCCTTGGAGGATGCAATGCCATTTTCTGCGCCTTCTCCCGGAGTCAGTTCATATACAAATACAGAGTCTGTCAGATCCACTTCCTCTCCGTTTAAGATCGCATCAATGGCACTGCGGGAAATGTATCCAACAGCTCCTTGCTGCTCCCTGTCCGGATAAATGCGGAAGCCGCCGGTGGCAAACCATAAATTCCCGTCATAGTCAAATACTACTGATAAAAGATTCTGATCCAGTGTTTTTCCAAGAGCTGCTTCAGCTGCAGCCTTGATGTCGATATCCAGCACCTTCTCAAATTCCGGCAGCACGTTTCCTTCCTCGTCGGTTGCTTTTAACATCAGCACGTGATTGTTGCTGGTTGGACACACGATTCGGTTACTCTCATCTACGAAGGAGTAGGAGCTTTGAATCACATAGCCGCCTTCGTCATGCTGCTTCGGGGAAAAATATCCCACTGTCTGTGTCTCATCTGCATTGATATCGCGAATAGCAAGGCCACCAAGAAATGGAACCACTGCGTGACCGTAGGAATCAAAAAAGATGGCCGGGGATGCGTTTGCGTTTACCTTCTCGTAGGAAACATTGATCTCGGAATAGATACCCACCGGCAGCACCTCATCTGTAGAGTCAGTATTGTAGCAGTCATGATGAATGTTGGAATCACTTTTTGCCATATAAGGATTTTCTTCCACTACCTTGGGGGAAAGTGCTTTTATTGGAAGTTGGGATGTACCTTCGCTTTGAGAGTCTTCAGCTTGTGCTTCCTTGGTCTGTGTCTCCTCTGCATGGAGAAGCTTCACCGTGCAGTCAGAGGTAACCGTAAGCATGGCTGCCATCATTGCAATAATCATAGCTCTTTTTTTCATTATCATCTTCCTCCTGAATTAAAATAAATATAATCACCTGCGTCCGAAACATGCCGTAAGCCCTTCCCAGAGCTTCTGTTCCTCCACGGGTTCCATAAAAAAATATTCCACACGCAGTTTAAATGCATGAAGGGAAAAATCCAGATCACTGCACCAGATCATTTTGCATTTCGGATGCAGGGAACGGAGATGCTCCGCAGCATTCAGCCCTGCTACTCCCTGAAGTGCCAGAAGCACAATGGACGGTATTGTTTTTTGTATTTCTCCAAAAAACTTTTCCTGATCCTGATAAATCTGAACCAGGGGAAATATCTTTCTGTCGGCGCAGTAGTTCAAAATATATTCTGCATAGTCCTGCCCCTTTTGTCCTTTATCAATCAATACAGCAATGCAATACACGAATCTCCTCCTTTCCTGTTTGATTTTTTCCTTCACTTGTTAAAATCATTATATAAAAATCCATCTGTTTTTCAATTGGTTTGGCACGAAACGGCGGAAAATGGCACGAATTACATATGGGGTATGTATTGACTTGTCTATTATAAATAAGAAAGAAGAATCCCTGCTCCAATCTATTGCTGACTGGAAGCAGGGATTCTATGACGATGTGTTGTCAGGTAAGACAGCGTATTACAGCAATCTGGTTCCGGAATTGAGGAAGTGATAAGTCGGTACAGTTGATGCAGCAAATCATTTTCCTTGCAATCTGTTAAAAGATGTAGCATGCCCATTTTCCAAATGATACATGGCGGTTTCATGATCATAAACCAGAATGCCATCATATATGCTTAGAAATATCAATTCGCTCCGTCAGAATATTGTAGCGGATTGCGCCTTCCAGCTTCGGGTCATTCTGAAACACAGTCAGACAGTTTCGGATGCTGTTTTTGACAGTGGTTGTCCTTGCAGGACTACCTACGGTTCGTTTTGACTTTTCCAATACTCTGTGCAGCCGGATTAGGGCAAAACAAGCCCCGGAAAACCTTGATTTTCCGGGGTTTGTAAACATTTTGATATAGTCTTAGCAGTCGATTATCTCTTGGATAACTAAGATTAACGTTTGCTGAACTGCGGAGCGCGACGAGCTGCTTTGAGACCGTACTTCTTACGTTCTTTCATACGAGGATCACGAGTAAGGAATCCTGCTGCTTTAAGAACTGGTCTGTACTCTTTGTCTGCTTCAAGAAGGGCTCTGGAGATACCATGTCTGATAGCACCAGCCTGTCCTGTATATCCGCCACCGTGTACATTTACAAGGATATCGAATTTACCATCTGTTTCGGTAGCAGCCAGTGGCTGACGAACGATAACTTTAAGAGTATCTAATCCGAAATACTCATCGATGTCTCTTTTATTGATAGTGATTTTACCAGTACCTGGGGTAAGGTAAACTCTTGCTACTGATTTTTTTCTTCTTCCTGTTCCGTAGAATTTTGCGCTAGCCAATGTTTTCTACCTCCTCATTAAAATGTTAAAACTTCCGGTTTCTGAGCCGCATGTTTGTGTTCAGGTCCGGCATAAACGAAAAGTTTTGTGTACATTTCTCTTCCTAATGGTCCTTTTGGAAGCATACCTTTAACTGCCAGCTCAACAACTTTCTCAGGTTTCTTAGCCATCATCTCTTTTAATGTAGTCTCTTTCATTCCACCTACATAATCAGAGTGATTGTAGTAGATCTTCTGATCCATTTTCTTACCTGTAACTTTAATCTTGTCAGCGTTAACAACGATTACATAATCACCTGTGTCAACGTGTGGTGTAAACTGAGGTTTGTTCTTTCCTCTTAAAACGCTTGCTACGCCAGAAGCCAGACGGCCAAGGGTGCAGCCTTCAGCGTCAACTACATACCATTTTCTCTCGATTTTATCTGGATTAGCCATATAAGTCTGCATGGTTTTACCTCCTGTTATTTATCAACGATTGTTTGTATAAATGCGATATCTCGCATATTTTAGTAATATGGAAACGATGGTGCAATTACTGCGGAAATGTCCGAAACCGCTGATAAATACCGTCGCCGGGGCTATTGGCTAAAGTATCTCGCACTACGTCACATTGAGTAATTATATTATAAGCCCCCGCTTCTGTCAACTACTTTTTCCCCATATTTCCATATTTTTTTCAAAAAGTTTTCCACATTCTGCCAGAGATTTGAACTAGATTTTCCACAAAATATATTTCCTGTATCCACCGCATGCACTTTTCTCCACAATCGTCTGAGAAAATGCCGACTAAATTAGCACACCCAAATTATGTATGATTTTATAAATTTCCACTAGCAATTTCCCTGACAAGATGTTATATTGGAAAGAATGTATTTTCGGATACGGGTACCCTTTTATTTTTTCTTCTTATATGATTGAGGTGAGGTTTTTTATGATAACATTTTTATCCCGTTTTTTCATTAAAGATTACAAAGATTACGCTTCCCCCCAGGTACGCCAGTCTTACGGCATGCTGTGCGGAGCTGTAGGAATTGCCCTGAACATTTTTCTTTTTCTTGGGAAATGGCTGGCAGGCATGTTAAGCGGTTCCATTGCCATCACGGCAGACGCCTTCAACAACTTATCAGACGCCGGCTCTTCTGTGATTACCCTTGTAGGCTTTAAGCTCTCCGGACAGAAACCGGACACCGAGCACCCCTTCGGACATGGACGAATGGAATACATCTCCGGGCTTCTTGTCTCTGTTGCAGTTCTGATCATGGGCTTTGAGCTGATCCGTTCCTCCATTGACAAGATCCGCACACCGGAGCCAATCGAATGCAGCCCGATCATCATCCTGGTACTGGCAGCTTCCATTCTGGTGAAAATTTATATGTACACTTACAACCGCGGAATCGGCCACAAAATCGACAGCACTGCCATGCAGGCAACTGCAGGCGATAGTTTAAGCGATACTGCCGCTACCAGCCTGGTGCTTCTTGCAACCATTATCAGCCAGCTTACAGGACTGATTCTGGATGGCTGGTTCGGTGTTCTGGTGGGAATCTTTATTTTCTATACCGGAATCACAACTATGAAGGATACCATCGATCCGCTCCTTGGTCAGGCTCCGGAGAAAAATCTGGTAGAAGAAATCGAGGAAATTGTTCTCGCCCATCCCCTTGTCCATGGCATGCACGACCTGATCGTCCACGACTACGGCCCTGGAAGACTGATTCTCTCCCTACACGCCGAAGTACCGGAACATGGAGACCTGCTGATCATCCATGACGAGATTGACAATATCGAGCACGAACTCCAGGACAAACTGAACTGCTCCGCAACCATCCACATTGACCCTATCGTCACAGACAATAAAGAGGTCAACGACATGCGCACCCAGATTGAGGAAGTTACCCACAATCTGGACCGCCGCCTTTCCATCCACGATTTCCGTATGGTAGAAGGCCCCACCCACACCAATCTGATTTTTGATGTGGCCGCTCCTTTTGAGTGTAAACTTACCAACGTAGAGATAACCAATCTCCTGAAAGAGCGAATCCGCAACATGGACGATGGCAACTACTGCGCCGTCATCCAAATCGACCGCGTTTATTTCTAATATTAAGCTGCGCCAAAATTCCCCCAGACAGTATTCTTACTGTTTGAGGGAATTTTTCTGTACCTTTCCCTAGAGCGTGTTTGAAAAAGGCTTGCTGCAAGATGTGCGTCACAATTTGTGGGAGATTTTGCCCGGATGAGGGCGTCGTAGCGGGCTACGACAACCGAATTCGGGTGAAATATACCGCAAAGTGGGGCGTGCAGATTGCGGGAATGATTTTGGGGGCAGGCTCTAAAATACATCAAAGCTTTAAAGATCACAAGTGTCCGAATGCGTCCGCCTTGAACCATATCTATCTTATATTCAAATAAACATCCTCCCTTGTATGGAATCCCCCGTCAATAATCACCTCATCCATATTCTCCGCCGTCACCGCAATAGGATCAATCTTATAATAAGGAATCTCATACGTACCGTCATTAAACGTCTCTTCCGCTTTATACTCCCCGGAACCAGATGTAATATCCTCCCCATTTCCAAGAGCCACCGCAAACTCCGCCGCCGTATTCGCCTCCTGCTCAATAGGTTTGTAAACCGTCATCTCCTGGGTGCCTTCCACAATTCTCTGACAGGCCGCCAGATCCGCATCCTGCGCAACCACAGCCACCTTTCCAGCCAGCCGATTCTCCGACAAAACCTTCACCGCCTGACTGGCCAGATCATCATTTCCGCACATTACACCCACAATATCCCTGGTTACTTCCAGTCCCTTGTTCACATGATTCCCAGCCAGTTCCGCCAGCCAGTTATCACAGTAGCCAGTATAAACAACATTCAGATTGCTTCCCTCCAGAGCTTTGTTAAACCCTCGCACAACTTCATCCACATTTTTATCTGTAGGAGAACCATTAATCGCAAAAATATTTCCCCCGTCAGGACAAGCCTGCATCAGCGCCTCGCCCATAAGAGTTCCCACCTTTTCATTATCAATGGTAATATACAGGTCTGCATTGATATTCCCCACTATACGGTCGTAACAGATCACATAAATCCCCTTATCCTTGGCTTCCTTCACCACATCATAAAGGGCATCTCCGTCAATAGGGATCACCACGATCACATCCATATTCTTCTTAATAAAATACTCAATCTGCGAAATCTGCTCTTCCACCACGCCCCCGGCAACCTGCACATTCACCTCTGCCCCAAGGCTCTGCGCTGTGGAAACAAACATATCCCGGTCCCGAAGCCACCGCTCGATTACAAAAGAATCAAAACTCAGTCCAATTTGCAGCTTGTCCTCTTCCTCTTTTTCCGTCTTTTCAGGCTCCCTTTGGGCGGTGCCGCACCCAGCTGTAAAAGCCAGCGCCAGAACCATGATCAGAAACGTCCATCTTCCCTTTTTCATTTTCCATACCTCGCCTTATATTCGCTTGGTGTCATATCCATCTGCTTCTTAAAAATCCTGCTGAAATAATTAGGATCCGAGTATCCGCTCTGAATTCCAGCTTCCTTCACGCTTATATTGGCATCCACCAGAAGCTCTTTTGCTCTCTCAATCCGCACTCTGGTCAGATACTCAATGAAATTTTCTCCTGTCTCATCCTTAAAAATCTTGCTGAAATAATAAGGACTGATATTCACCTGCCCGGAAACATCATCCAGGGAAATATCCTTGCTGTAATTTTCCTGAATATAAACCATGGCCTTCTTCACTGCTGAATTGGACTGATCCACCTTCTGGTCACGGATCGCACGGCACACATTCACCATTTTCTCCTGAAACCACTTATGAAGCTCTTCATAGGTGGAAAGAGACATTGCTGTATCCAGATAATCTCTGCGGTAACTGAATCCATAATTGATCGCCCCGCACTCAAATGCAATCTTCTCGCTCCAGATAATAAACTCCAGGATCTTCAGACGAATATTGTTCATATCCTGGGAATAATGCTCCACCATCCAGTCAAAGAAGAAATTCACCTCCTGAAGCATGCCTTCCTCATTTCCCTCCTCCAGGAAACGATACATCCGCTTCTCATTGTTGCCGGGAAATGCTTCATCATACACACCATTCTGGGAAAGATCCTCAATATGTATCACACGGCTGAGGCTGCCATTCAGCGCACGAAGAGCCTCGCGGTAAGAACGCTCCATCTCCGCCATCTCCCAGATTCTTCCGATTCCTACACGGAATTTAGCATCCAGACGGTTCTCCAGCCTTGCCACCAGCTCCCTGGCTTTTTCCACCAGATCAATACGGTCCTCATAAGGATTCTGGGAAATCTCGCAGGGAACTACCACAGGGATACGATTAGACATAATATTTCCTACCACACAGGGAAACGCGGATTTCACCACATCCCGAAATTCCGGGTAAAAGCTCTGCGCCTTCACATTCATCCCAACCGGGCTCACCAGCCTGCCGTTCTCATAGCTCTGCCCAAACTGCACCACCATAACAAACCCCTGTGCATATGCAATATCCAGAAGCTGCTGGTAATAATCTGCTGCCTGCATCTCCTTCTGGAAAAGCAAAGCACTTACATAGCTTGACTCCACAACAGGAATTACCGTTTCCAGTTTTTCCTGAATTTTCAACAGATTGCTTCTCTGATCACGAACTTTATCCACCTTTGCCGTGGCTTCTTCCACAACGGAAATGATTTTTCCTTTTGAAATAGGCTTGGTAAGATACTTTTCCACACCAAGATCAATGGCATCTTTCGCATAATCAAATTTGTCATAGGCAGAAATCACGTAAAACAGGGCAGAATTGTTAAACTTGCGTATTTCCCTCATCGCCTGGATTCCGTTGATTCCCGGCATGTGAATGTCCATAAACACAATATCCGGGTGAAAGGTTTCCGCCTTCTCGATCACCACTCTTCCTGTTTTAGCTGTCTCCACAATGCATTTTTCTCCAAATTCAGCCAGGATTATGCCTTTAAAAGCCTCCAGCATAAGTCCCTCGTCATCTGCTATCAGAATACGGTACATATCTTCATGCTCCTCTTCGTTCTTGCTTACTCTTCCCCTTCATTTTCAACAGGCAGCGTAATATGCACGCTGGTTCCCTTTCCAAGGCCGTCACTTTCTATGATAAGAAGCCCTTTTTGCTTATAATACAGCTCCAGCCTGTCGATTACATTTCCTACCGCAATTCCTGTGGAATAACGGTCCTCCCCATTGTTCCGGGCCCTTCCCGCCATTACAGACTGAATCATTTCCGGTGTCATTCCGGCACCATTGTCGCTGACTGTGATTTCCAGATCTTCTCCGGCCTTATGGATGGACATTTTGATTTTTCCGGTTTCCATACAGTCATGAATGCCATGCTGAACTGCATTTTCCACCAGCGGCTGCAGGATCATGCTGGGAATCCGGAAATCACCGATTCCCTCATCCACATCCTTTTCGTAATGGATGTCCCCTGCAAACCTTACATTTAAAATATAAATATAGTTGTCAACTGCTTCCACTTCCTCAAAAAGCATGGCATCGTCTTCCATTTTCCGCACATTATACCGGAAAAAATCCGCCATTTTTTCCAGAAAAATGCCAGTCCTCTCTGCATCCTCCAGCATGGCAAGCTGTGCTCCTGCATTCAGGCAGTTAAAAAGAAAATGGGGATTGATCTGGGCCTGAAGGTATTTCAGCTGAGCCTCCTTCAGATGAGTTTCCATAAGAAGCTCCCGCTCCTTCATCTGGGCCTGCTTCTCCATGCTCTCCCTCTGCTGGGCAATGTGAATGCGGATGCTGTCCAGCATCTGGTTAAAGCTTCTTGTTACAACGCCGACCTCATCCTCACACACTACCGGCAGAACCGGCACATCCAGATTTCCCATTGCAACCTCATGAGCTGTATTGGAAAGCTGGGTCAGCGGCCGGATCATAGAGCGCACAACCAGTAAAATAATAACCACGCCCACTGCTGCCACAATAAAAATAACTACCAGTGCCAGGCGATACAGCACATCCATAGAGGACAGAAGGATCTGGTAATTCGCAGAGTTGGTTCGAAAGCGCAGATTATTTAGCTTGTAAATGTAAGAATTAATATATTCATACAGCTGAAGCTCTTTTTCATAGGAAGATTTATATTTCTCAATATTTCTTCCTCGCTTGGCCTGAACCGTCTCGTTTGTTTGATCCAGATAGCTCTCAGACATTTTGCGGATATTTTTCTCCAGCATTTTCACTTCGCTGTCCACATTGCGGTCATTGAGCCCGTCCAGAAGCTGTCTGTAATCCTGCTCATAGCGATAGTAATTTTCCAGGGCTTTGCTTCCCTTTGTATTCAGATATTCGTAAACGGTTCCCTCCAGTTTATTCAGGGACTCAGACAGGTCATTGATCGCTGTATTACTGGAAAAAACAGCGTCAATGCGGTCCACGCCCATGTGGATCTGCTCAAAAATAAAAAAATTAATGCATACTACAAAGATCATGACCAGTACCATGGCAGCACTTAACCTGGTCTGGATGGAATTCTGCACCGAAAGGCTTTCTTTTTGTTCTCTCATTGATTCGCCCCCGTTCTGTAGGTTCCCACATTTTTCCGGGTGATCACATTCTGACCTACGCTGTAATAGCTGCTGGTGTGTCCAAGGGAGGAATATTCCTCAAGGGCATTGATGCTGTATCTTCCGATTTCCTCCATATCAAGAGCGATTGCAGAAGAAATGATGCCTTTACTGATGGCATCCAGAATTACATCCGAATAGTAGAAGCCAACAACATCCACGTTGCCTACCTGGTTATAATCGATAAGTGCCTGGTAAACACATTCTGTCACAACCTCATCCATGCAGACCAGCACGTCCGGAAGCGTATTTCCATTTACAAAAATGTCCCTTACAAATTCTTCTGTATCAAAATCAGAGCTGTTGTCAATGCTGTACTCGGAAATATTCACAGACTGATAGCCCTGCTTTTTTTCTTCCAGTTCTTTTTTGATCTGATAATAGACCAGATTAGTCTCCTGGGTTTTGGACTGGGAATTGGACAAAAGAAGCACCTGAGTGGTCTCATGCTCTTTCAAAAGTCCCAGGATCTGCTCAGTGTAGGCATTTCCAAGCTGGTAGCTGTTCAGGCCTACAAAGCTGATCCTTGCGCTGGAAGAGTCATCGGTCAGCACAGTTACAACCGGAATATTCTGGTCCATTGCTTCCTGAATCAGTTCCTGTTCTTCTGCGCTTCCGTCCGCTTCCAGAATGATCCCATCCACCTTGGAGGCGATTCCGATCCGCAGATAATCCGCTTTTGTATAAGTGGACTCTCTTTGGGGCGCGATCAGCTCTACATATGCATCTGCATCCCTGGCTGCCTCGCTGGCGCTCTCGTAGATGGAATCCCACATCAGGGTATTCTCCTCTCCGGAAATCATCAGATAATGTTTTTCATAGCCTGCTGCCCCTTCCCCTTCTCCCAGGTCTACCTGATCCAGAGTTTTCTGGAAATAAATCCAGATTCCGGACAGAAACAGCATGCATCCTGCCAGAACAAAAAAGACAGTCAGTGTGGATTTTTTCATAATTTTACAGTTTCCTTTTCTAAGATACTATAAGTTTAACATATTTACTTAATATGTGCAAAAAGGACCATTGCATTTTCTGCAACAGCCCTTTGCATTTACAACTGCCTGATACAGCAGCTTTTCACTTATTTTGATTTAGTTGGATTTTCTGTTGGAAATAACATCAAATACAACTGCGATCAGAAGTACGGCACCTTTTACTACGTACTGCCAGGAATCACCGATACCCATGATAGACATACCCATGTTGATAACACCAAGGAGAAGAGCACCGATTACAACACCGCCTACAGTACCGCTTCCGCCGTATGCAGAAGCACCGCCGATGAAGCAGGAACCGATTGCATCCATCTCGAAGGAAGTACCTGTACTACCATTTACAGAACCTACACGTGCTGCGCAGAGAAGACCTGCAAGTCCGGCAAGTAAGCCCATATTTGCGTATGCAATAAAGTAAACCTTGTTTGTATCAATACCGGAAAGCTGTGTAGCTTTCTCGTTGCCGCCGATTGCGTAGAAGTAACGTCCAAATGCGGTCTTGGATGTGATGAAGTTGTAGATCATGCAGATTGCAACTACCCATACAAGCATTACGGAGATACCTTTGTACTGGTACAGTTTGTAGCAGTACCACAGAATAACAACTGCGATTACGGCTGCTCTGCTGTAATCAGAAGCTGCTGTGTTCTGGCGATAGCCTTTTTTCGCTTTGTTTGCTCTGGATTTCATAGTGGAGAAAATAACGTAGCATGCAATGATCACACCAACGATCAGAGCGGAATATTTCTTTCCATCATCAAGTCCTGGAATGTTGATATAAGAAGTAAATACATTCAGGAAAGATTTGTTCTGGATGGATACGGTTTTGTTGTCCAGTACCAGGCGGCCGAATCCACGGAAAATGAACATACCAGCAAGTGTTGTGATAAATGGAGGAATTCTCTTATAACCAATCCAGTAACCCTGCCAAACACCAACCAGAAGGCCGATTACCAGACAGAGGATAATGGTAAGTAATGGGTTAAATCCCTTGCTGCCAATGAGAACAGCTGCAACACCGCCTACAAAACAGATAACAGATCCAACGGAAAGATCGATGTTACCACCAGTTAAGATACAAAGCAGCATACCACATGCAAGAACCAGTACGTATCCGTTCTGGAGCATAAGGTTTGACATGTTCTGTGCATAAAGAAGTCTTCCATCAGTAAGAACACAGAACAGGATAAATACGATCACAAGCGCAATGACCATCGTATATTTTCTAAAAAAATCCTTTATTTTGGAATTCATATCGTTTTCCCCCTTGATTATTTCTTCTGATTCTGCATGATATGTGCCATGATGCCTTCCTGGGTTGCCTCTTTCGCATCCAGTTCTCCAGCCATCTTGCCTTCATTCATAATATAAATTCGGTCACACATACCAAGGATTTCAGGCATTTCAGAGGAAATCATGATTACAGATTTTCCCTCTTCTACCATCTGATTGATCAGACAGTAAATATCATATTTCGCACCTACATCAATTCCTCGGGTAGGTTCGTCCAGAATCAGAATATCCGGTTCTGTAAACATCCACTTTCCAAGAAGGGCTTTCTGCTGGTTACCACCGGACAGATTGCCGATACGCTGCTCGTTGGAAGGTGTCTTGGTTCCCATTTCTTCTGTCATCTTTTCTGCAAGCTGTACTTCAAGGTCGGTATTGATGATTCCCCTGTCACAGACTTTGGAAAGACGGGCCAGAGTGGTGTTGAAACGGATGGACTCATCAAGGATCAGTCCGTTTGTTTTACGGTCCTCAGTTACATATGCAAGACCATGCTGGATGGCTGCCCGAGGATCCTTAAGATCTACTTTTTCACCCTTTATATACAATTCTCCGGTAATTGCACTGCCATAGCTCTTACCGAAAATGGACATTGCCAGCTCTGTACGGCCTGCACCCTGCAGTCCTGAGAAACCAACAACCTCACCTTTATGTACTTTAAAGGAAATATTGTCGTCTACAATTTTTTCCGGATACAGAGGATGATGAACAGTCCAGTTCTTTACCTCAAGCATCACGTCCTTGCTTACATTGTGCTCGCGTTTCGGATAACGGTCTTCCATAGGACGGCCAACCATTCCTTTGATGATTCGGTCCTCACTTAAGTCATCCACGCCTTTTGTAAGTGTCTCGATCGTACTTCCGTCTCGAAGAATGGTACAACGGTCTGCACAGTAAATGATCTCATTCAGTTTGTGTGTGATAATAATGGATGTCAGTCCCTGCTTCTTGAATTCCATAAGCAGATCCAGAAGCATTTTTGCATCTTCATCATTCAGGGATGAAGTAGGCTCATCCAGGATGAGCAGTTTTACTTTTTTGGAAAATGCTTTCGCAATTTCAACCAGCTGCTGTTTGCCGGTTCCAATATCTTTAATTAAGGTCTGGGCAGATTCGTGAAGTCCTACCTGAGCCATGTGTTTTTCTGCTTCACTGTAGGTTCTGTCCCAGTCGATGGCTCCTCTTTTATTTTTGATCTCGTTTCCGAGAAACATGTTTTCACCGATGGAAAGCAGTGGGATTAATGCAAGTTCCTGATGAATAATAACGATACCTTTTGCCTCGCTGTCATTAAGCTTTTTAAACTTACATTCTTCACCTTCATAGGTAACCGTTCCAGTATAGCTGCCGTATGGATACTGACCACTTAATACGTTCATCAATGTGGACTTTCCCGCACCGTTCTCACCGATCAGCGCATGAATCTCTCCACGCTGAACTTCAAGGTTAACGTTATCCAAAGCTTTGACACCGGGGAATTCCTTCGTAATGTGTTCCATTACTAAAATATTATCAGCCAAAATGGCGCCCCCTTTCCCATAAAGCAGGCGGGGCTTTTCACCCCGCCCACATTTACAACATTACTGTTCTTTTTGTGAGCAGTAACTTTTATTTGTATGACGTTCTCTCAGTTCACTTAGTTTGCCGGATGAAGATATCCGTCGTCGTCCATTGTGTAGTATCCAGGATCAACAAGTGCTTCCTGAAGGTTGTCTTTTGTTACAACTGTTGGAACCAGAAGGAAGGATGGGCATTTGTTGCCTTCAGATGTCTCATAGGACTCTGTGTCATAAGTACAATCGAAATCCCAGCCGGAAGCCTCGATCAGAGACTCATCAACGGTATCACCAGCCAGCATTGCTTTTGCCAGGTCAAGTGTTACTACTGCTTCGTTAGCAACTGCTTTGTAAACGGTCATGGACTGTTTTCCATCAACGATGTTTGCAAGGTTCGCTTCGTCACCATCCTGTCCTGTAATAAGAACAGTATTGCTTCCAGCATAGTCAGACTCAATTGCCTGTGTTACACCAAGTGCTGTGGAGTCGTTGGAGCAAAGTGCTACGTCAAGCTGTGTTCCGTCTGCATAGTAGGATGCCAGAATGTTCTGCATTCTTTCAAGGGCTGTCTGTGTATCCCATGCAGGTGTTGCAACAGAATCGAAGTCTGTCTGTCCGGAAACTACATTTAAGGTTCCTGCATCGATGTATGGTTTTAACACATCAAATGCACCGTTGAAGAAGTAGCCTGCATTGTTGTCAGCAGGATCACCAGCTGTAAACTCGATATTGTATGTCTTATCGCCGGCATTTTCAAGATCCAGAGTGTCTACAACGTACTGTCCCTGAAGGGTACCAACTGTGTAGTTATCAAAGGATACATAATAGGAAACAGCGTCGGATTTGATCAGACGGTCATAGGAAATAACCGGGATCCCTGCTTCTGCAGCTTCATCCATAACTGTGTTAAGAGCCTCACCATCAATAGCAGCTACTACTAACAGGTTAACTCCATCAGAAATCAGGTTCTGGATATCGTTTACCTGACGATCTGTCTCATTGTCAGAGTAGGTAAGCTCAACTTCATATCCAGCGTCCTCAAACTGCTTCTGCAGATAAGAACCATCACGATTCCAACGTTCCAGTGACTGTGTAGGCATTGAAATACCGATCTTTCCGCCTTCAGCTGCTGCATCCTCTGCAAATACCGGAACTGTAAATGAACTAACTGCCATTGCTGCTACCATTGCCATTGCTACTTTTCTCTTCATGAAAAAACCTCCCGTATCATTTTTATTTGCTATGTCGTATAGCTTTCTGATGGGATTATAATATCATACAGGCAGTTTGTGTAAAATGGACTAATTTTGGATTGCTCTTTCAATTTTTGTGTTGGTATGTGCACATTTTTGTGCTGGACTGGATATTTTTGTTGTAGGATAGTACTAGATTGTAATTATGTGCTATTGACATTTTTGAGATGTGAAGGGGTGGATTAGTTAATCAAGGCGGACGCTTTCCCCCAGGTGTGCCGGGACAGACAATGACGAACTTCGGGATTTGGCTCCGTCGCCTATTGATTTAACTTAAACTTGTTAGTAACCAGTGAGTTTGCAATGTATATTCGTGAGCAGGTCATTTCAGGAGCGGTCTTAACGGAGACGAGATCCACTGTCTACGGAGACTTAGCATCGAAGGCTCTCCTGAGATGCCTAGCCGCAGTTGACAGTTAGCTTGGCGGAGTGTTGCGACGACCTGCGATGAATATACATTGTGAACTCACGTCCGGGTAACGACGCTACTTCACTAATCCACCCTATAGTAAATCCATCCGCATCAATCAAAAAACTGTATTCCCATAAGAGTCAGTCCCTGGGCGGGGGCGGTGGGGCCGGCGGCGGAGCGGTCTTTGGCGTCCAGGATTTTCTGCATGCGCTCCGGCGGGTACTGGCCGTTTCCGATTTCAATCAGGGTTCCGGAAATAATACGCACCATATTATAGAGGAAACCAGTTCCGGAAACACGGATGGTAACCATATCTCCCTCGCGGAAAACCTCAATGCCAGTCACAGTACGGATGGTAGTTTTCACCTGGGCACCGGAACCGCAAAAGCTGGCAAAGTCATGACGTCCAATCAGATAAGAGGTAGCCTCCCGCATTTTGTCCACATCCAGCTTATAATGATAGAAATAAGAATACAGCCGCTCTGTAGGCACCGGGAATTTCCGGTTCAGAATACGGTATTCATAAGTTTTCTCACTGTCACAGTATCTCGGATGGAAATCCAGTTCCACCTCCTCAGACATCTGAATCCGGATATCCTCCGGAAGCCGCTGGTTCAGCGCATACGAAATCTTTTCCCCGGGAATGCGGGTATTGGTATCAAAAACAGCCACATTGCCAAGAGCATGCACTCCCGCATCCGTACGGCTGGCCCCGATGGTCTCAATCTTTTCCCCAAGAAGCTCGGAAAGAGTATCATTGAGAACTCCCTGCACGGTAATTCCATTTGGCTGAGTCTGCCAGCCGCAGTAATTGGTTCCATCGTATGCAACAACAAGTCCAATTCGCTTCATATTTTTCTCCTTGTTAAAAATCCCTCACCTGCTTCTTTCGCACAGATGAGGGAATATATATTCTCAGAAATTTATAGATATCGTTTACAGTCCTGCCACACGGAAGCCCACTGCAACCGCAAGATAAGCCACCATAACTCCATAGGCCGCATGGTCTCTCTTCTTATAGCTAAGAGGCTTCATCTGAGTACGATTGTCACCGCCGTGGTAACATCTCGCCTCCATAGCCATGGCCAGATCATTGGCCCGGCGGAACGCGGAAATAAACAGCGGCACCAGAAGGGGCACCATATTCTTCGCCTTCTGAATCAGATTTCCATTCTCGAAATCAGCACCGCGGGCAATCTGCGCCTTCATGATCTTGTCCGTCTCCTCCAGAAGAATAGGAATAAAACGAAGGGCAATGGACATCATCATGGCAATGTCATGAACAGGCACATGAATTTTATTCAAAGGACGGAGCAGTCTCTCCAGACCATCCGTCAGCTGATTCGGTGTGGTAGTCAGGGTCATAATGGAAGAACCGATTACCAGAAAAACCAGTCGGATCGCCATAGTTCCCGCAAGAACAAGCCCCTCCTTTGTCACCTTAAGAAATCCCAGCTTCCACACAACCTCACCAGGCGTCAGTATCATATTAAAAAATATGGTAATCAGAAGCAGCATAAAAATGGTCTTCAGTCCCTTGAAAATAAATTTTACCGGAACCTTTGACATCAGGATCATTCCAGCAAGAAATACACCTGCCACCGCATATCCTAAGAACGTATGAAACAAAAACACCGACACAATAAAAGCGATGGTTCCCACAAGCTTGGTTCTTGGGTCCAGCTTATGGATCATGGAATCCGCTGGATAATACTGTCCAATGGTAATATCTCTGATCATGCTTCGCTGCCTCCCTTCTTAAGAAGTGAAGGCTTCTGCTTTTTCAGCGCTGCCAGAATGGTCTCCTTTGCTTCCTCCACTGTGGTTGCAGTAGGATCCACATCCAGCCCATTCTCAGAAAGAGCATGCATGATATAGGTAATCTGCGGCGCCGCAAGTCCCATCTCTTCCAGTTCCTTATAATGGGAAAATACATTCTTCGGGGTATCGTCAAATACCATTTCCCCATGATTCATGACGATC
Organism: Blautia acetigignens; assembly: GCF_025566865.1. Taxonomy (NCBI): domain Bacteria; kingdom Bacillati; phylum Bacillota; class Clostridia; order Lachnospirales; family Lachnospiraceae; genus Blautia; species Blautia acetigignens. The sequence goes on from NZ_JAOQJM010000002.1 coordinate 310,838, forward strand.
AGGCGCTCCACATATTTGGCAATGTCTTCCATGCTGTGGGAAACCAGAATAATGGTGATTCCCCTCATTTCGTGAAGTGCTGCAATCTGATCCAGGATATCATCCCTGCCCTGCGGGTCAAGACCAGCAGTAGGCTCATCCAGTATCAGAATCTTCGGGTTCATGGCCAGAACGCCTGCAATGGCCACTCTCTTCTTCTGTCCTCCGGAAAGTTCAAATGGAGATTTGGTAAAATTCTCTTCTTTGACACCCACGTGGACAAGGGCTTTCTTCGCCTCTTCCTCTGCCTGCTCTTTGGAAAGTCCCTGGTTCATAGGACCAAAGCACACATCTGCCAGCACCGTATTTTCAAACAACTGGTGCTCCGGGTACTGGAACACCAGTCCCACCTCGCTTCGAAGCGCCCTGCGGTCATAATTTTCAGCCCACACATCTTCTCCATTATAAAGGACCTGGCCGCTGGTTGGCTGGATCAGTGCATTAAAATGCTGGATCAGAGTTGATTTCCCGCTTCCGGTATGTCCGATCACACCGATGAACTGACCATCCGGAATCACAAGATTAATGTCCTTCAAGGCATGGCTCTCATATGCAGTGCCCTGACTGTAAGTAAAAGTTACGTTCTTAAGCTCTATCGACATAATGCACCTACCAATTCCTCTTTTGTCAGTATTCCTTCCGGAATGTCCACGCCAGCCTTATGAAGCTCGTGGGCAAGCAAAGTTACCTGCGGTACATCCAGTCGGTATTTCTTCAGGGTCTCCACCTGGGAAAAGATTTCCCTTGGAGTTCCCTGCATCACAACATTTCCACGGTCCATTACATAAACCTTGTTGGCATGAATGACCTCTTCCATATAATGGGTGATCAGAATAACGGTTACATTCTCTTTTTGATTCAGCTCAGAAACAGCTTCCAGTACTTCTCTTCTGCCGTTCGGATCCAGCATTGCAGTAGGCTCATCCAGCACAATGCAGCTGGGACGCATAGCTACAACGCCAGCTATGGCAACTCTTTGCTTCTGTCCTCCGGACAGCTTGTTCGGAGATGCATAACGGTAAGCGGTCATTCCTGTCTTTTTCAGACTGTCATCCACACGCTTCCAGATTTTTTCTGTAGGAACGCCCATATTCTCAGGACCAAATCCTACATCCTCCTCCACAACCGTACCAATGATCTGGTTGTCCGGATTCTGAAAAACCATGCCTGCTCTCTGGCGGATTTTCCATAATTCCGGTTCCTTGGCTGTATCCATATCATCAACCCACATGGTTCCCTCAGAAGGGACCAGAAGCGCATTCATCTGCTTCGCCAGTGTGGATTTTCCGGAACCATTGTGCCCCAGAACGGCCACAAAATCGCCGGCTTCAATGTCCAGGTTTACATCATTGACGGCACGCTGTGTTGCCTCCACATTGCCGTCCTCATCATACTTGAGATAGTCAAATCCCAGCTTGAACGCCTTGATAATTCCCATATATTTTTCCTCGTATATTAGTTCTGAGCCTCGTCCGTAGCTGCCGGAGCGAATCCAGTCAACTCGTCCATTAACGCCCAGATCTCATCTCTTCCCTGTTTGGTCTCAGCAGAAAAAGGAATGATCCTGCTTCCCGGGCGCAGCTTCAGTCCGTCTTTGATTGCTTTTACATTCTTCTGTACCTGGCTTCTTTTCAGCTTGTCAAGCTTGGTTGCGATAATGATCGGATTGTATCCGTTGTTTACGATCCAGTCATACATCAGCTTGTCATTTGCAGAAGGCTCATGGCGGATATCAATCAGCAGAAAAACCGCCTTCAGAGTCTGGGAAGTGTGAAGATAACGCTCGATCATCTTTCCCCATTTCGCTTTCTCTGTCTCCGGGACCTTGGCATATCCATATCCCGGAAGATCCACAAGGTACATAAAATCATTCACATTGTAAAAATTGATGGTCTGTGTCTTTCCTGGCTGGGAGCTTGTCCTTGCCAGTGCCTTCCGGTTCATCAGACCGTTAATGAGGGAGGATTTTCCCACATTGGATTTCCCTGCAAAAGCGATTTCAGATCTTCCTGTGTCCGGCAGTTTGCTGGTAATACCGCAAACGATATCCAGTGAAACATTTTTAATTACCATTTTTCCTACCTCTCATTTCAGGCAAGTGCTCGTTCCAGCACTTCGTTCATATTTTCAACGAAGATGATCTTCAGTCCGTCTGTGATCTCTTCATCCAGTTCTTTAATGTCAGGCTTGTTTTCCTTGGGTACAAGTACTTCCTTGATCTTGGCGTACTTGGCAGCAAGAAGCTTCTCCTTCAGTCCGCCGATTGGAAGAACACGTCCCCGAAGGGTGATTTCTCCGGTCATTGCAAGGTCAGCGCGTACCGGCTTTCCAACAATTGCAGACAGCATGGCGGTTGCCATGGTAATTCCGGCGGACGGGCCATCCTTTGGAACAGCACCTTCCGGAATATGTACATGAATGTCATTTTCCTGGAAAAATTCCTGATCAATTCCATACTTAGAAGCAACAGAACGGATATAGCTGATGCCAGCCTGTGCAGATTCCTTCATCACATCTCCAAGCTGTCCGGTCAGCACAAATTCCCCTTTGCCAGGCATAATGTTGACCTCGATCTGAAGGGTATCACCGCCTACCTGTGTCCATGCAAGGCCTCTTGCGATACCGATCTCGTCTTTCTTGTTCGCCATCAGATAATTGTATTTCTCCTGTCCCAGGAAATCGGAAAGATTCTTGCCTGTGACTGTTACTTTTTCCTTGCCTTCTTCCATGATCAGACGTGCTGTCTTGCGGCAGATCTGTCCGATCAGGCGCTCCAGGTTACGCACTCCAGCTTCCTTGGTGTAATTATTGATGATCTTGCGAAGGGCTGTACTCTGAATGGAAAGCTTGCCTTTGGGGATTCCATTGGCTTCCATCTGCTTGGGAATCAGATGTTCCTTGGCAATGTGCTCTTTCTCATTCTCTGTATAACCGCTGATCTCAATAACCTCCATTCGATCCAGAAGAGGTCTTGGAATCCCCTGGATGTCATTGGCAGTTGCAATAAACAATACCTCGGAAAGATTCTGCGGCAGTTCTACATAGTGGTCATTAAAATGACTGTTCTGCTCCGGATCCAGCACCTCCAGAAGTGCGGAGGAAGTGTCTCCCTTGTAATCGCTGCTGGTCTTATCGATCTCGTCCAGAAGCATCAGAGGGTTGGCTACCCCTGCCTGTTCAAGGGCAACTGTCACTCTTCCCGGCATCGCTCCTACATAGGTCTTTCGGTGACCTCTGATCTCTGCCTCATCTCTTACGCCGCCCAGACAGATACGCACATAGCGTTTGCCTGTAGCTTCGGCAACGGACTTGGCAATAGAAGTCTTACCGGTTCCAGGAGGTCCCACCAGACAAAGAATGGGGGATTTGCCCTTGTGTGTCAGTTTACGGACAGAAAGGAACTCCATAATTCGTTCCTTTACATCCTTCAGGCCATAGTGCCCCTCTTCCAGGATCTTCCATGCAGCTTTCAGATCCTCAGAATCCTCAGAGCATTTGTCCCAGGGAAGAGAAAGAAGGGTCTCGATATATCCACGGAGAATACTGCTCTCCGCTGCATTGGTGCTGGTGATCTTGAAGCGTCCGATTTCCTTGAGAATACGGTCCTTCACTTCCTGGGACGCAGTCAGTTCTCTTGCTTTCCTACGGAATTCCTCTGCCTCATCAGCAGTATTATCCTCCCCAAGCTCCTCACGGATCAGCTTCAGCTGCTCTCTCAAAATATATTCACGCTGGTTCTTATCCACCCGCTTCTTCAGCTTCTGCTGAAGGTCATGGCTGATGTCCAGCACATTGATCTCATTGCTGAGAATTGCGCCAAGAAGCTCATATCTGTCAGACAGCTTTCCTGCCTCCAGAAACTTCTGCTTGCTCTGCCAGGAAAGAGGCAGGTTTACTGCGATCTGGTCAATCAGCTCCTTTGTCTTCTGGCAGTTGAGAATCTGGGCAGCCAGTTCCTTGCCTATTTTGCCCCCTTTGGTGCAGTAGGTATGGAAAAGCTCCCGGATGCTTCTGTACATAGCCTCGAGCATTGCCTGAGGCAGTTCCTCTTCTTCCTCGTCAGTCAGGACGATCTCCGCCCTGAGATAGGGTGTCTCCTGCTCCAGTCCCAGAAGTTCTGCTCTTCTGGTTCCTTCCACAAGGACACGCAGCAGATTGTCCGGAAGTTTGACAACCTGTTTGATATATGCCACGGTTCCTACCTGAAAAAGCTGCACAAAGCCCGGATCTTCAATCTGTGGATCCTTCTGTGTCACCAGAAAAATCTTCTGATCCTGGAGCATTGCAGCCTCAATGGCTTTCTTGGAACGCTCCCGGCTTACATCGAAATGGATGATCATGCCCGGGAGTATGGTAGTTCCGCGAAGCGCGATGGCAGGAAGTACATTGATCGGCTCACTCATCTGTCGTCAGGTCCCTTCTTCACGCTGTTTCAGGAGTGCCTTTCTTGCGTGCACGCTGGTTTCTTCTGCCTGTATTGGAAGCACCTGCCTGCTGCACCAGAGGTTCCCCGTGAACGATCTGAGGTTCACCTGTTCCCTCCACAGCTTCTTTTGTAATAATGCATTTACGAATGGTGTCATCGGATGGAGTCTTGTACATCAGATCCATAAGGGTGCTCTCCATAATTGCACGAAGTCCTCTGGCTCCTGTTTTACGCTCCATAGACTTTCTGGCCATAACACGAAGTGCCTCATCCTCAAAGTCAAGCTCCACACCGTCAAGCTCAAACAGCTTGTGGTACTGCTTGGTCAGTGCATTCTTCGGCTCCTGAAGAATGCGAAGAAGCGCATTCTCGTCAAGTCCGTCCAGTGTTACCACAACCGGAACACGTCCTACAAACTCCGGAATCAGGCCATAACGGATCAGATCCTCCGGCATTACCTGCTTAAACAGCTCGCCCACGTTCTGCTCTTCCTTGGAAGCAACCTCAGCACCAAAGCCGATTGCCTTGGTATCCTGTCTGCCCTCAATGATCTTCTCCAGACCGTCAAAAGCACCGCCGCAGATAAACAGAATGTTGGTGGTATCGATCTGAATAAATTCCTGATGGGGATGCTTTCTTCCTCCCTGAGGCGGAACGCTTGCCACAGTTCCCTCCAGAATTTTCAGAAGTGCCTGCTGTACACCTTCACCGGAAACATCACGGGTGATGGACACATTCTCAGACTTACGTGTAATCTTATCGATCTCATCGATATAAATAATTCCGTACTGCGCACGGTCAATATCATAGTCAGCAGCCTGGATAATTTTCAGAAGGATATTCTCAACATCCTCGCCTACATATCCGGCCTCTGTCAGTGTAGTGGCATCTGCAATGGCAAATGGCACATTCAGAAGTCTCGCCAGTGTCTGTGCAAGCAGGGTCTTACCGGAACCAGTTGGTCCCAGCATCAGAATGTTGCTCTTCTGAAGCTCCACATCCAGGTTCTTGGATGCAGTGACACGTTTGTAATGATTGTATACAGCAACAGAAAGTGCTTTCTTGGCCTCATCCTGTCCGATTACATAGTCGTCCAGAATCGCATGGATTTCCTCTGGCTTCATCAGATTGATCTCTGATCCAAGAATATCTTCCTGATCGTATCCTCCAAATTCTTCTTCCATGATCTCCGAGCAGATTCCCACACACTCATCGCAGATGTAGGCTCCATCCGGTCCAGCGATCAGCTTGCGGACCTGGTCCTCGGTTTTCTGGCAAAAGGAACATCTTACCTTTCCTTCTCTTATCTTCTCAGCCATGAATCTCTAACTTTTCCTTTCTACATAAAGAAGCCTTTTATTCAGAAAAAGATTTCTTTATTTATTAAAATTTGAAATTTTTTATAAAATATTCCTATTTTACAAAATTTTCCCATTTTACAAGATAAGACTCCTGTCAGTTCAGGAGTCTTTTCTTACAGTAGCATGCAAAAGAAAACTCCGGTCGGGGTTTCTTTTGTTTTCAATATTATTTGTGGGCTACAACACCATCGATCAGACCATAAGCCAATGCTTCTTCTGCGGACATATAATTGTCGCGGTCTGTGTCTTTCTCTACAACCTCAAGAGGCTGTCCGGTGTTTGCTGCCAGGATCTCATTTAATGTTCTCTTTGTCTTGGCAATGTGGTCTGCCACGATCTGGATCTCGGTAGCCTGTCCCTGGGCTCCGCCAGAAGGCTGGTGGATCATGATCGTAGAATTCGGCAGTGCAAATCTCTTGCCCTTTGTACCGCCAGCAAGAAGGAACGCTCCCATGCTGGCAGCCATTCCCAGACAAATAGTGGAAACATCGCACTTAATATACTGCATGGTATCATAAATTGCCATACCAGCTGTCACGGAACCGCCCGGGCTGTTGATATAAAGCTGGATGTCCTTTCCAGGATCCTCTGCTTCCAGAAAAAGCAGCTCTGCAACTACCAGGCTGGCAGTTACATCATTAACTTCTTCTCCCAGGAAAATGATTCTGTCCTTCAGAAGCCTTGAATAGATGTCGTAGCTTCTCTCCCCTCTGCTTGTCTGCTCAATGACATAAGGCACTAAACTCATATATTCCCTCTTTTCTTATCAGGTAAGCACTCCCGAGCCTGTCAGGAGTGCCTTCATTCAAATCTGATTACTCAGCGTCTGCTGCTTTCTCAGCCTCAACAGCTGCGTCAGCGATCAGTGTAACTGCTTTCTGAACAGACAGATCTTTCTTCAGCTGCTCAATTCCGTCCTCACCGATTGCTTCTCTGATCTTGTCAGCTTCCATCTTGTAAGCGTCTGCCATCTTCTGGATCTCTTCTGTGATCTCTTCCTCAGACGGCTGTGTATTCTCTGTCTCAGCGATCTTCTCAAGAACCAGTCTTGTCTGGATTCTCTTAAGAGCCTGCGGCTTCATGTCTTCCATCATCTTGTCCATGCTCTGGCCTGTGAACTGGAAGTACTGATCCATGGATAATCCCTGCTGCTGCATTCTTCTTGCGAAGTCATCCATCATCTGACGGCACTGGGTCTGGATCATAAGATCCGGAATATCCATCTGTGCATTCTCGATTGCTTTATCTACTGCTGCATTCTCTTTTGCAGTTCTTGCTTCTTTTTCTTTCTTCTCTGTCAGGTTCTTCTTAACGTCTTCTTTGTACTCAGCAAGAGTATCAAACTCAGATACGTCCTTAGCGAACTCATCGTCAAGCTCCGGAACCTCTTTGGTCTCGATTTTCTTAACATCGCACTGGAATACTGCTTCTTTGCCAGCAAGCTCTTTTGCCTGATATTCCTCCGGGAAAGTAACCTTAACTTCTACATGATCGCCTGTGTTAGCGCCAACAAGCTGATCCTCAAATCCAGGAATGAATGTGCCGGATCCAAGTGTAAGAGCGTAGTCAGATCCTTTGCCGCCGTCAAATGCAACGCCGTCAACAAATCCCTCGAAGTCGATTGTTGTGATATCGCCGTTTGCTGCTGCACGATCCTCAACAACAACTGTTCTGGAGTTCTTATCCTGCTCTTTCTTAACTTCTGCGTCAACTTCCTCGTCTGTTACAGCGATCTCAGTCTTCGGAACCTCTACTCCCTTGTAGTCTCCAAGAGTAACCTCTGGCTTGGTAGCAACATCAGCTGTGAAGATGAGTGCCTTTCCTGGCTCCATCTGTGTAACGTTGATCTCTGGCTGGGAAACGATTTCAAGGTCGCAATCAGCAATTGCTTTGCTGTACTCCTGCGGTACAAGAGAATTCACAGCATCTTCCATGAATACTCCCTTACCGTACATGCTCTCGATCATCTTTCTAGGAGCTTTTCCTTTACGGAATCCTGGAAGGCTGATTCTGCTTTTCTGTTTCTGGTAAGCTTTCTCCATTGCTTTGTCTAACTCTTCAGCGGAAACTTCGATGGTAAGTTTCGCCATGTTTTTCTCTAATTTCTCCACCTGTAAACTCATTTTCGTGTTCCTCCTTAATATTCAGGTAAAATGTCAGGTCCAATGCAGCCGCATGTGCATAGCGGATAGACATTGTCCGTTTTTCAATCATAATGCAGGGTTTCCCCCTATTATTACAGTCATTGTAGAAGTATAGCACAACCAGATTAAAAACACCAGTGTTTTTTTATGGTTTTCCCTGTTATTCCTGAAAAAAATAGAGTTTTTGGCGGTTATTCCTACTTATATACTACAGATTCTGCGATCTGGTCTGCTTTTTCCTGGCCAAGAAGCTGGGAAATCAGGGAAAGACTGAAGTCGATGGCAGTTCCAAGGCCGCGGCTTGTGGTGATATTGCCGTCCACGACTACGTTGTCCTCCAGGCGTACTGCATCTCCTAATCCGTCCATGCAGGATGGATATGCAGTTGCTTTCTTTCCATGTAAAAGTCCGATCTGGGCAAATACGGTGGGTGCTGCACAGATGGCTGCGATCCTGCCTCCATTATTATAGAAGTTTTTCAGAAGGTCGGTGAGGGGTGCAAATGCGCCAAGGTTGGTGGTGCCAGGCTGTCCTCCCGGAAGGACCAGCATGTCTGCATCCGTGAAGTCCGTTTCCGCGAAAGTCTGGTCTGTAAGCATGGTGATGCTGTGGGCAGTTGTGATCTGCTTTGTGTTTTTTATGGAAACTGTGGTGATGGTGATTCCGGCTCTTCGCATAAGGTCTACTACGGTCAGGCCTTCAATGTCTTCGAAACCGTCTGCGAGAAAAATGTATACTTTTTTGCTCATGGGAAAGTCCTCCTTATTTTGATTCCTATTGATAAATTCATTGTATCAACAAGCTAATTTTCCGAACAATCAACTTATCGATATACTAACTTGCTCATAACCTGCATATCAGTCAAACTGCAGCTATAAGTGAATATTAAATCTTTTTAAGGGTTACATTTGTTTTCCTTTATCAGATGCTGCCTGGAGTGCTTCGAATACGGCGCTGCGGAAGCCGTTTTTCTCAAGGGTGCGGACGCCTTCAATGGTAGTTCCGGCCGGGGAGCAGACCATGTCTTTAAGTTCGCCCGGATGCATGCCAGTTCCCAGAACCATCTTGGCACTTCCAAGTACAGACTGGGAGGCAAACTGATAAGCCTGCTTTCTTGGCATTCCCTGTGCGACTGCTGCGTCTGCCATTGCTTCAATGAACATAAAAACATATGCGGGGGAGCATCCGCTGACTGCTCCGACTGCATCCATCAGACGCTCCGGGACTACCTCTGTGCGTCCGAAGCTGTTGGTGATGGCAAGAATCTGGTCCAGATCCTCTTTGGTTACGCGGTCATTGGCGCAGGCGCCTGTCATGCCTTCGCCTACTTGTGCCGGGGTATTGGGCATCAGGCGTACCACTTTCAGAGGCTGCTCGCATTTTTCTTCCAGCCATGCAAGAGTTTTGCCGGGGGCAATTCCTACGATCATGTGATCCGGTGTCAGGCAGCCTTTGATCTGGCTGATTACTTCTTCGTAGAACTGAGGCTTCACAGCTAATATAACAATATTTGCATTTTTTACGACTTCACAGTTGTCCATAGTTGTGACAACCCCAAGTTTTTCCCGGCTTCTTTTGCTTCCTTCTTCTGTAAGATTTGAAACAATAATCTCATCTTTCGCAAATACACCTTTTTTCAGGATTCCACCGATCATCGCAGACCCCATATTTCCACATCCGATAAATCCAATTTTCATATTTTTCTGCTCCTCTCATGTAAGCCAATCATCAGTTAAGGCTCATTATAAAATAAAAAAATTTAAGGTGCAATATATAGGCATAAAAAAATAGCTGTCCTGTACTTTGGCGAGTCTCGACAGCTATTTTTTACGAAACATATTTGTCAATTTATATTTTTCCTGCTCAGGGTACTGTTGTGGTACTCGGTGGAGTAGGTCACATCCTCGCCGAACCAGCTGGGGGGCTGGTAGGCGTGGGCGGCTTCTTCGGAGGGGAACTCTACCTCAGCCAGAAGAAGGCCCTCATAAGGTGCTTTGAACACATCCAGTTCAATGGACAGTCCATCCTTCTCCGGAATCACATAGCGCACCTTGGAGATCACGATTCCGTCCGCCTTCAGCTTCAGGTGCTCATAAGCCTCCTTCGTCAAGGGCAGATTGTACTCCTCCCTTGCCAGAAGTCCCTTTGACTTATAGGTGAGATAATAGTTGTCATTTGACTTGCGAATCCGCACCACCGGTTCTGTGCACAGATATCCCTGTTCGATCACCTTGCAGGGATACTGCTCCAGATTTTCCGGAAGGTTCTCTTTTTTCACAAGAAATTTTCTCTCGATTTCCATAGAATTCCCTCCTGATAAAGCTTTTTCAAACATGCCCTAAAGCAGTTCAGGCATTACTATTCACTCCGTGTCCAGCAGCACTTAAGCTTCCTCTTTTTCTTCATCCTCTTCTTCCACAGGATCCGGAGTCCAGTTTCTTCTTCCGAATCTGGTGACAAGAGCCAGCATTTCTTTTTGCAGTTCCTTTGTAAACTGGCCTTCTGTCAGACGCCATTTCCAGTTGATACCAAGTGTGGACGGCTGGTTGATCCGGGCCGTATTATCCAGCTGCAGATAATCCTGGATTGGAATGATACATCTTCCCGCCGCACTTCCCATTACCAGACGGATCATGTTTCTGCAGATTCCCTTCTCATCATCATGGAAATTCCACAGATATTCACGAACCATATGACGCTCCTCAGGCGTAATATCACTGTACCAGCCAAGAAGAGTTTCATTGTCATGAGTTCCGGTATAAACCACACAGTTGTTTGTATAATTATGCGGCAGATAATCGCTGGCATTTCCGGTATCGCGGGCATCAAAAGCGAACTCGATTACCTTCATATTGGGATATCCGCTCTCCTCCACAAGACGCTTCACAGAATCTGTCATAAAGCCAAGATCCTCTGCAATAATGTCTTTTTGTCCCAGTCTCTGGGAAACGGTGCGGAACAGATCCATTCCAGGTCCTTTTTCCCACCAGCCGCGCTCCGCAGTCTTATCTCCATACGGAATTGCATAATATTCATCAAAACCGCGGAAATGATCGATACGGACAACATCATACATATTAAAGCAGTGCGCCAGACGCTTCATCCACCACTCAAAGCCTGTATTCCTGTGCACATCCCATCTGTACAGCGGATTGCCCCAGAGCTGTCCTGTTGCGGAAAATCCATCTGGCGGGCATCCTGCTACCTGTGTAGGCTCATTGTTCTCATCCAGCTTGAAAAGTCCCGGATTCGCCCAGGTATCTGCACTGTCCATGGCAACATAGATGGGAATATCTCCGATAATACGGATACCTTTTTTGTTTGCATAGGCTTTTAATTTCGCCCACTGCTCATAGAATTTAAACTGCATATATTCCTGAAATTCAATTTCGAAATAAAGCTCTCTTCTGTAATAATCCAGCGCATTGTTCCAGCGAAGACGGATATCCTCCGCCCATTCGGTCCACGGAATTCCTCCGAAGCGATCCTTCACTGCCATAAAAAGCGCATAATCACCAAGCCAGTGTGCCTGCTCCTGCTGGAATCTGACAAACTCCGGATTCTTTGAGATATCGCTTCTCTCATAAGCCTTGCGAAGAAGCTTATAGCGTCCCTTGTAGATTTTCTCATAATCCACATCATCTGCTCTGGATCCGAAATCCACAGCATCGCATTCCTTCTTTGTCAGAACCCCTTCCTCAATCAGATCCTCAAGACTGATGAAATAAGGATTTCCTGCAAAAGTAGAGAAGGACTGATAAGGTGAATCCCCATAGCTGGTAGGGCCAAGAGGCAGAATCTGCCAGCAGCCCTGTCCTGCTGCCTTTAACTGGTCTACAAACTCATAAGCACTTTTTGAAAAACATCCAATTCCATATTTTGACGGCAGGCTGCTGATTGGAAGCAGCACGCCGCATTCTCTTTGAATTCCCATTTTTCCCTCCATAATATCCTGAAACATAATCCTGATTCTTTCCCTATGTCCGCTGCAGACGCCGCAGCTTTCGCAGTTTGACATACTTGTTTGTATCATGGCACATTTCATCATACAGAATCAATATTAAATTTTCAAGAAATATGGCATTTTTTCCTAATAATGATATTTTTTCCTGTTTTTCACAAAACAGATCAGGGAACATACCATGCCCAGTCCCTCTGCAACTACAATAGCACCCCAGATTCCATCCATTCCCAGCACAGCAGGAAGCAGCAATACCATCCCTCCTCTAAAAATCAGGGTTCTTGTGAAAGACAAGAATGCGGACAGCGGACCATTACACAGCGCAGTGAAAAAAGAGGATGCATAAATATTAATTCCGCTTAACAAATATCCCAGTGCGAAAATCCGAAAGCCATGAACAGTCATATTCAGAAGTTCTTTGTCATAACCCACGAAAACAGCTGACAACGGATAACTGATAGCTTCAGAAACTACAACCATGATCACGGATGTAATGCCAATGATCGTGATACTTTTTCGGAATACGCTTTTTAACTCTTTATGATTTCCCGCACCATACTGGTAGCTGACCACTGGAGCACTTCCTGATGAAAAACCAAGAAATGCCGCTAGGAAAACAAAATCTACATACATCATAACAGAATAAGCCGCAACTCCCATTTCCCCGATTACTTTCATCAGCTGGATATTATATAAAATACTGATCAGGGAAGCAGAAATATTGCTGAGAAGTTCTGAGGAGCCATTGGAAGCAGCCTGAAGAAGCTGTTTTCCATAAAATCTGGTTCTGGTCAGCTGCAGACCATGTTCTCTCTTCTTTGCAAAATAAAGCAGAGGAATTGCACCGCCAACCACATATCCCATAACCGTTGCCAGCCCGGCACCAGCTACTCCCATTTTCAGCACAGCAATAAATACATAATCCAGCACCATATTGGTAACGCCGGATGCAATGGACAGCACCAGTCCAAGAACAGGCTTTTCATTTACCACAAAGAAATTCTGGAAGCTGACTTGCAGCATAAATGGTACACTTCCACTAATCAGGATAGTCCCATAAGTCACACTGCTTTCCATAAGAAGGTCGCTGGCTCCTGCAAGGCGCATAATAGGACGGACAAAAATAAGAATAATTACCGTCAGTATTGCACCGATTCCTATAATACTGTAAATCAACATGGAAAAATACTGATTTGCCAGCTCCTTTTTCCCTTCTCCAAGTGTTTTGGCTACCAGTGCACTGCCTCCCGTTCCCAACATAAATCCAACAGCTCCGATAATCATGGCGACCGGGAATGCAATGTTAATTGCGGAAAGTGCCATAGCTCCCACAAGATTGGATACAAACAATCCATCTACCACGCTGTAAATGGAGGCAACGATCATCGTAACCACAGAGGGCAGCGTAAAACGCAGCAAGCGGCTGTAGGTAAAATGATCGGATAATCTGATCTGCATAAATAAAATTTCTCCTTATTGTTTTTTCTTATTTCTTTCCAGAAGCTTTTTCATTTCATCTTCCAGTATGTCAATATGTCTATATCCGTAATAAAGGACATTTTCTCTTTCCTGGGATGTAAGTCTTTTAAATGCTCTTTGTTCCAGCTCAAAAATCGGGTCTACTGTACTTTGCGCCAGTTCTTTTCCTTTCTCAGTAAAATGGATGGTTTTGCTCTTCTTGTTTCCAGAATCCTGTGATAAACAGATTACGCCATCCTTTTCCAGCTTTTTTAATGCACTGTTTACTGTCTGCTTTCTGAGATGCAGGCTTTCACAAAGCTGCACCTGAGTATAGCCGCCATCATTTTCCCGAACAAAATACAGAATATCGAACATAGTTTCTGTCATTCCGAAGTGCGATGCCAGCTTATAGTAGACTTCACAGTTTTTTTTGTAAATATTGTTCACTTCTCTGGAAAATTCTTCGAAAGTCATTTCTTCCATCTGTTTTCCCCTTTCTGATTGCGAAGAAGTTTTTCTTTGGTTTGATAAAATAATCCGAAATCGGATTATTTGCAGTATAGTCCTATTTCGGATTATTGTCAAGGTATAAAAAAACAGCTTGCATAGTGAAGTTTGGCATTTTTTACAGCATCATTTATTCTGCTGTATTGCCTTTTCCTCATACTTGCAAACTGCTTTTTCAAAGCTATTCTTTTATGTTCTTTTTATTTTCAGGCTGTCCGGGAATTTCTCGCTCCAGTCATCCTGGTGCTGGCGTCAAATTCATGGAGTTTCCTCTTGGATTCTTCACTTAAATTTCTTGGTACCTGAACCTGGATTGTTACGTACAGATCTCCGTAGACTCCGGCTTTGCCCATAACCTGAATGCCTTTGCCTCTCAGACGGATCTTGCTGCCGGACTGGGTACCTTCCGGGATACGGCACATTACCTGACCGCTTAAGGTCTGAACTCTGGCTTCTCCGCCAAGAGCGGCTGTCAGAAACGGGATATTTACAGTGGTGTAAATGTCTGCGCCTTTTCGTTCAAATCCGGCTCTTTCTCCAACATGTACCTTCAGAAGCAGGTCACCTGCCGGGGCACCGCCATAGCCTGGGTTACCTTTGCCTCTTAAGCGGATGCTCTTTCCATTGTCGATTCCTGCGGGGATGTGAACCTTCAGGGTCTGTTTGCCCTTTCCGTCAGCGTCGGAAAGATTGATCAGCTTGTCGCAGCCAAGAGCCGCTTCGTCGAAGCTGATGGAAATCTCCGCATTCAGATCCTGGCCTTTCTGCTGGTAGCTGCCGCTGCCAAACTGGCTTCCGAAGCCGGAACCTCCAAAGCCGTGTCCGCCGAAGCCATGAGCGGAACTGCCGTGGCCGAATGTGCTTCCTCCGAAGCCGCCTCCAAACAGATTCTTCAGAATGTCGTCCATGTCACCGCCTTCAAAATGGTATTCCTGATAGCTGCCGTCCGGGCTTCTGTAAGCACCGCTCTGGCCTTTTCCAAAGCCGCCAAAACCACCGAAACCAGAACTGTTAAAACCTGACTGGTTAAAGTCTCCGGCACCATATCCTGCTCCGCCGCCTTCTTCAAATGCCGCATGGCCGAACTGGTCATACAATTTCTTTTTCTCCGGGTCACTGAGCACGTTATAGGCTTCTGTAACTTCCTTGAATTTCTCTTCTGCATCTGCATTTCCTGCGTTTGAATCAGGATGATATTTCTTCGCCATCTTACGATAGGCTTTCTTTATTGTATCTTTGTCCGCGCTGCGGTTAATTCCCAGCACTTCATAATAATCTCTCTTTGCTCCCATATTGGTCACCTCTGACTCCTCAAATTCAACCTACACAAATTCCCCGGAATCACTCCCGGGGAAATCATTTTTCTTGTTCTATTCGTAATATAACATTCAATTGTGCAAGTGTCAAGCAAACATAGGGAAATTCATAATTTTTTCACATTGTTTCATTTTCTATGCTATAATAGTAACACTTTACAATTCTTTTTTGGAGGGAAATCAGATGAATCATAAAGAGCGTATGGAGCAGGGGCTGATCTATAATCCTAATCTTCCGGAGATCACGGGAGATCAGTTTGTGTATATGGATAAGCTGTGGGAGTTTAATCAGCTGAAGCCTTCACAGTTTGCAGAAAAAGAGCGCTATATGAAAGAAATGTTTGCCGAGTGCGGAGAGAACTGCTATATTGAGCTTCCATTTCGTGCAAACTGGGGTGGAAAAAATGTTCATTTCGGAAACGGTGTGTATGCCAATTTCAATCTCACACTGGTGGACGATGGGGACATTTATATTGATGACAAAGTCATGTTCGGGCCTAATGTAACCATTGCCACAGCGAACCACCCCATCGATCCAGGACTTCGCGAAAAAGCCATGCAGTACAATAAGCCAGTCCATATCTGCGAAAATGTATGGATAGGTGCGGGAACTGTCATTGTCCCTGGTGTTACCATCGGGAAAAATTCTGTCATCGGTGCCGGCAGCGTTGTCACAAAAGACATTCCGGAGAATGTGGTGGCCGTAGGCAATCCCTGCCGTGTGCTGCGGGAAATCGGGGAACATGAGCGCGAGTATTTCTATAAAAAGGAACGCATTGACTGGAAAAATTTAGGAGACATCTCATACACTCCCCTTGGCTGACTTTTCGCCAAACACTGCACTATAAAATAAACTAAGGACAAAACATGAAAAACAAACAATTAAATCTTACATCCGGTCCTATTTTACGGACTCTTGCAGAACTGGCACTGCCGATCATGGCATCTTCCTTCCTTTCCACTGCATATAACATTACGGACATGGCATGGATCGGGATGCTGGGCTCCAAGGCTGTGGCTGGCGTAGGCGTAGGAGGCATGTACGTATGGCTCTCCCAGGGATTTTCCTCCCTGACGAGAATGGGCGGCCAGGTAAACATGGCCCAGTCTCTTGGAAAAGGAGACCGGAAATCTGCAGCTGGCTTTGCCCAGGCGGCTCTGCAGCTTACCATACTTTTCGCTCTTTTCGTTACTGTAGTCAGTATGGTCTTTACAGGTCCTCTGCTGAAGTTCTTTACCCTGACAGATGCCGAAACCTACAACAGCGCCAGAATTTACATGCGCATCACCTGCGGACTGATTTTATTTTCCTTTCTTTCTCAGGTGCTGACCGGACTTTTCACAGCCCAGGGCGATTCCAAAACACCGCTGAAAGCCAACTTTTTCGGTCTGGTTCTGAACATGATCCTTGATCCTCTTCTGGTACTTGGCGTAGGACCTTTCCCAAGGCTGGAGGTGGTGGGAGCAGCCGCTGCAACTGTAACCGCCCAGATCGTGGTTCTGCTGATTCTGATCACCGGAATCATCTGCGATCATGGCGATTCCAATGTTCTGCGAAAGATTCAGCTTCTTTCCAGGCCGGAACTTTCTTACGTAAAAGGTGTATTCCGCATTGGAATCCCAACTGCATTACAGGGAAGTATTTACTGCATTATCTCTATGATCCTGACCAGAATGGTCTCCGGTTTCGGCGCCGGTGCAATCGCAGTACAGCGTGTTGGCGGACAGATTGAGTCTCTTTCCTGGAATACAGCAGATGGTTTTGGTTCTGCTTTAAATGCTTTTATGGGACAAAATTATGGAGCCAGGAAGGTTGACCGAATCAAACAGGGATACAGCATTTCCCTTCGGCTTCTGGTGTGCTGGACAGCTCTAATCACTATTGCCTTTGTATTTTTCCCAAGGTATATCTCCGTGCTGTTCTTCCATGAAGAGGAGGTGGTCCGGCTTTCTATTGATTATCTGCGGATCATCGGATTTTCTGAAATCCTGCTCAGCGTCGAGATGATGACCGTTGGCGCACTTTCCGGACTTGGAAGGACACAGCTTTGCAGCGTGATCAGCATTTCCCTTACCGTTATACGTATTCCGCTGGCACTGATCCTTTCCGGCACTTCCCTTGGTCTGAATGGAATCTGGTGGGCCCTAACCCTTTCCAGTGTTGCGAAAGGAATTATTTTCTATATTACTTTTCAGTATATTTGCAGACATAGTCTGCTGAAAGCGGCTGGCTCAAAAAATTAAGCAAAATACTCTGGCTTACGCCAAAACATAATCATTGATAAAAAATCCCAGGCGGCTGCATGTACTTTACAGGAAGTACAGCAGATGCCTGGGACAATTTATTCATAACAATATTATCATTTCATGCTATTCTCCACTACTCCTGGAAGTACCTCATAAATGAAACAGCCCATCTTCCCCTGAAAATATTCTTTTATTTCCAGTATCTTTTTCCATCTGTCTATGGTAGCCAGATGAACGCCGTACCGAATGGTCACATCCACAAACTGTTCCATGAACTGGTAATCTTCCTCGCTGACATCGAATTTGCCAATAGAGGTGCGGATATCCTGGATCATAAATGCGTGGGAAATACAGATCTGGGCAGCCTTTTCCCAACCACGCTCTAGAATATATGCTTTCTCCGAATCCAGATCTGCACAGCGGCGTGCAATATTTTCGCAGGCCAGTGCCACATATCTGGAATGATCCACCCATACACCGGGGTTGGACTGATAAGCTTCTTTTAATGCCTGTTCTGCTGTTTTACGATCTGGTTCCATATAAAGTACCTCCTGAAACGAAAATGCCGCCTGTCGGCGACATCACTCACTACATACGAAAATCCGTTACTCTGTATCTGCAAACCTCATCCAGAACTCTGAGAGGTAAGGAGGATGAAAAATGCAGCATCGCTGCGTCCCCTGTATTTCATCCTCCCGAGTATCATTATAGTGCATTTTATATTTTTGCAATACATTTTTTCTGCCATTTTGTATTAAAATCCTGCCATTTTTCAGGCAGGCACATACTGCTACATATTCTGCAGTGTCAGTGAGACACCTGACAGAATCAATAATACTGCCATCATCCTCCGTACCGTCTTTTCCTTCAGCAGGGAACTGCTTTTCATTCCCGCAAACAATCCCAGAATGGCAATAGGAATCAGCATAAGCGCACTTTTTAGGGTATCAAAGGTAAGCAGATGAAGGGCACTGTACAAAATAATCCGGAATGTATTGTCCGCAATAAATACGGCGCTGATATTGGCCTTGAACTCGCTTCCGCTGTCCGTCACCCGGTCCACATAGACTGCTAGAAGTGCTCCAACGCCAAATAGCCCGCAAAGAACACCAGCTAACAAACCAACTGCTCCAAATGTAAGCCTGGACCTGGGCGAAGATTGGGACAACGGATTCCCCTCTACCCTTTTCTTGTCCCGAAAAAGCATTTCCAGCCCAAAGAGCACTGCCACATTGCCAAATATCACCTTGATATTGCTTACATCTGCATTTTTCAGAAGCAAAGCCCCCGGGATGCAGCCTGCCAGCACAAGGGCTGCCAGCGGCAGATATACCTTATAATCCAGGCTTTTCCTGTTTTTCCAGGTGAGGATAAAATTGGTGGGATACCCGATCAGCAGCTCCACCGGCGAAATATTGGCATTGGCTGCGCCAAAGCTCAAAATCGAAGTAAACACCAGCGTATTTGCAAATCCGCACAATCCCTTAATAAAGTAAGCCGTAAAAGCGGCTATGATCCATAGATACATAACATTTCCTCTCTATTTATGCTCCGTCTTCTGCCTGTACTCTCCCGGAGTGCAGTTCATATATTCCCGGAAAACCTTGCCGAAGTAGCTGCTGCTTCCAAGGCCGCAGGCGTGGCTGATCTCTGTAACGGAGGCGCGGGTTTCCGCCAGCATCTGGCAGGCCATCTGGAGGCGATAGTTCTGGATATACTGCATGGGCGTCATGTGCAGGCATTCCTGGAAAATGCGGAAGCATTCCCGCTCGCTTAGGAACACTGCGGATGCCAGCTGGGAGATGACCAGCTTTTCCGAATAGTGCTGATGAACATAGATCATCAGGTCTTTGATTTTATCGTTGTTTTTGCGCAGTTTGGGAGGCTGTGCAAGAAGAGGAACTGCCTGCTGGAAGATCCGAATCCAGATTTCAGAGAGCACTGCCCGAAGATGAATTTCAAATCCAAACTCCTTTTCGGAAATGTCAAATGCATTCCGGATCATCTTCAGGATTTCCTGGTGAACCGGATTTCCCGGATATAATGCAATCATTTCCGCCTGCGGCACTGTAATAAGCGGCAGTACATATTTCTCTTCAATCCTGCTGCCGCGCCCGCCGGCAATCAGGGACGCATCAAAGATATGGCAAAATTCAACATTCTCATTGATCAATGAAATCCCTCTGGAAGCATGCAGAATATTAGAATTCAAAAGTCCGCCGCTGCCTGCTGGAAAACAGATTTTCCCACTAGGGAGATTGTACTCCACTTCCCCGCTTTCCACATAAAAAAGCTCCACGGCCTTATGCCAGTGCCAGGGCACAAAATGATCCGGATATTGATCCAGCTCTGCCCTTGAAGCAATATAAGGAAAATCCATCCCAAAATCCGGAAGCAACTCCTCCTGGCTTCCTGCATGAAACTGAATCTGCCTGATCTTCTTCATGAATTTCCCCTCTTCTTTCCGTGTATTTGAGCGCCCAAAGGCTGCCTAAATGAATGTCTTTATTCTTCTTATCCTACCCGCATGGAAATCATCTTCGCCTTCATTGCTGCCATAGCGCTTTGCCTGCCGGATGATCTCCATGCAGTCCATATCCGGCATTTTCCAGTCGATCAGACAGATATCAAAAGGCCGCTTCTTCTCATTGGCAGAGCGGACCAGGTCGATGGCCTCCTGTCCGGTAGTTACATAGCGGTTCTGAATTTCCAGGCTGTCTAGGATCAGGGAAGTGCTCTCACAAGTGGCTGGATCATCATCCGAAGAATATTCTTGGTGATCACCATTCCAAGTCCGGTTCCCTGAATGCCCTTCAGACGCTCGTCTTCTGCTCTCTCAAAAGGAACAAACAGGCGCTGCACAAACTCCGGCGTCATTCCATATCCATTGTCCTCGCAGGTAAAAACATATTCAGAGTAAAAAGCAGACCCGGAGGGAATCTCTTTCAGGCCAACAGAAATTTTGAAGGCGTAGGGAATCCCCCACTACGTCCTCGTGGATCACATTGCAGATATCAATGAAAAGCTCCTGCTTCTTGGTGGTGATCAGGCATTCATGAACTCTCTGGGTATCGTCAAGATGCGCCTCTGCAATTGTTGGCATTCTCCGCGGCAGCGTATGACTGTTCTGCCACTGCCACAGCCTTTGCCAGAGATTTCCTGTGCTCTCTCTCATTTGCAACAATATCGTCCACCATGCGAAAGCCCATAAGCACATGCTGTTCATCATCCAAACGCATATATTTCATCTGGCACAGGTGCTTTTTTCCTCGATGATACTCTCATAGGTAAAGCTGTACTCTGGCTTGTAGGAAAGAATCTCTGCTACTTTTTCGTAATCCATTTTCCCAAGCAGGCCTTCCTGGTCTTTCTTCGGTACATGGCTCAGAACATATCACTCACAGATTTCCTCATAGGAAGCAGAGTTTTCGGTATTCAGTTCTTCAAGCTGGATGTCTTTCTCCCACATAAATATATTTCTCTCCTGTATTGCTGCATGGTTTCTCTGGTAACCAAAAAGAGGAATACCATAGACCAATCTATAGTATTCCCCTGCATCATCTTGTATCTGCAACTGGCTGCCATTTCACAGGCCCTATATTGCGTCACAGCCTTTCGACTGCTTTGCCCATTATTTAATTGTGAACTGGATTAGTCCTGGAAAATTATAGCATTAAAGATTTTGTTTTTCAACCAATTTTTTAGATGGCAAGAAGATTCTTAATCGCTTCCATATATACCAGAACTGCCTCTTCCATGCCGGATACAAGAATAAACTCGTCAGCACCATGGATGTGGTAATCAATACCCAGTTTCTCAGGTCCGAATGCGATAATATTCTTCAGGGATTTAGCATAGGTTCCGCCGCCGATTACCATTGGCTTGTTTTCGGTGTCACCGGTTACATCCACGTATGCTTTGTACAGTGCATTGACAAGCGGAGACTCTCTTGGGAAAAACAGAGGATTGCCGATTGTTCCGATCTCAATGCGTCCGTTCTCGTCTTCCAGTCTGCCCTGGCACATTTCGCGCACCTGGTCTGCCTTTAAGGTAACCGGAACACGGATATCAATAGTACAGGAAATCACGCCGTCCTGTGTTTTCACAATGCCGTTGCAGAAGGTAAGGTCGCCGTATTCGTCTGCGAATTTCAGGCCTACACCGGAACCGTCACAGTCTGTGCCAATGTGGCTGTTGTAAAATTTCACGAAGTCATCTTCAAATCCAGCCTCTTCCAGGCACTGGCAGGTTACGCCTGCTGCATTGATTCCAAGTGCCGGTGTGCTTGCATGGGCAGGAACTCCTTTGGCATAGATGGTAAGGGTTCCGTTCTCTTCTGTTACTTTATATTCCTGAAGCTTTGTCTGGGAAAAAGCAGCCTCAAGCTTCTCTTTCAGCCTTGCTTCTGCCGGAATCACGGTGGTGCAGTTGTCGCACACTGCATTGGAAACAAATCCGCCGTTCATAGAAATGATCTTTGTATTCTTGGAGTATGCCATCATAGACATATGCCCTTTTTCGCCGTGGATACATGGGAAATTGGCATCCGGAGTAAAGCCGCAGGACAGCTCTTCTGCTACTTCATTATAATGCTTCATGCATTTGGAGCCAGTCTCCTCGTTGCAGCCCATAATCAGGCGGACACGCTTGTTCAGCTTCACACCGGAATCACGGAGAAGCTTCATTGCATAGAGGGCTTCGATCACAGGTCCTTTGTCATCTGTGGTTCCTCTGCCGTATACGTAGTCCCCTTTGCGTGTCAGCACAAATGGGTCATAAGTCCAGTCACCGCCTACCGGAACAATATCCAGGTGTCCTGCGATGCCGACGATTTCCTCTCCCTCGCCCATCTCTGCATAACCGCAGTAATTGTCCAGATTCACAGTCTTAAAGCCAAGCTCCTGTGCGATCTGAAGTCCCATCTCAAGTGCTTTGGCAGGGCCTTCCCCAAATGGCATTCCCTCTTTTGCCGGAGCAAGCTGGGAATC
Organism: Blautia acetigignens; assembly: GCF_025566865.1. Lineage (NCBI taxonomy): Bacteria > Bacillati > Bacillota > Clostridia > Lachnospirales > Lachnospiraceae > Blautia > Blautia acetigignens. Next base: position 333,288 of record NZ_JAOQJM010000002.1, read on the forward strand.
AATTGCAACCAGCTTTCCAAGATTGGTAAGCATTTCTTCTGATAATGCGTGGATTTCTTCTTTTATAGTACTCATAGCTCCTCCTGATATCTGTTCTGTTATTTCGCTTACTTCTGCCCGGTCTTATGGTTCCCGGGTATTTTTGTTTTTATCAGTTTCATTATAGCAGTGTTGTCAGAAACTGTACATCTAAATTTTGCACGTCACTAAAATACTCCAAAATCCTTGCAGACTTTTGTTGACGCAGGGGTACAGGCTGCAGACGCTGATGACACACCGGGCCAGAGACTGAAAAAGGTTCGCGTTGGCTATCTGATTTATCCAGGTTATCAGGAAGGAGAAGGAAATGCCCCCAAATCCGGATATGGCTATGAATATCTTCAGCAAATCGCCTATTATGCCGGATGGGAATCAATAAAGGAAGTATTTAGGTGGACCTATTTGAAAGCAGTGAGAAACGGTACGCTGATATGAACAGCGGCAAGCTGGACGCCATTGTTTCCACAACAGTTGCAGAAAAAGAGATTTCCAAGTATCTCTGGAATTCCATTTTGAAAATCGGATATTCTCCTTATTATTTGGGAGTGAGCAAGAAAAGCCCGGAACTGTACGCGGAATTAAATAATGCGATCACCAAGATTCTTCAGTCTGACTGGTATTATAATGAGAAGGTTTATCTGAAATACAATGGAAAAACTTCTCCTGCGGCTACGCTTATTCCGGCGATAGAGATTATCCGGCGAAGCGTTCCTTTTCCCGGATAATCTCTTTTTTTACACCATATAAGTATTATGACTTACCGAGCAGTTTTTCCCAGGGTTCATAGCCTTTCATGTAGGAGAAGTCCTCTCCGTCCCGGAATAATGTCAGCAGGTTTTCTTCCATTTCCCTGGTGTATGGGTTTTCGGCGGTTTTGAATTCCATGTGCTGGTACAGCCTGGATTCCCGGAAATCGCATATGGTGTCCACATTTTCCAGAAGCTGCTTTGCTACCTGGAAGGTATCTTCCACATTTTTCTCTGCAGTTACAATATTAAGCAAAGGGGCACATTGGTTATATTTTCCCATGTCAAATACAGCAGCCAGAGTACACATTTTTTCCGCCAGAAATCTTGCGTATGCACCGTTCTTTTCCTTAAGAGCCTTTGCTGTCATAATGGAAAAAGCCAGATTTAAGGTGGTGTATTCTGAAAAAACAGCATTCTCCAGCTTTTCATATGCCTCTTCTGTTTTTCCCTGCTCCATATAGAGTCTGCCCCAGTTTACCTTTTTCATTGGGTCATAGTCGGAAAAATAGTTTAAATATTTTTCTGCCATTTCGTAGTTCTGTTTTCTTAAATAAAATCCAAACAGGGAATCCGCTGCGTGGTGCTGGATGCTCTCGTTCTCATCATTCAGCGCCAGTTCATACCAGGAATTAATCTGGTCATCATACCTGTCCGGATTCTCGCACTCTCCCAGGATTCTTCTGGAATCCAGCATGACCGCGATCTGCCAGATGAGCAGATTGCAGTTTGGGTACTCGTTTATGGTGTTGACTGCCCACTGATAGGTCTTCTCATAGCCTTCCTCGGAAAACATTTTTTCCATTTCCCGGATCAGTTCTTCAATCTCAGCATCTGTAAGATTTTCCCGAAAAGCCAGCAGCGTATCCAGGGAAATATGAAGCAGCCTTGCAATGGGCGCCAACAAATCAATGTCAGGCTTCGAATTGCCGTTCTCCCACTTATTCACAGCCGGCGTGGTCACTCCTAACCGATTTGCCATCTCCTCCTGGGTGAAACCGGATTCTTTCCTGTATTTCTTAATTACACTTCCAATGTCCATTCCTGTTATCTCCTCTAAACGAACTTGTCACCAGCCGGTGACATCATCATATATAAAAATCAGTTACAGCAAAAGCTTTTGTAAGTAAATCATAACAGGATTGCGGGCAGGGGACAATTGAATTGTTGTTAAGTAATTTTCAATTTTTTTAACTGGTGGGAAATAAGAAGGGTTTTCAGAGATGCAAATGGGAGGGAATTCATAGTACCATATTTGTATTGTAAAACCAGATAGAAACTGCTATAATTTTGCCAAATACTTTAGAACCTGTTTAAATACTGTAAAATCAGAATTGCGGAGGTGCTGCGAATGAAATTAAAAGATATCTCGGCGGGACCAGACTGGGTTGTATGGATTGCTTTTATAGTATTTGCAGTATTTTCCATAGTTTTGCTTCTGGGGCGTGGAAGCTGGCTTATTTCCGGATACAATACTGCTTCCAAAGAAGAAAAGGCAAAATATAACGAGAAAAAATTATGCAGAGTAATGGGAAGCGGAATGGCTGTTATAGCGGTTCTCATATTGATCATGGGTGTGTTTGAAAGCATCCTGCCAGTATTTTTTGTATATATTTCAATATAATGGGAAAGTCAAGGAGAGCGCCGAAGCGCCCTCTTTTTTGAACCAACGAATACTTATTTCCGTGCCACAAGATGCGCCCGAAAGCCTTTCTGCTTCTCCATAGTCAGCACGATGAAACCAGCCTTCTGTGCCATGGAGATGAATTCAGAAGCTTTATGTATTTTTACGTCGCCGTGTCCAACCAGGTTTGCCAGCGGCATTTCCAGATGATTCATCAGCCAGACAACGAAATCAGATGAGGTATAATCACGCAGAACCAGGCGGCCGCCTTTTTTCAGAACGCGATATGCACTATTGAAAAAATCCTGGGGATTCGGATAGTGATGGAAACTGTTGGAGCAAATAACTGCATCAAAAGAACCCTCTGCAAAAGGCAGATTTTCGCTGTCGCCTACGAGAAATTCCGTATTGGAAAGATTTTTTGCCTGAGCCACACGGATCATTTCGGGGGTGAGGTCAAGCCCTACATAATGTTTATCCGGGTATTTTTCATGAAGCAGCTCAATCATCGGTCCTGTTCCGCATCCGCAGTCCAGCACATCGTGAAACTCTTCTTTTTTCAGTTCAGCCAGAATCGGTGGGTAATCATCCTTGCACATTTCATAAATACCAGCATGTCCGCTGTCATAGACTTTTGCGGCCTGCGTAAATTCTTTGATAGAGAGTTTTTTATATTCTTCCGGTGTCATAGCAGTCATCTCCTTCACGTTTATTTTTTTCGTTAGATACTACTAACCACATTACCATAAATCCACTGGAAAGTCAAAAATTTTGTTTTCGGTACCGCAAACTTCCGGTTGCAGCTCTATATAAGAGTGTGCTAAACTAAAAGTAAGATAAAACTAACCGGACAAAGCAAGCGAAAAATGATCCAGCAGAAGAAGGAGAAAGAGTATGATCGCACAAGTACTGTTGGAAGGTTTGATACTTGGCATTTTGTTGATGGGGGTATGCGCATTCGGGATTCGAAAGGGTGCTGTAGGGATGGTGCAAGAGATTTCTGGTCAGGCTTCTGGCAGCTGTTTGTGTAATGGACAGATGGCCGTCAGAAAAATCTATGATGAAACTGGCGATGGAAAACAATCTTTTGGCGCATATGGCCCTGGTGCTGGTATTTTTCCGGAATTGCCAGAAGCTGGACCACTACATACTTCCGCTTTTGCTTTCTCATAATTGCTTCAAGATTGTCCCCGCCTTTTGCGATATACTTCACGAACCAGATGTACCGTTTGAAGACCAATTTCCCGTAATTCTTTTTCTGATAAATTCGTAACCTTGATCATAGTGCCTCCTGTATTTATGAGTTAGCTGCAACTCACCATAAACAATCGTTACTTTCAAGCGGTAAAGTGATAGCCGATTACATAACAATGTAGTATTTTCACTTCTCTCTGTATATTTGTTCTATTTTGAACCCTTTGAGTGCCTTTTGCATATCCTAAAACCAGAAGTCAAAAAAGGAGTTCATCTGCATGAGAAATAAAAAATGGATTTCGGCTGCGGCGGCAGTGGTTCTGGCGGTGACGGCGCTGCCGTTTACAGTGACTGCGAGAAAAAATGAGGAGAAAGAGCTTACGAAGGTTACTCTGAATGAGGTTGCGCATTCTATTTTTTATGCGCCGCAGTATGTGGCCATTGAAGAAGGCTACTTCGCAGAAGAAGGGCTGGATCTGACACTGGTGACTGGATTTGGGGCAGATAAGGTTCTGACAGCACTAATCTCTGGTGAAGCAGATATTGGATTTATGGGGGCTGAGGCATCCATTTATGCCTATCAGGAAGGTGCCACCGACCCGGCCGTGAACTTTGCACAGCTCACCCAGAGAGCTGGAAATTTCCTGGTGGCCAGGGAGGAAATGCCTGATTTTAAATGGGAGGACCTAAAAGGCAAGAAAGTTCTTGGTGGACGTAAAGGTGGCATGCATATATCAATGTAAATTATGAGACGATTGTAATTTTGTGTAATTGGGTGGATGGGTTGAATAGTGCAAAGAAAAGATAAAAGAAAAGAGAGGGGCCTCGGCACCCTCTCTCGATCACAGGCTTCTCAAGTATCTGTAATCTGATCACTGATTGATACTATACGGTGTTTTCAGAAAAAATGCAATAAAAATATAGAAAATTATTAAGCTACCTGTGGATAGTCAATAACAGCAATTTCCTGCATCAGTTTCTTTGCCATATTTACAATCGTTTCAAGTCGTTCAGCAACTTCGTCCGTATAATATTTTTCCCCACACTGCTCACATTCAAGGCATGGAACATTCTTAATTACAATAATGCAATTTTTATAATTTACGACGTGTGTTGTTGTACTATTTACTGTTGTACTGTTTTTACAATACATACACATATCCATCACCTCTTTCTTCGAGTCTTTAAATCATCTTCAAATTTCTTTGTATCTGGATAGTACGCTGTTATGATATATATATTTATATTATCACAACCTGCAACAATATGCAAAATCTGCCCATTTACATTATATCCAAAAATCAGACAGCTTGGATTAGGAAAATCATCTGGATAATCTTCTATGATTTCACCGGTTGCAATTCCATTTTTTACATCGGCACGACTGATATCTCTTTCCTGCATTCGCTGTAAACAATGCTGTGTCCAGAGAATTTTTGATTCAGCACACAATTTTTGATATATTTCTAAATTCATTCGTTCTCTCCTTAACATTGTTGTAATCTATGAATATTATACATCATTTTTTTGTTCATATAATACCTAAATCTAGTTTACAGATGTCCAATTTTCGACTATGATAATTACATGATTATTTGAGGTGGTAAATTTCGTTGCAACCACACACCCTATGGATTAAAAGAGATGCAGGAGCCGCGACGCCTGCCAAATAATCTCAGTATTCAAGCAAGGGTATCCAAAGGGGCGGCACTCCCCTTGGCACACGATTTTCCCTCAGGAAAGTCTAGTGTGTTATACCTTTATGAAATTGTGGCTGCCGGGAAGAAATTCTATATTCTTGCGATTATCCCCAATTCCCGGCATTCTGTGCTGAAAGGTACTCCGTAAAGGAGTTGCCTGAAAGAACAGAACTAAGTCTGAATATTAGTATAACAATGCTGTTATTCAGATGATGCCACATTTGAAGAAAGGTATATCTATGCTTACGTCAGCTATTCTCTGAATTCTTCTCAGGTACACTATTGTCACAAATATATTTTGCCAAATTCTGCACCATTGCAAGTCCCTCATCATTCAGATCTGTTGTCTGTCCCATATAATAAGCTACTGCATTTGCTAAATCAGTACTTGTAATATCGGAAGCTAGCTTATCAGGCAATGCGTCCCGAATCATCTGTACGGCCTCGGCTGTAGCAACCGCTTTTGTTGGTTCTTTTTTCTCCATACCAGATTTAATATCACGCAATATTGTCATAAACTGAATCTTGATTTTTTCAATGTCTGCTTCATTCGCGCCTAATTTCTGTGAGGCTTAAAAACTGCTTATCTTTTATAATCTCTTTTCTTTTTGCTGGTTCCGCAGTCATCAGATCAGTCAGTTGATCAACGGCAAAATCAATCATCTTATTTCGTGCCATGATGCCCTCAGCAATAGTATCATCAAAATAATTCCGAATCATAATACATAATTTTGGAAAATTTTCATGCTCCAATAATCGGTTCAAAATATCTACATCTATTCTTCTGGTAATCAGTCTCGTTACCGATTCTTCCGACAGTCCAAGTTCCGATATATCATAACTTTTGGTTGAAGTGATCTGAGTGATTCCAAGCAGATAATCTGTTGAAACATGAAAATATTTGGCAGCTTCTATAACAATTTCTATACTGGGATATTCGGTAACTCTACTTTCAATACGGCTAATTTGAGAACTTGTTGTATGAAGTTCTTTTGCCAGTTGCATTTGGCTTAACCCATGCTTGTCACGTAAATTATGTAAACGCCATGCAAAACTACTAGTGTTTATATTTGAATCTGCTTTTCCTATTTTTATCACCTCCTGCGTAAATTCAATTATATCTGTCTCTATGCAAATTTGCAATTTTTATTCGTATCTTACCTGTGATTTTCGTTTTTTGCAAAGATCCTAAAGATACGATTTTTTCATGCTAAACTGTCAACATGATCGATCAGACAGAACCTTGAAAACTAAATGACCGTTCCGGAACTTTATAAACCGCCACGATTTTCTGATCCGAAAAGAGCGCTCACAAAGAGACGACACAGCGCCGAGAAGGGTTGCCTGTCTGGAAAGGAACTGGATAAAACGGCACAGCTCTAAATTCAAACTTAAATCAGGAGGAAAATAGAATGAGATTATTTGAAACAATAAAAGAAACTGTAACAGTCGGACAGGCTGCAGAATATTATGGCATGAAAATTGGAAGAAACAACATGATCTGTTGTCCATTTCATAATGACCATCATCCAAGTATGAAACTGAATACCACTTATTACTACTGCTTTGGTTGTGGTGCAACCGGAGATGTGATTCAGTTTGTTGCAAATCTATTCGGACTGAGTAACTATGAAGCCGCCAAGAAAATTGCTGTAGATTTTGGTATTACACCAGATAATCTGCCAGTAATAGCAGCTCTGAAAAAGCCAGAGTACATGGAAACAAAGAACAGACAGAAAGAATTATGTGAATGTCAGAAAATGGTTTGCGAATATCTTCATCGTTTGGAAAAATGGAAAGCATTGTATGCACCAGAACGACCAGATTTACCTATGGACGAACGATTTGAAGAAGCATATGAAAGTCTGAGTTATATCGAATATCTGGCAGACTATCTGACCTTTGCAGATGAAGAGGAAGGTTTTGAAGTTGTAAAATCCATGAAAGAAACAGGCTATCTGGAAGATTTGAAATATCTTTCAGGGCCTCGTGATGAGGAGGATACATATGAAGAAGCAGCTTAGTAACTATCCAGTTTGGTTTGACGGAACCAATATCAATGAAGCTGCCTTTTGTGAGGAATTTCTCCATACGCATAAAATACTCTTTGCCAACAATGCATTTTTTTACTCCGGAGGGGCGGATTACTGATGATCTGCCCCTTCGTGGGGAAATATTCGAAAGTCTGAAACAGACCAGTTATGTGAAATCCATTGTTACTGCTCAGGGGAAAATGGACTTGGAACGTAAAGGAAAGCAAAGTTACCAGGGATGTCTTTTTTCCAGACTGCTTGCATTCAGTAATGGTGATTTGCAGGCATTGTATGACCGGAGTGATGGATTTTACCGAAGGCAATTAGTACTGACAACAAAGGAGAAACCTACTGATCGTGTAGATGATCCCTATCTGGCAGAAAAAATGAAGAATGAAGCCGAAAGTATTTTTCTCTGGGCGTTTGAAGGACTACAACGGTTAGTCCGTCAGGATTTTAAATTTACAGAAAGTCCCCGCATCAAGGCGAATCGTGAAAATGTGAAACGAGACAATAACAATGTACTGGAGTTTTTAGAATCAGAAGGATACATTCGTTTTCAGCCAGAAGCAAGTGCAAGTTCCAAGGAACTGTATGAGAGCTATCGGCTCTGGTGTGAAGAAAATTCTATGACTGCATTAAAAAATCGAAGTTTCTCAGATGCTATGATTGCAGTTCAGACAAAATACAATCTGGTACGTATGTACATAGTGATTCAATGCAAATTACACATTATATATTTTTCAGGCTGGCTGTCGGAAGTAGCATGACAATTAGCCTGTTTTTCGGAAAGGAGGAGATACAAATGCAGAAAGCACAATACGGCATTTTAAGGCTTGCAAAATACAAAGGACCTGAAATCAGCAATATTGAAGCACATAATGAACGGAAAAAAGGAAAATATGCCAGCAATCTGGATATAGATAACAGTCGAAAAAATCTGAATTATCACTTGGTTGAACCAGTCGGAAAGTACCGGGCAGAATCGAATCGACTGATTGAAGAATACAGATGCCGGACACGCAAAGACAGTGTACGTGTTATTGAAGCCTTGATTACTGCCACACCAGAATTTTTCAAAGGTAAGAAAAAGAGTGAAGTCAGAGCGTATTTCCAAACAGCTTTGGAATTTATAGAGAAATATCAAGATTCAAAAACAATCCTTTCGGCTGTGGTGCATATGGACGAGAAAACTCCACATATGCACCTTTCCTTTGTCCCGATAACCCAAGATGGGAGGCTCTGTGCAAAAGAGATTCTTGGAAATAAGAAAAAGCTGACCTGGTGGCAGGATGAGTTCTGGAAACACATGGTAGAAAAATATCCAGATCTGGAACGTGGAGAAGCCGCCAGCATGACCGGGCATGAACATATTCCACCACGACTTTTCAAAGAAGCAGCACATCTAACCAGACAGGCCAAGCAGATTACGGATTTACTGGAAAATACAAATCTCTTTAATGCCGATAAAAATACAGATAAAGCAGTGGAACTTTTACAGAAGTTTTTCCCCGCAATGGAGAACTTTCAGACACAGGTTCGGAAATATGATAAGACGATTAGTTCCTTAAAGTCAGATAATGTATCATTAAAAAGGCAGACACAGGATTTGAGCAGACAGGTAAAAGAAGCAACGTCCAGCAGTATACGAAAGAAAATGGATGATGCCAGGCTCAGAGCTGACTATGAAAATCTCCAGAATCTGATGAATTGTATTCCACCAGAAATACTGGAACTGGCAAAACGAGGACAATTAACCCATTCAGATCGTGAACGGTAAAATTATTTTAAAGTGGACAGACACGAAAACTGTCCACTTTTTATATGATAGTTATAGAAAATTTAAAAGAAAGGATGTGATAGCCTTGCGGAAGCCAACGTATTATCTTTGGCGTAATGATTTTTCTTCACAGGAAGAATTTGAAGCTGAACGTAAGAAATATGCTGATATTGGCTTCAGGGTTGTCACATTTCTGGATGGAGATTCAAACACTAATATTCATGATGGTATTAAAGCACTGGTTAAAAATCACTGGGATAGTGTATAATTTAACCAGTTTTTGTTTTCAGAGCCGCCGCTTCTTTTTTGCGTAATTCTTCTGTAAAATGGAAGTTATCTATTTCTCCTCTTCGTTAAGACCTAGTACAGCGAATATTACTTGCTATCCCTGATACCTTATTCTTTCTACCAGCGTTTCCTTTTTCAGATTACTGCTTAAAACGCAGGAAAGTACAATCTGCAACAGACCGACCAAAAAAATCATAATAAAAATTGGTACGATTGGAACATGATAGATATTCATTCCAAATATTCCATTATGTTTTGCATAAGAAAAAAGTGCATAGCCGAGCGGCAGACCAATGATCAAAGCTACGCATATGGTACCAACCGTAAAAATCAGTCCCTGTAACTGCAGGCATAAATTTAATTGTTTATTTGTCATACCCACAGCCTGTAATATACCATATTCCTGCTTTTTTGTCGTAATATTCATGATCATGGTATTCGCCATATTCATAAACCCGATGAGTCCTACAATAGCCATAAACAGATAACAGCCAAGCTTCATCATGCTGCTTGCAAATTCGGCAGATTGTAACTGCGCATGATAAGTATCCATTTTTATATGCGAAGTATTAGAAATCAAAGTATTCAGACTTTGTTCTACAGATGCCACATCTTTTTTATCACAGTCCACCCACAGATAGCCATAGGCTGTTCCTCTCAGATTCATGGAACGATATACACCTTCCGGAATGACAAGATAAGTGTCCGCACTTACAAAAGATCCTGCAATCTTTCCCTGATAGGTATAGGTTCCACTTCCATTCTCAAAGTCAAATGCAATGGATTCACCCGGAGCATATCCATCTTGTTCCATCCACGTTGACCAGCCAAAGAAAATATCACCATTCTTTACCGCCTGATCATAGTCCATAGAGCCAATATCCCCTTCTTGGCGCATAAAATCAAAATCCTTTTTACTCACAATAGTAGCCGGAAATCTTGTTCCGTTCAGATTTACAGAGACAATCTCTCTCGTCATGACATCTGTTACTCCCGGAATGCTTTTGATTTCTTCAATCAGCGAATCATTCAATGGATCATCCGTCAGAATCGTATCCAGATTATTCTCCGGATATCTTTCATCATACTCAGCAGAATAGTCAAGCTGCAGTTCAAATTGTCCATGATTAACGGAAAGACGTGCTTCATGCTCCGTGTCAATATTTCCCACATAATTAGAGATAATCACAAACAATACGCAAGAAAAACCCATTGTGAGGATAGTACCAATAGTTCTTTTGGGATTACCCGTTACATTTGCCATTGCCATAGAAAACACGGTGACATTTTTTCTGCCATTTCGTTTTCCTTTTTTTTGTGTTTCTGCATTTTCTAAATACCGTGTTGCTTCGATAGGTGAAATCCGTGAAACAATTTTCATTGGTTTACGCAGTGCCAAAGCAACGGTAAGAAATGATACGAAAATACAGAGAAGCATAACAGGCAGGGAAAACAGAGGAACCTGCTGATTTTGAACTCCCATAGAGCCAGTTCCGGTTGATACAAGGTTCCCCTGTTCTACCAGCCAGTTAAAACCGCATTTTGCAATCAGAAAGCCCAAAAGCAATCCAACTGGTATTGAAAAAAATGTCAAAAAAATGCCCTCTCTGAAGATCAGTTGTTTCATCTGCTTTTTTGTCGCTCCCAGAGCCTTGATTTTTCCATACTCCTGTATCTTGTTGGCAATACCGACCTGAAAAATATTATAAATAACCACAACAGAGAAAAGTACAATTGCAAGAATCAAAACCCCGCATACCGCAATTGTTTCATAACTCGGCTGCAAGACCCATTGCAAATAGAGATCATTGACTATAACGTTTTTTTCTTCGATCCCACAAGCTGCTGCAATCTGCTTTATAACCGAATCAATATTATTCATAGATACATTTGCAGAATCATTTAAAGTAAAATAAATATTATACTGTCTGTCATTCTCTGCGACGTGCTCATCATAAAACTCCTGTGACCCGAAAGCAACATAAGATGCCTCGATGGTATACTCATCCCGATCATATAGGATTCCGCTGACAACAAATTCTTCCGGCTTATATTCTGACTGCATCCCTGCGCGGTAATCCAGTGTAACCGTATCTCCGACCTTTACATCATCATATCCCATTGCACGAAAAAATGCTCTTCCTGCGGCAATTTCCTGCGTTCCCACCGGATACTTTCCTTCCTTTAACTCATATTCCTTATTATAGGGAAGCATTTTTCTTGCAGTCTCATCCATGCAGACAAACCCGCCTTTTTCATTGCCTTTTATGATACCTTCGGTGCACATAGTGCCTGTAGCATCTATTTCCGCACGGCGGTTTACTTCTTTTAACTGCGACCCGTCTGCGGAAACAAACAAACCATAATTGCTTCCATATGATCCTGCCGCCTGACTTTTCTGTAAATGAATTACCCCATTTCCCACAGTACTGATGATAACAAGCAGCATCGTGGTCAGACAGATTGCCATCATGATCAGTATACTTCTTGTCTTGTTCTTTTTGCCATTGCTATATGCAATCCTGCTTATTGTCTTCATCTAAAATCCACCACCTGTCCATCCTCAATTACCAGAATACGATCAGCGACCTGTGCAATTTCGTCATCATGGGTAATCATTACAATTGTCTGTCCATATTTTTTTGCTGTCATCTTAAGCAGAGCGATTACCTCATCACTGGTCTTAGAATCAAGATTTCCTGTCGGCTCATCTGCAAATATAATTTCCGGACGATTCACCAGTGCTCTTGCAATTGCTACTCTCTGCTGCTGTCCTCCGGATAACTGATTTGGCAGATTATAAATCCGGTTTTCAATCCCCAGAGTTGCAATAATATCATTTACATACGCTTCATCCACTTTTCTTCCATCCAGCCCCAGTGGCAGTACAATATTTTCCCAGACATTAACAGATGAAACCAGATTAAATGCCTGAAAAACAAATCCGATTTTTCTTCTGCGGAAAACAGCAAGGGCATCTTCCTTCATCCTGTATAAATCTTTCCCTGCTAAAGTAACACTGCCTTTTGTCGGGGTGTCTAGCCCTCCAAGCATATGAAGTAATGTACTTTTACCGGAACCTGACTTTCCAACAATTGCGACAAATTCTCCCTGCTCAATCTGAATGTCCACCTGATTGACCGCTTTGACCTGATTCTCACCTGCGCCATAAAACTTACAAAGCTGCTTGGTTTCTAATATCACACTCATGTGATGCCTCCTTTTTCATTCTGTAAAGCGTACCTTTTCAGCACGCTTTCTTTGCCTGTTTATAGTCATTTTTCATCCTACATCCAAATTGTATCAGGACAATCTTTCATTTCACTTTCAAAAAACGAGCAGAAGTCTTACAGAATTGTAAGATTTCTGCTCACTTAAAATTTAACCAACATATGGTAATTGAATCACAAACGTGCTTCCTTTTTTCTTTTTGCCGGAGGTTACCGTAATCGTACCTGCGTGTTTTTCGATAATTTCTCTCGATAGAAAAAGTCCGATTCCTGTACCACTCTTTTCCATGACCTCCTTGGAACTTCCTCTGTAAAATCGTTGAAAAATTTTGTGATACTCATTCTGCGGAATACCAATTCCCTGATCCTCAACTTCCATTCTTACAAGATCGTTTCTTTTTTGTAACCGGATAAATATTTTTGAACCACACGGACTGTACTTGATTGCATTATCCAGAACGTTGATCACAGCTTCACCAAGCCACCTTTTATCCTGCATAATCGTGCATGTTTCCAGCTCTTTTTCATAGTCAAAAACGAATTCAATTTCTTTCTCATCCGCTTTAGGATAAGTGCGGTTCACAGCAGATATGACAGTATCCATAAGCGGAAGTTTTTTCTTATTAATCTGAATCAGTCCAGTTTCCATCTTGGATATTTCAAGAAGCGACTGCAATAATGTCTCCAGTCCATCCAGAGCACTCCGACAACGGATACGAAACTCCTCCTGTTCTGTGGCACTTAAGTCATTCTGCATCAGCACACTAAAACATGTATCCAAAGCTGCAACCGGTGTCTTTAACTGGTGAGAAATATCAGAAACCATTTCTTTCGTGTTCTCCTTTTCTGCCCTTGCTTCTTCCTTTATCAACTGAATATGATGTCCGATTGCTTCAAGCTGGTCATTCAATTTTTCCAGTTCTGCATGATTTTCCGTTTTCAGTAAATCATCAAATTTATTTTCACGGAATCTGATCAGAATTTCTTCCAACTGGTCTAAAATTTTCTGATGACACGCATCTTCTTTTTTCTTCCAATAAAGTAAAAAAGTCAAAAGAAGCACGCATATCACAGTGCTTACAGCACCGGTCACCATAACCTGATGCCGGAATTGCGAATAAAATGCATTCCCTTTATTCCCCCAGTATCCATATTGCTCCAATAATCGCCTTCCCTGTTCGTTAGTTTCAATATCCTTATCCTTAAGCAATTCCGAAACAGCATCCAGCCCGGAAAATTCTTCCTTTGCAGCAATCTCTGTCATAAGATTCATTTTATATTTATAATCTTCATAAAACACATACGTGGTAAAGCAATTTAATATTGCAAACAATAATATGACAGGTAATACCAAGGAGAGCACTACTGTAATCTTCTTGCGATATCTCTTTGGCACTGCCTTACCTCCTGATTCCATATATACCCAAGACCTCTGATATTCTTTATATAGACCGGTGCAGCCGGATTGTCTTCGATTTTCTCACGGAGTCTTCTGATATTGACAGCGATTGTATTTTCATCCACAAAATCCCCTTCCAGATCAAACACATTTTCCAATATTTGTGTTTTTGAAAGAATCTGTTTCGGATTCTGAAGAAAAAAAGTCAGCATTTTCAACTCCGTTTTTGTCAGACTGATTTCACGACTCTTTATCAGGACTTTCATTTCTCCTGCGATAAATACGATATCTCCCGAAATCATCTTTCCGGCTTCCGTTTTCTCCTGTCTGCGGCGGAAATGTGCTTCTATTTTCAAAAGAAGTACCGAAAGGCTAAACGGCTTTGTAATATAATCATCTGCCCCTGCTTCATATCCCATAACCTGATCCATCTCCTGATCCAGCGCTGTAAGGCAAATAATGTATGTATTATAATTGCTTCTCATCCACCTTACAAATTCCAGTCCATTCCCATCCGGAAGATTCACATCACAAATGGTAACATCCACATTATTATCACTTGCAATTCTTTTCGCTTTTTTCACTGATTCTGCAGAAAAAACCTCATATCCGGATTTTTTCAGTGAGAATGTAATTCCACGATTTAAATTTTCATCATCTTCGACCACGAGTATACCTGGCATAGCATATGCACCTCTCTTTATTAACTATTTTTCCTCTTCGTTAAGACCTAGTTCATTACATATTTGTTCTGCCTCAATATCCTCGGCAGTGATTTTCCCTGTAATATCCCTATAGGCTTCTTTTATTCCATTTTTGACCGCCCACTTAATTATAAAATATAATGCAAGTAAGACAATTAGTGCTGTGCCAAAACTAATTCCTAATTCTTCAAACATTTCATTACCTCTGTCAATTCCGATTTGTTAAGTTTCTATTTTTTAAATTATATCAAATTCTACATGCTTCCGCAATCAAACAACGCATCTAACACTATCTGTTTCTAAGAATCTTAAAATTTTGTTATATACATTTTTAAATTTTAGATATATAATATAATTACATTGTGCTTAATGAATATATTTACATTCAAAGAAAGGAATGTCTATGAATGCAGGATATGTCCGTCTCTCCAGAGACGATGATAAAAGGAATTATGTTTCCATAGAGAATCAGAAGCTGATTATCAACCAGTATGCAGCAGATCATGGTGTGGTTATTGACCGCTGGTATGAAGATGACGGCATTTCCGGCTATATCTTTGACAGACCAGGATTTCAGCAGATGATGGCTGATCTGGATAAAGATATTGATACTGTATATGTCAAAGACTTTTCACGCCTTGGCAGACATAATGCAAAGGTGCTGTTGCTTCTGGATGAATTTCAGGAACGTGGAAAACATCTGGTTGTGATTGACGATAATTATGATTCTATGGATTCCAGTGACGATACGATTGGCATTAAAACATGGTTTAATGAGCGATATGTTAAAGACACCAGTAAAAAAATCAAACGTGCCATAGGTGCCAGACAGAAAGAAGGAACACTGATTACCAGACCACCGTTTGGGTATTGCCGTAATGAAAAGGATAAAACTGTTCTGGAAATTGTACCAAAAGAAGCAGAATACATTAAGCAAATTTATGACTTATATCTTTCCGGTTCCGGCTACCGCAAGATTGCCACATATTTAACCGAACATGGGGCACCTACTCCATCTATGATACAGCGTGAACGTGAAATAGAAGAAGGCAGATTGTCCAAAAGACAGGTAGCTTCTAAATGGTCTGATGCTATGGTAAAAGAGATTCTGGATAATGATTTTTACATTGGTACCTTTCGCCTAAAAAAACGTGCAAGGAATACGGTTCATGGCAAAGATAAACGTGTGCCAAAGGAAGAACAATGTATTTTTGAGAATCATCACCCGGCAATTATTGATAAGGCTACTTTTACTCTGGTACAGGAATTAAAGGAAAAACGCAACCGTACCAATTATCGGGGAAGTCGGGGACAATGGTTAGGTTCAGAAATTCCGAATCCTTTTGGCAGTTGTCTGTTCTGTAAGGACTGTGGCAGCCGCCTCACGCCAATCAAACGCCAGACTTCCAGCAGGGAACGGAAATATTACATCTGCACTACTTATAATACCAAAGGCAGACGTTATTGTTCCAAGGCACATTTAATTGAAGAAGACGACCTGATGGAAGATGTTCTGACCTATATCAAAATGTGCCGAAATGCTCTCTGTGAAGTTATTTCCACTTATGATTTAAAGGATTTTGAAGCAGAAAAGAAAACAATAGAGGAAAAACGGCAGGAACTACACACAGCTATCAATGAGCGAAAAAGTCAACTGAAAGTTCTGCTTACTCAGAAAGTAAAAGATCTTGCGGTCGCTGCGGGAAATGAAGATTTAATCAACGAGACTTACGATTCTATGCAGAAGGATTTGTTTGCTCAGATTCATGGATTGGAAATGCAGATTAAGGAACTGAATGAAACTGCCATAGAAACGCCAGATGTAAAGGATAAACTGAAGAATGCTCTTGAAGTGGTAGATAAAATCATTGCTGGTGGAAGTCTTGACCGAAGAGATATTGAACTTCTGATTGAAAAAATTGTGGTAGACGAAGATGGAATGCCGGAAATTACATTGAAATATGGATT
This sequence comes from Blautia acetigignens, assembly GCF_025566865.1. Lineage (NCBI taxonomy): Bacteria > Bacillati > Bacillota > Clostridia > Lachnospirales > Lachnospiraceae > Blautia > Blautia acetigignens. Next base: position 349,993 of record NZ_JAOQJM010000002.1, read on the forward strand.
ATCCAATCTGATCCGTTACAGTCCTGCCGATGAAATGAACCGCAGAGAAAATACCATTATTGCCATTGTGATGAAACTGATTGTTGAGGATGAACGTGAGTTTACTTCTGCAAAATATCTGTCAGAGCATATTACTGATTTGGGATTCAAGAAAACAAAACAGAGTATACTTCCATATATTGAACTGATGAAGGGACTTGGTATTCTTGAATCCACAGATAATCCGTTAAAACCATACAATATTATAAAATCAAAAGAAGAAATAGCACAGTTTACCAAAGACTATCTGCCGGATTTATCACCAGAAACCACTGCGAAACAACTATCGGATGATTATTTACATAGTAATAATGATGACAGGCGGCATGCCAGAAATGGTTTTTGAATATATTCTGAAAAACAACGGCATTGACCCGGCAGCAGATCTGGAAATCGACCAGAGCATTGACTTTGGTTCCACAGCGGCGGCTTTTACAGGTGATGCTTCTGCTGCTTTCACAGTGGAATTCGAGCCTTCCGCTACCGCCCTTGAGAAAGAAGGGGCTGGCTATGTGGTTGCCTCTCTTGGCGTAGATTCCGGATACGTCCCCTACACCTCTTACAGCGCCAAAACCAGCTTTCTCAATGAAAATCCCCAGGTCATCCAAAGCTTTACAACCGCCCTTCAGAAGGGAATGGATTACGTGCAAAGCCACACTCCTGAAGAAATTGCACAGGTAATCGCACCGCAGTTCCCGGAAACCGATCTGGATACTCTCACCATCATCGTCACCCGCTATTATGAACAGGACACCTGGAAAGACAATCTGGTATTTGAACAGGACAGCTTCGAACTTCTCCAGGACATTCTGGAAAGTGCAGGCGAGCTTTCTGAAAGAGTAGATTACGAACAGCTTGTTACTACTGAATTTGCGAAATCCGCGGTAAAATAACCCAATTTCAAACACACTCTATCTATACAGAGATGGGTACTGATATGTTTTCCAGGGTAAAACATACAGTCTTCATCTCTGTTTTTTATATTTTATCTGCACAAACTGCTACTCTCCCGCTCTATTTTCTGCTATAATAATAACAAAAAAATCATTTTTCCCACTTTTTTGACCTTTAACCACACATTTTTCCAAAAGGAGGGCCCTATGAAACTGAATCCCTGCTGTATGAACTGTCAGCTTCGCAAGCAGGAAGCGAAGATTCGTCACTTTGATGATGAAGACAGGAAAAAACAATATATGGAAGCAATCCGCCGCCGTTTCGACAATCCAAAGGAAGGCGACTGTGTTCCAAGCATTTCCACGGAACTGAAAAAATTTTACTGCTCCTTCTGGGGCGTCCCTATGGAGGATTTTTCCCAGATCAACAGAGAATATGACCAGCTTATGCTGGATCTGGAGGAGGAACTTCGCTCCACCATCCGCTATTCTGCGGATCCGCTGAAAACTGCCCTGATCTATGCCCGCACCGGCAACTACATCGATTTCGCAGCACTTCCGGAGGTCAGCCAAGAGACTGCCCTTGCCCTTATCAAAAGCGAAAACAAAGATACTCTGGATGAACAGGAGTACAAAAACTTTTGCCAGGATATGAAAAAAGCTGCCAATGTTGTATATATTACCGATAACTGCGGCGAAATCGTCCTGGATAAGCTTGCCATTTCGGTTCTGAAGAAAACGTTTCCCAATGTGCGGATCACGGCACTGGTACGCGGTCTGCCGGCTGGAAACGACGCCACCATGGAAGATGCAGAGTTTTGCGGACTCACGGATCTTGTCCCGGTACTGGGAAACGGCAGCGATGTAGGCGGCACCTGGCTCCATGGAATCAGCGCCCATGCGCAGGAGCTTTTGCAAAGCGCAGACGTGATTTTCTCCAAAGGCCAGGGCAATTATGAGACCCTGCACGGCTGCGGTCTGAACATCTACTACCTGTTTTTGTGCAAATGTGACTGGTTTATCCATCTTTTTCAGGCAAAATCACTGCAGGGAATGTTCATAAACGAGAGGAGATCCCCTGCTGCCACTGCTTTTTCGTCAGATTGACAAGAAACAGTTCAAAAGTTTGTATGATTCTGCCCTAGCCCTTTTAGGTCATTTTCGCTATACTAACAGCAGATGAAAAAAGCATCGAAGAAATGTTGATTATCATAATGTATTGAAAATTTGGAGGAAAAATCATGGCAAGCTTATCATTACAGCACATTAACAAAACTTACCCGAATGGTTTCCAGGCAGTTAAAGACTTCAACCTTGAAATCGAAGACAAAGAGTTCATCATCTTCGTAGGACCATCCGGATGTGGTAAATCTACAACACTTCGTATGATCGCAGGTCTTGAGGAGATCAGCGGTGGTACATTAAAGATCGGTGACAAAGTTATGAACGATGTAGAGCCGAAAGACCGTGATATCGCAATGGTATTCCAGAACTACGCTCTGTATCCTCATATGACAGTATATGATAACATGGCATTTGGTCTGAAACTTCGTAAAGTTCCGAAAGACCAGATTGACAAAGCAGTTAGAGAAGCTGCAAGAATCCTTGACCTTGAGAAACTTCTTGATCGTAAACCGAAGGCTCTTTCCGGTGGACAGAGACAGCGTGTTGCTATGGGACGTGCTATCGTTCGTAATCCTAAGGTATTCCTTATGGATGAGCCTCTTTCCAACCTGGATGCTAAACTTCGTGTACAGATGCGTATTGAGATTTCCAAGATCCATCAGAGACTGGGCGCAACTATCATCTATGTAACACATGACCAGACAGAGGCTATGACTCTTGGTACCAGAATCGTTGTTATGAAAGATGGTGTTGTTCAGCAGGTTGATACACCACAGCACCTTTATGAGCAGCCAGGCAACCTGTTCGTAGCAGGATTCATGGGATCTCCGCAGATGAACTTCCTTGATGCTCAGATCGCAGAAAAAGGCGGCGACCTTGTTGCTAAGGTTGGTGAGTATGACGTTGTTATCCCAGCTGCAAAAGCGAAAGTTCTGAAAGATGGCGGCTATGTTGGAAAGACAGTTGTTCTTGGTATCCGTCCAGAGGATATTCATGATTCCCAGATGTTCATCGAGGCTTCTCCAAGCGCTCCAATGACATCTACCGTTAAGGTTTATGAGCTTCTTGGTGCTGAAGTATTCCTGTACTTCGATGTAAACGGAACTCAGGTTACAGCACGAGTTGATCCTCGTACAAACTCCAAGACAGGCGATACAATCAAATTCGCATTCGATATGGAGAAATCTCACTTCTTCGACAAAGAGACAGAGCTTGTTATCTGCAACTAATTTTTAGAAGAATGAAATTGGGCCTCAGGGGTTTTCCCCTGGGGCTTTTTTGTGTTATACTGTGAGTATCTAGGACGGATTTTTATTATTTTTTTCACAAAGGAGACAACCTTATGAAATTACTTCAGATTCTCCAGAAATGTCTGGAAGACTGGAAGAACATCAGTCATCTGGACTTCTGCCTTGTTCATTTAGACAACACGATTTATATCAGCACCTGCGACAGAGCCCTGCCTTCCACCGAGAAACTGGACGAATTTAAGGATGAGGAAGCTTTGTGTATTTCCAATATGAACTGCCGCCTTTACAAGGTTATGGAAAACCACCAGCTTCAGTATATTCTGATCGTGTGGGGAAATGCGGAGGCAGCTTCCACTATCGGGGAACTGGCTGTCTGCCAGATTGAGAGTCTGCTCACCGCTTATACGGAGAAAAGTGATAAGAATGTTTTTATGCAGAATCTTCTTCTTGGCTCCTACTCTGAAGTGGACGCTTTTAACCGTGCCAAGAAGCTTCACATTGCTACAACTGTGAGACGTGCCGTTTTCCTTGTAGAGACCAAACAGAGCAAGGATGAGAATGCGCTTGCTACCATCCGCAATATTTTTGCTGCCAAAACCCGTGACTTTATCACAGCTATTGACGACTCCGGAATTATTGTCCTTCGGGAGCTGCAGCCTTCTGAAGATTATTCTGATCTGGACGACATTGCTCATATGCTGGTAGACATGCTGAATACTGAGGCCATGACTTCTGCCTGGGTTTCTTACAGCAATATTGCGGATGACCTGAAGCAGCTTCCGGATGCCTATAAGGAGGCCCGCACTGCGCTGGAAGTGGGCAAGATTTTTTACACGGGCAAGAATGTTTTCGGATACAACCGCCTGGGAATCGGACGACTGATTTACCAGCTGCCGGTAGAGATCTGCGAGATGTTTATCGATGAGTTTTTCAAGGAAGAGACTCTGGATTCCATTGATGATGAGACTCTTACCACCATCCGCACCTTCTTTGAAAACAACCTGAACCTTTCTGAAACCTCCCGCCAGCTTTATGTGCATCGTAACACGCTGGTGTACCGTTTTGAAAAGCTACAGAAGAAATTTGGATTGGATATCCGGACCTTTGAGGATGCGTTGACATTTAAGCTGGCTATGATGGTAGTGAATTATATTAAGTATAAGAAGGCGAATTAAGTCTTATAATCAGGAAGTTACTTTTACATTTAACAGGAGCACCGGAAATTTTTCTTGACTTAAAGTTGGGTTTAACATGTATAATAAAGAAAACTATTTTGGCCATGGAGCACTGCTGCTCTGTGGCCTGTCTTTCAAGAAAGGAGTATTTACTTTGATCAAGACAGTTACTTTGAATAGAAATCAGCAACCAACCAAAGAACAAATTCAACAAATAGAAGCTGCTGCCAAAAAGGATATTGTTTTTGATGAAGATTCTCCTGCCCTTACCCCAGCAATGGAAAAAGCCTTTCGTTTGGCGGCCAAAAATCGAAATACACAAAAGAAAACAGGTGTCTCATAATTTCTAATATTGGACACTTTACAAAATTATTTTGGCGGATTCCATTAAATGGATCCGCCATTTTTGTTTAGGACTGCAGATATGCCTGCAGTATAGCAGCGCAATCTTCTGTTATCTTCTATCTTCTCATCCTCTTCTCGCTTGCACGAAGAGTGAGTGTTTCTAAGATGCTTACATATTCGTCTCATCTTCCTTCGCCCACTCAAAGGTGCATCTCACAGCTTTCTTCCAGCCTTTCAGCTTCTTGCTGCGTTCTTCGGCGGTCATGTGAGGGGCAAATTTCTGGCCGATCTGCCAGTTTTGTTTTACTTCGGATGCGTCTTTCCAGAAGCCGGTGGCAAGGCCGGCAAGATAGGATGCGCCAAGGGCGGTAGTTTCGATGCAGCTTGGGCGGACTACCTGGGTGTCCAAGAGGTCGGCCTGGAACTGCATGAGGAAGTTGTTGGCGCTGGCGCCGCCGTCTACGCGGAGGGCGCTAAGATCAAGGCCGGAATCCTTTTCCATGGCTTCCAGCACGTCATGCACCTGGTAGGCAAGGGACTCTACAGTAGCCCGCACAAGATGGGCTTTTCCTGCGCCCCTGGTAAGGCCCAGAATGGCTCCTCTTGCGTACTGATCCCAATAGGGCGCGCCAAGTCCGGTAAAAGCAGGCACTACATAGACGCCGTTTGTGTCTGACACAGACAGACAGTATTTCTCGGAATCCGGGGAGCTTTCCAGGATTCCAACCTCATCGCGCAGCCACTGGATTGCCGCACCAGCCACAAAAACGCTTCCCTCAAGAGCGTAACCGGGCGTTCCGTCGGCTTTTACAGCAATGGTGGTAAGAAGTCCGTTCTTTGATTCTACGGCTGTATCTCCGGTGTGCATAAGCATGAAACATCCGGTTCCATATGTATTTTTCACATCACCGGATTCGAAACAGCACTGGCCGAAAAGTGCTGCCTGCTGGTCTCCTGCTGCGCCTGCGATGGGAATTCTGCCGCCGATCAGATTCTCGTTGGTATAGCCGTAAATGCAGCTGCTCGGCTTTACCTCCGGCAGCATGCATTCGGGAATATTCAGATACTCCAGAATCTCTTTGTCCCATTTTCTCTGGTGAATATCAAAAAGCATGGTTCTGGAAGCATTGGTGTAATCAGTCACATGCACTTTTCCCTTTGTCAGCTTCCAGATCAGCCAGGTGTCCACAGTTCCAAAAAGCAGTTCTCCATTTTGGGCACGTTCTCTTGCTCCCTCCACATGATCCAGGATCCATTTCAGCTTGGTTCCGGAAAAATAAGCGTCCGGAATCAGTCCGGTCTTCTTTCGCACCAGCTCTGACATACCATCTTTTTCCATCTTCTCAATCATATCGGCTGTTCTGCGGCACTGCCACACAATTGCCGGATAGACAGGCTCTCCTGTCTTTTTGTCCCATACAATGGTTGTCTCACGCTGGTTGGTGATTCCGATGGCATGGATGTCCTCTGCATCCACGCCGATCTTGCTCATGGCCTCAGTAGCCACGGAAATCTGAGAGGACCAGATTTCCTTTGGGTCATGCTCCACCCAGCCAGGCTTCGGATAATACTGTTTGTATTCCTTCTGGGCAACACTGCACATATTGCCCTTCTTATCAAATAAAATACATCTGGAACTGGTAGTTCCCTGGTCCAATGCCATTATATATTTTCCCATAGTACACCTCGTTTTTACTAAATTCTTAATTCCTATTATAACCGATTCCCTTATGTAAGGAAACACCCTAATCTGTCAAAAACTTCATAGAAAAAGCGCCAGCCCGCAAAGTTTCCCCTGCAGGCTGACGCCGAAATTTCTTATATATAATTTTATGCAAGTAAGGTCTTGCCGATGAAATAAACCAGAACCAGCGCACCAAGTACGATTCGGTACCAGCCGAATGCCTTGAAGTCATGCTTCTTGATATAGCCCATCAGGAACTTGATTGCAAGGATGGAAACCACAAATGAAACCACCATACCGATTACCAGAATCAATACCTCTGTTCCTGTAAATCCAAAGCCGAATTTCAGCAGCTTCAGAAGGCTGGCTCCGAACATAACCGGAATGCCAAGGAAGAAGGTAAACTCAGCTGCAACGGTACGGGAGGTACCAACCAGGATTCCTCCGATAATGGTGGAACCGGATCTGGAAGTTCCCGGAACAACAGAAAGAACCTGGAAGCAGCCAATCAAAAATGCAGTCTTGAAAGTCAGATCTTCCAGACTTGTGCACTGCGGCTCTCTGCCTTTGTTGTAGTTTTCCACAATGATAAACAGAACACCGTAGACAATTAACGCGATGGCTACTACAACATAGTTGTTGAAATGCGCCTCAATAAAATCATTAAACGGAAGCGCAATAATGATAGTCGGCAGACATGCTACCACGATCTTAAACCACAGGATCCATTTGTCCTTATCACAGTAGCGCTCAACAAAATTCAGAATTACCTGCGCCCATTTCGGCTTCTTAGCGATGGCCATCTGAGTTCTTCTGGGAAGCTTCTTTATGTAAAACGGCCACAGCTTATTCCAGTACAAAACAACGACTGCGAGAATTGCTCCCAGCTGGATCACAACCAGAAATACATCCATAAAATCCTGAGAAACATTCAGGTGAATAAACTCATCCACCAGGATCATATGGCCGGTACTGCTGATAGGAAGCCACTCTGTAATTCCTTCCACAATACCAAGGAGAATTACCTTTAAAAGTTCGATAATATCCATTTCTACCCCTTTCTTATCTTGAACAAAATGAGGACGGAGACTTAAATTTCTCCGTCCTCTTTAGTATATTACATCAAATGACTTTCGTAAACTTGTATTTTGCTTTTTTCGCAAAATTTAGCTTTTGTTTAACAGCTGCTTATCTTCTGGCAATAGTCGCGATATCGATCAGGCTCAACTTCTTGGCATCTGTGTTCTCAAGACTGGTTACCAGAGCTTCTGCTGTATCAAGGCTGGTAAGAACATTTACACCAGTCTCGATGGCATTACGTCTGATCACGAATCCATCCTTCTGATGCTCAACGCCCTGGGATGGGATGTCGATAACCACATCAATCTTATGACCAAGGATCAGATCCATAAGGTTCGGTGCAGGCTGCTCCAGCTTGTTGGTGCGGATTACCTTAACGCCGTGCTCTTTCAAAGTATTTGCGGTTCCTCTTGTAGCGTAGATACGGTATCCAAGTGCCTCGAATCTCTTTGCGATCGGAACTGCATCTTCCTGCTCTTCCGGTCTGACTGTCATGATCATGTTCTTGTACTTCGGCAGACGGATTCCGGCACCAAGGAATGCTTTGTAAAGAGCCTCATTGAAGGTCTCTGCAATACCAAGGCACTCACCTGTGGACTTCATCTCCGGTCCAAGGCTGATATCAGCGCCGCGGATCTTCTCGAAGGAGAATACCGGCATCTTGATGGCAATATGTTTTGCTTCCGGCTGAAGTCCTGGCTCATAGCCCATGTCTTTCAGCTTGTATCCAAGGATTACCTTGGTTGCCAGCGGTACGATCGGGATTCCGGTAACCTTGCTGATGTAAGGTACGGTACGGCTGGAACGCGGGTTAACCTCAATTACGTATACGTCATCTCCAAGAACGATAAACTGGATGTTGATCATACCGATGACATGCAGTGCTCTTGCAAGACGTTTGGTGTACTCTGCAATAGTCTCTTTTGCTTTTTCACTGATGGTTCTTGCCGGATATACGGAAATACTGTCACCGGAATGGATTCCGGCACGCTCAATATGCTCCATAATACCAGGAATCAAAATGTCCTCGCCGTCGCATACGGCATCAACCTCGATTTCTTTTCCCATCAGGTACTTGTCAACAAGGATTGGATGCTCCTGTGCGATCTGGTTGATCACACCGATGTACTCTTCCACATCCTCATCGCTTACTGCAATACGCATTCCCTGACCGCCAAGTACATAGGAAGGACGAACCAGAACCGGATAGCCCAGCTCATTTGCAGCTTTCTTCGCTTCCTCTGCGGTAAATACAGTGTGTCCCTTCGGTCTCGGGATCTGGCACTTCTCAAGAATCTCATCAAACAGCTCACGGTCCTCAGCTGCATCTACGTTCTCAGCAGATGTTCCAAGAATCTTCACACCCATCTTGGTAAGAGCTTCTGTCAGCTTGATGGCAGTCTGTCCGCCGAACTGAACAACCGCTCCGTCCGGTTTCTCAATATTTACAATATTCTCAACATCCTCCGGTGTAAGGGGCTCAAAATACAGCTTATCTGCAATATCAAAGTCTGTACTTACAGTTTCCGGATTGTTGTTGATAATAATCGTCTCATAGCCTTCCTTCGCAAAAGCCCAGGTACAGTGTACGGAGCAGAAATCGAACTCAATACCCTGTCCGATACGGATCGGTCCGGAACCAAGTACCAGGATCTTTTTCTTATCCGGTGTGGCAATTGCTTCGTTCTCTGTGCCTTCATCACCATATACAGAATAGTAATACGGAGTTGCAGCAGCAAACTCTGCAGCACAGGTATCAACCATCTTATATGCAGCCTTGATGCCGTACTCACTGCGAAGTCCCTTGATTTCATCCTCAGTTTTGCCTGTAAGGCGGGCAATGATGTAGTCCGGGAACTCCATGCGTTTTGCTTCCAGAAGAAGTTCTTTGGTAAGCTTTCTGTTCTTCAGTGCATTCTCCATACCTACCAGAATTGCAATCTTGTCAATGAACCAGATATCGATCTGTGTGATATCGTGAAGCATGGACTGCGGCATACCGCGGCGGATTGCTTCTGCAATCTTCCAGATTCTGCGGTCATCTACGATCTCAAGCTCTGCAAGAAGCTCCTCGTCTGTAAGCTGGGTAAAATCATAAGACATCAGGCTGTCCACATGCTGCTCCAGGGAACGGATCGCTTTCATAAGAGCACCTTCAAAGCTATGACAGATACTCATAACCTCTCCGGTAGCTTTCATCTGTGTGGTAAGGGTTCTCTTTGCTGTAATAAATTTATCAAACGGAAGTCTCGGGATCTTAACTACACAGTAGTCAAGCATTGGCTCAAAGCTTGCGTATGTTTTGCCTGTGATGGCATTTGGAATCTCATCCAGTGTATATCCAAGGGCAATCTTTGCAGCAACCTTAGCAATGGGATAACCGGTAGCCTTACTTGCAAGTGCAGAAGAACGGCTTACACGTGGGTTAACCTCGATTACACAGTACTCAAAGCTGTCTGGCTTCAGCGCATACTGAACATTACAGCCGCCTGTGATTCCAAGCTCTGTGATAATATTAAGAGCAGATGTACGAAGCATCTGATACTCTTTGTCACCAAGAGTCTGAGATGGTGCAACTACAATAGAGTCTCCTGTGTGAACACCAACCGGGTCAATATTTTCCATATTGCAGACGGTAATACAGTTTCCTGCACCGTCACGCATTACCTCATACTCAATTTCTTTCCAGCCTGCGATACAGCGTTCTACCAGAACCTCTCCGACACGGGAAAGACGAAGTCCATTCTCCAGGATCTCGCGAAGCTCATATTCATTATGGGCAATACCGCCGCCGCTTCCACCAAGGGTATAAGCAGGACGAAGTACAACCGGATAACCGATGGTATTGGTAAATGCAAGTCCATCCTCTACTGTTGTAACAACCTTAGATGCTGCAACCGGCTCACCAATTTTTTCCATGGTATCTTTAAATTCCTGACGGTCCTCAGCCTTCTTAATGGTCTGAGCTGTAGTTCCGATCAGTCTTACATTATGCTCCTTCAGGAAACCCTTTTCATCCAGCTCCATAGCCAGATTCAAGCCTGCCTGTCCGCCAAGAGTAGGAAGTACACTGTCCGGTTTCTCCTTCAGGATCAGCTGCTCTACAACCTCTACAGTAAGAGGTTCAATATAAACACGGTCAGCAATGTCTTTATCTGTCATAATGGTTGCCGGGTTGGAGTTCAGAAGAACAACCTCAAGGCCTTCTTCTTTTAAAGAACGGCAGGCCTGTGTTCCTGCATAATCGAACTCTGCTGCCTGACCGATGATGATCGGACCAGAACCAATAACAAGTACTTTTTTAATGTCTTTATTTCTTGGCATTATTTATTTCCTCCCATCATATCCATAAATCTGTCAAACAGGTAACTGGAATCTTGCGGTCCCGGGCATGCCTCCGGATGGAACTGTACGGTGAAAATATTCTTTCCAACGTATGCCATTCCTTCGTTTGTGCCGTCGTTTACATTTACAAATGCAGGATGTGCAATGTTTTTCTCTTCAAGATCCTTGGCATCTACTACATAGCCGTGGTTCTGGGAGGAAATGTAAACTCTGCCGGTAGCAAGATCCTTCACCGGATGGTTGCCGCCGCGGTGACCGTATTTCATCTTATAAGTATCTCCGCCTGTTGCAAGCGCCATCAGCTGATGTCCGAGGCAGATTGCAAAGATCGGAATATCAGAATCGTAAAGCTTCTTTACTTCTTTAATAATGGAAGTACATTCCTTTGGATCTCCAGGGCCATTGCTGAGCATGATTCCGTCCGGATGATCTGCAAGGATCTCTTCTGCCGGGGTCAGTGCCGGGTAAATGGTTACCTGACATCCGCGCTTATTCAGGGAACGTGCAATATTGCGCTTTGCGCCAAAGTCCATAAGTGCAACCTTCGGGCCGTCTCCCGGAAGAATCTCCTTCTCGCGGCAGGTTACCTTTTCTACTACTTTACCAGTTGTATATGCTTTTAACTTGGGGAGAATTGCGTCTAAGTCATAGTTTTCATCCACTGTGATCATACCGTTCATGGTACCTTTCTCACGGAGGATCTTGGTAAGTGCTCGGGTGTCAATTCCTGCGATTCCAGGAATGTCATGTTTGGTCAAGAAATGCTGAATCGTGTCAACGCTTCTGAAATTGCTTGGAACACGGGATAACTCACGCACGATAAACGCGTCGATCCACGGCTTTGCGGATTCCTGGTCATCATAGCAGATTCCGTAGTTTCCTATTAACGGATAAGTCATGCAAACCGCCTGTCCTGCGTAAGACGGATCAGTCATTACCTCCAGATATCCTGTCATGGAAGTATTGAATACGATCTCACTGATGACTTCTCTTGCAGCGCCAATGCTGGTTCCTGTAAATACATGGCCATCTTCTAATATCAGAAATGCTTTCATACAATCTCCCTTTCTTATGTCGTATTTTATCCTAAATCTTCAAGATTGTATCATAGCAAAATGCTTTTTTCAATAAAATACAGGCAAAAAAAAATTCTGTTGTGCAAAAAAAAATTGCACAACAGAAAAAAGCTACTGGATCTCAGATATCTCTGGTATTCGTAACAAAAGAAAAAAAATAATGCAGGAGATGGGACTTGAACCCACACGATCTTGCGACCACAGGCACCTGAAGCCTGCGCGTCTGCCAATTCCGCCACTCCTGCATTTCTTATGTTTCAATCGCTTTCTCGCGACTTCTTGATTATAATACAACATATTCACTTGAATGTCAACACTAATTTTCAAAAAAATTTAAAAAATTTTGAATTTATATTGTTAGTCCATTCTGGTCTTTTTTAAGGTGTCAAATGAAACTGCAATTTATAATAAGAAAGATGGCCATATACAGACGGCCAGGTCTATATTTTTACACCAGAGAAATGAAATATGACGTACAAAAGAATCAGAGAGCTTCGGGAGGATCATGATTTGACGCAGACATATATGGCACACTATCTGAATGTAAATCAGCGCACTTACTCGCGATATGAAAGAGGGGAACGGAGCGTTCCTCTTGAACAATTATGCCGGATTGCTGACTTCTACAAGGTAAGTGTGGATTATCTGCTTGGACGTACTGATGTAAAGCGTCCTTACCCTGCATCCCGGCTCTCCAGGAAAACGTGAGACTTAGAGCAGCAGAAACAGCATCAAGGCTCGCGTCCTGCAAAACACAAAGAGACATCTTCTTTCAAAGGAGATGTCTCTTTATGTTTATATGTTTTCTCTTTTTCTTTTTTTGTCAGGAAGCAGGCTGGATACTGCCCACAGCACAGTACCGGCGGCGATGCAAAAATCCGAAAGGTTAAATACCATCCTGCGCATATCCTTGTTCTTTACATTAAAGCTGATATAATCTGTAACATAGCCCTTATTTCTGCGGTCCATGTAATTCGACATACCGCCTCCAAGAACCATGGCAAGTCCCATTCTTCCAAGCCTGCGGCCATGAATAAGCTCATGCCAGTATTCCCCCAGCACACAGCCAAGACCTGCTAAGGAAAGCTCACGACAGCTTTCCTCATCAAGCTTTATTTTTCCAAACACCATGTTCTTGTTGTGACAATTTCGAAGGATCACTCTGCCTCCAAGTACTTCCTCGCGGCTTCCCTGAAGCCTGGTACTGTCTACATGCTCCTTAATTTTGTGATCCAGCAGAAAAATTCCTCCTGCAATACTCAGTGAAAGCATACTCACTTCTCCTCGACATCTTCCATTTTCTTATCGCAGGTCTCAGAAGCTTCTGCTTCTTCTTTGGCAGAAGCATTTTCAGGTTCTGTCTCGCTCTCTTCTACTGTCTCTATGTGTTCATCTGATGCTTCTTCTGGCATCCCTTCCTCCGCTTCTACCGGCTCCTCTGTCTTGGAATCTACAACCTCTCCCTCTGTTGCTTCAGGCTCAGGGTTCGGACATGGAGAACCACAAAGGGGACAAAATGCTGCACTTCTGTCAATAGACTTGCCACATGCAGGACAGATTTTCTGCCCCTTTAAATCAGCTGCCGCATCCTTATATCCTGCAATAATCTGCAAATGCTGCTGGATTTCTTCACAGAATCCCTTCAGTCCATCTTCTACCTCTGTACCATCCTTGTATTTCTCAAAGATTACGTTTCCAATATCAGCCTTCAGCTTCTGCACCATCTGCTCTTCACTGGCAATTTTACTTTTGATCTTCTGTGTCTCATAGATCTGACTTGCTTTTTTACTAAAATCCTTCGTTGTTCTTGTTATCGTGTCACTTAATTCATCAAAAAAATCGCGTGCCATTTTGCCATCTCCTTTATTTATATAAAAAGTGTTGACCACATGTTACCTGTGCAGGCAGCCAAAAAGCAGCTGCGGATTTACTGTACTGAGAGAAGCGGGATTTCCTGACCTCGAAGCAGGATTCTCGGTCCTCCGGTACCTTCAATATATTCTCTTGTAATAATCACCTGTCCAATGCTGTCATCCTTTGGAATCTCATACATGATATCCAGCATATACTCTTCCAGGATAGCGCGCAGTCCTCTGGCACCTGTATGCTTCTCCAGAGCTTTAGCTGCAATAGCATGAAGGGCTTCTTCTTCATAATCCAGCTTTACCTCATCTAATGCAAGAAGCTTCTGGTACTGCTTCAGAATCGCATTCTTAGGCTCCTTAAGAATCTGTACCAGCATATCCTCATTCAGTCCGTTCAGCGTATAGATAATCGGAAGACGTCCGATAAACTCAGGAATCATGCCAAACGCACGAATATCATCTACAGTTACCTTCTCCAGAATATGAGGATCGTTGTCATATTTATCCTTAAGATCTGCATAAAAACCGATGGATGCCTGCTTATTCAGTCTCTCCTTAATGATATTCTCCAGATCCGGGAAAGCGCCCCCGCAAATAAACAGAATATTCTTCGTGTTCACAGTAACCATCGGAACCATCGCATTCTTGCTGTTGGCACCTACCGGAACCTCCACCTCGCTTCCCTCAAGAAGCTTCAAAAGTCCCTGCTGTACAGCCTCACCGCTTACATCTCGCTGATTGGTATTTTTCTTCTTGGCAAGCTTATCAATCTCATCAATAAAGATAATGCCGTGTTCCGCTTTCTCTACATCATTGTCTGCAGCTGCAAGAAGCTTGGAAACCACACTCTCAATATCGTCACCGATATAGCCAGCCTCTGTAAGCGAAGTGGCATCTGCAATAGCAAGCGGCACATCCAGAAGTCTGGCGAGAGTTTTCACCAGATAGGTTTTACCGCTGCCTGTAGGTCCGATCATAAGCATATTGGACTTCTCAATCTCAATTTCATCCATAGTATCTGTAGCAACACGTTTATAATGGTTATAAACAGCAACAGACATTACCTTCTTGGCACGCTCCTGTCCGATTACATATTCATCAAGGCTTGCCTTGATCTTGTGAGGTGCCGGAATCTTCTTAAGGTCAATGGCTGGCTTGGCAGCCTCCTTTTTCTTCTTTATTTTCTTCGGATGGGGAATGGCATCCTGAAGGCTTCCCAGATTGATCATGCTTACATTCGGCATGTTCAGAAGATCATTCAGGTTCAGTCCATTATTCATCTGCTGGGTCATAGTGTCAAAGCTCTTCTGCATACAATCGTTGCAGATATGTATATTATTAGGCAGTTCGATCATCTTGCCAGCCTGGCTCTCCGGTCGATGACAGAGAAAGCAGAATTTCTCATATTCGCTGTCATCCTGCTGATTGCTGTCGTTGTTCTCTGTTATATCTCCATCGATGATCTCGTCTCTTTCATCGTCAAAATGATCTGTCATAATTTTTCCTTTCCTGTTTCTTATTCTGTCCTTTTATTGTAGCATATTTTTGTCAGATTTAGAAATTAACTTTTTATAAACAAAGGGGAGCATTTCGCTCCCCTGAAATTTACTGATTACTATCCGGTCTGGCACCTAGCGTGACTGTAATCGTGGATTCCACATATTCTCCGTCGCTCAGGCGTGCCACGCCCACCTCTATTTCTTCTCCTGCTGTATAGTACTGGAGCTTGTCGTTGATATCCGCTTTGCTGGAAACCTTCTGTCCGTCCAGCTTGGTAATAATATCACTCTTCTGGATTCCCGCATTGTCTGCTGCGCCGCCGGAAACAACGTCCATGACAAAAGCACCTGCCGGCATATTATACATCTGGATTGCCTCTCTGGAAAGATCAGCAAACTTCACGCCCAGGTATCCTGCCTGTGATTCATCCGAAACCTTATCTCTTGTTTTGCGGTTCATCAACTCTTCCAGAATCGGCTGTGCCTTGGAAATCGGGATTGCATATCCGGTACCTTCCACACTGCTGGATGCAATTTTGGCACAGTTGATACCGATCAGCTCACCCTGCATATTCAAAAGTGCGCCGCCGCTGTTTCCAGGATTGATGGCTGCATCTGTCTGGATCAGGTCTTCATAAGTATTGGAATCAGACTGAACAGTTCGCTCCAAAGCACTTACCCATCCGGAGGTTACAGTCTGACCATATCCAAGGGCATTTCCAATAGCTACTACCTGCTCACCAACAACCAGGTCATCTGAATTGCCAAGCTGCGCAATCTTAATCTGATTCATGGTCTCTTCCGGGATATCACTTTTCTCCACTGCAATGACTGCCAGGTCTGTATCCTCATCTGTACCTTTGATCTTTGCGGAAACCGCTCCATCAATATTCAAATCTCCATTGCTGGTCACATAATTCTCAGTTTCCTGCTCTGCATTCACCACATCATCGCCAATGAAGCATACGCTTAAAGTAGTTGCTCCCTCTACCACATGATTGTTAGTAGCAATCAGAAGCTCACTGTCATTCTCTCCTACAATAATACCGGAACCGCTTCCTGTGCTCGGATACTCCATTCCATAACCGAAAAAGCTGCGGATCTCCTGCATGCTGACGGAGGTGATTGCCACAACAGAGGGCATGGCAGCCTGTGCAACTCCAGCCACAGGTCCTTTCTCATTTGCAACTGCGTCTGCGCTTACAGTATCGCTGCTGCTCTGGCTGGTCTCATCGGAAACAGAGGAGGTAAGCGTCTCTGCAGTGCCTACAGATGTGGTGGTATCTTTCTTAAAATACTGATCAGATACCGCATTCACCGCCTGAAAAACAAGGCCTGCCACCAGGCCAAAGATTACAGCCAGGGTAATGGTGTTTCTTGCTTTTTTTCCAAAGGAAGAAGATTCTCTCTTTTCATGATGCTTCCGATGTTTGTTCTTCTCTTCTTCCGGCTTCTTTTCCTGTTCGTCTACCTGGTAATGTGCATATTTAGGTTCTGCACCTTGTTCACCGGAAGTGCTTCCGGCACTGCTGCCAGATTCATTTCCCCCATAATTATGGGAGGCATAATAATTGCCATTATCTGAGTCTGCAGCATTGCCGCCAGCTTCTCTGCTTCGCGTGTATTTATAATGATACGTTACATTCTCATTCAGATCTTCTTCGGGGGCTGTCTGCTGATCAGATGCAGCCTGCGCGGACACATCTGAATCTGACTGCCGGGGCGTATCATCCGTCTTCTTCGGATCCTGTCCCCAATTCCATTCATCACTCATGTTTTGCTCCCTTCTATGTTAAATCCTAACAATTTCTTTTATTTTATGGTACAAGTTTAGCAATCAATTGTGTTGAAAATGTGATAGATTCTTTAAGAAAAGGTGACAGCGTCAAAAGCCCTATTTTTCTTCCTGTTTTTTCCAGTATTCACGGTTCATGGTACAGAAAAGGATCATTTTCTCCGGCAGCTTCCGGTATCTTTTTCCAAGGAAATATCCTGCATATTTAAATCCGCTCTGCGCGATCAGCCCGGGAATCAGCCAGATATGTCCTGTTTTTACCAGATAGGCAAGACTTTTCTTTACAAGACGAATTCCCTCCCCTTCTGAGGGAACACCTGCGAAAATCTCCGGATGCTCGGCCTGGGAAACACCCAGGTCAAAATTACGGTGAAACTGCTGGCGACAGGAATAATTGTGGGAATGGATCACACAGGCATCTGCTGCGTAGGCAATCCCGTATCCTTTTTTTGCCATGGTTCCGGCATAGATCATGTCCTCATTAAAAATCGCATGCTCGATAAAGCCGCCCATTTCCTGGTAAATCTTTTTCTTATATGCGGCGCACACATTGGAACAGAAATAGGTCTTAATTCCGTATGCTGCAGTATCCTTCTCCCATTTCACGGAAGATTTGTCCGGATAATTAAAGGTACGGGTATATTTTTCCAGATAGGCACAGTCTTCTCTGGCCAGCTGTCTTGCAAAGGCAGCACCTACCTTTGGATTCTCCTGCAGCGGGCGGATCAGATTCTGGATCAGATCCTGATCTGCCGGAACGGCATCCTGAGTCATAAATACCATAATATCTGCATCGGAAAGCTTCGCTGCGGCCCGCCTGGTTCCGCCATGGTCAAAGTCTTCTTTTTTCAGATGGGTCACTTTCACTTTTGGAAAAGCATCCTCCCATTTGGGATTCCAGAATTTTTCTTCTGTATTCATGACAATGATATTTTCTATGGGATAACTCTGGCTGCAAAGTGCATCCAAAAGACCGGCAAATTCTTCCCTCGGACGATATGCAGGAATGATCACATCTACTTTTTCCATTGCCGCTTTCCTCCTTGCGTTTAAAAAAGGGACCATTCCTTCTCAGATGGTCCCCGAATTTTTTCTTTATAATGATGTCACTTCAAGATATCTTTTCTTTTAATATTCGCTTCCGTCTTCAAAGCCATCATCACTATAATCATTATCACTGTAATCGCTGCTATAGTCATCACTGTAATCATCGCTATAGTCGCTGCTGTAATCATTATAATCGTAATTTCCGCTTCCATCTCCCTGCCATACAACATCAGACGAAGTGTCATCACTGGTTACAGCTGGAGCTTCATCCACTAATGTGTCCGCTCCTCCTACAAGCTCAATGATCTTGTCATTGGCTTCAATAATATTCTGGGACGGCTCATAGCTCTCATCTGCGCCGTACAGGAATGCATGCAGTTCCTTAACGTTTTCCTCCAGGGTATCTGCAACTACCATGCTGGCATTCTTAACATCCGCAAACTTGTATTTCGATGGGAAACCTGTAGTATCTGCAATATTGTATCCGATCAGGCTCGGAACCATGTTCAGCAGCTCGGTCTTGGAAACAGATGTAGTAATCAGCGGGAATACCTGATCCATAATATTGAAAATAGTGGTAATTCCAGCCTTCTTCGCCTTATCCACCATAAGGCCGATCACTCGTCTCTGGCGCTCGGTACGTCCCATATCCATACTGGATGTGTAACGGATTCGGCAGTAGGAGACAACCTGTACTCCATTCAGATGATACTCTCCAAGAGCAGCCTCCTCATCAACAGGCTTTGGATCCGGCAGTTCCACCGGAGTGTAGCTCTTTCCAGTCTCTTCCGAGGTTTCAATACAGTAGTCATTCATGAAAACCATTTCTGCATAAGAAAGAGGAAGATCAAGTCCGCCTAAAGCATCTACCGCTTCTGCCATTGCACTGAAGTTTACCGTCACATAATCTGTAATATTCAGATCCAGCATGGTATTCAGCATGGAAATCGCCTGCTCCGGGCCGCCGTATGCATATGCTGCATTCGCCTTGGTATAAGTGTCATTTCCAATATTCAGAAGGGTGTCACGATATATGGAAGCCAGCTTCACTTCTTTGGTATCATTATTGATGCTTGCAACAATAATGGTATCACTGTTCTGCGCATCCAGCGCTGCATTCTTGGAACGCTTGTCAATTGCAAAAAGCGCATATGTGGTATAACCGGTCATCTGCGGTGCCGTCACATTCGTAACAATTTTACTCTCGTCCAGCTGCGGTGTCTCAATCTTATTCAGTCTGCTGTCGATCTGTCCGTATACATACAGACCGCCGATAAACAGAAGCAGACAAAGAATCTCAACAATAAACAGGGCTGTCTTCCTTTTTTTACCAGGTCTTGCCATTTCTCTTTCCTTTCTCAGTAAGCATTCTTATTAATAAATCCCTTAAAAATTGTCATAAACAATATTTTTATATCCAGACCAACGGTCCAGTTCTCAATGTAATACAAATCATACTCGATTCTTTTGCGGATGGAGGTATCTCCTCTGTAGCCATTTACCTGCGCCCATCCGGTCAGTCCCGGTCTTACCTGGTGCTTCACCATGTATCTTGGAATCTCCTCACGGAATTTCTCCACAAAAAATGGTCTCTCCGGTCTTGGTCCCACCAGGCTCATGTCTCCCTTCAGAATGTTAAACAGCTGGGGAAGCTCATCAATACTGGTCCGGCGCATAAATCTTCCAATTCCTGTAACTCTGGGATCGTTTTTCACAGTCCAGGCTTTCTTCTCCTCCGCCTCCGGCTGAATCTCCATGGAACGGAATTTGTACATCCAGAAAGTCTGGTTATGAAGTCCCACTCGCTCCTGGCGATAGATCAGCGGTCCCGGGGATGTGATCTTAATTAAAATACACATCACCAGCATAACCGGAGATGCCACAATGATCCCGATAATGGATCCGATAATATCCATCACTCTCTTGATCATGGAATTGAAGGTATTGCTCAGGGGCACATACCGGATATTGATGACCGGAAGTCCCAGGATATCTTCTGTATATGGTTTGGTAGGAATAATCTTATTATAGTCCGGAATAAACTTTGTATGCACTCCTGATTTCTCGCAAAGTGCAACAATCTCCTCCAGCCGGTAATATTCACTTAAGCCAAGCGTAATCGCAATCTCATCCAGCCTGCTCTCAGGCAGGATCACATTCAGATTGGCAATTCGTCCAATTACCTTAATGCCCTTGTACATAGTACCCGCAGGAATATTGTCATCCAGAATTCCTCTCACAACATACCCCCACTGCGGATTCTCCCTGATGCGGTCAATATATTCCTCTGCTGCCCGGCTGTATCCTACAAGTACCACCTGCTTCTGGTTCAGTCCGCGCTTTCGCATATTCCGCAGGCTGTAGAAAATGAGCATTCTCACTCCCCAGCTGGCCAGAATACAGATTCCATAGAACATATACAGCACAGAACGGGAAATATTCCCCTCTTCAATGGTGTACAGTATAAATATGGTAATCAGAATACCAAGGGAATTGGCCTTGATAATATTTGACAGCACAAGGCGTCTTCCCTGCATCCGCATAGGCTCATACAGGGAAAACGCATGATATAGCAAAATATATGCAGGCAGAATGAAGATCAGAGCAGACATATACTGCTCAAAGCTTCTTGCACGCACTGCAGTTGCCGCAAACGGGCCGATAAATCGAAGTACCCAGGCAAAGAAATAAGATAGCGTAATTACACAGGCATCTACTACAACATGGAGACGACTGAAATTCTTCTGATTGTCTCTGATCAAGCTTGCCACCTCTGCCTTCTGTCCGCCGCCCATGCACTTCCTTCAAAAGTGCTCCAGGACTGTGACTTTCCTTATCTTATAATAGATAAAACAGAATTGCAACAAATTCTTCAAACTTCATTTATAAAAATTTGATAAACATTCTTTTATGCAAAGAATCTGTAAAAGAGATTCCCCCATAATTCCAGCTGGATCTTTATATACTGTTCCAGATTTTTCAATTTGAATTTGACCTTTTTGTCTCTGTGACTGATCTGAAAACCGTTCTTGATCCCGGCAATGTATTCCCTTCCCATTCCTTTTTGGGTAAAGAACAGAATCTTCATTCCAAATCCCAGGATCAGAAACGGAAGATTCAGAAGGATCTGCAGAAACGGCATATTTTTGTAGATCAGATAAATATTATTTCTGGAAGAATACCTGGTCTTGAAATGATTGTATCTGGAGCCGCTTGTTCCGCTTCCTATATGATACACGATTGCTTTTGGGGCATACCAGTTCTCATAGCCATTGATTCTCGCCCTGTAGCCCACATCGATATCCTCCAGATATGCAAAGTGCTCCTCATCAAAATAACCAATCTTCTCGAATATTTTCTTCCTATATATAGCAGCCCCTGCACAGGAGGTGAAAATTTTGTCCTCACTCTCGCAACTGTGAACATCCTTGCCTTTTCCCCTGGCAAAAGCCCAGCCAAGGGCGCTGTAATAATTTCCAGCATCATCCAGCTTGTCCCTGTCATGATAGCAGATCATGCGGGCACTGCAGGAAAAAGCTCTTCTGTGCCGCTTGATGGCAGCCAGCATTTCTCCCACAAAATAGCGGTCCACTTCTGTATCATTATTTAAAAGAAGCACATAAGGAGCCCTGGCTGCGTAAATTCCCTCATTCACAGCTCTGGAAAACCCAAAATTATCAGGCAGTTCAATAATGTGTACCCAGGGATAATTCCCCATTGTAAAGGCCACGCTGCCATCAGATGATCCATTGTCTACCAGAATCGTCTCGAAATTCTGAAATTCCTGCTGCTCCAGGCTGGAGAGCACTCCCTCCAGATATGCCATGCCATTGTAATTTGGTATAATGACTGATACTTCCTGCATAATTTCTCCTTAGTCTTTCTCGTCATTTTTGCCGGACATACCCGGAATCGGTCTCAGGGAATAATTCCATTTGGTCAGAGAAAGATTCTTGTTATAATTAGGGTCTCCATTCTTCAGAATCCCTATCCAATTGCTTCTCATATACTCAATTTCTCTCTGAAAACGGCGGATCTTGGCATCATCATCCTCAGCTCCCCTGGTCTTGGACTCCATATGGTAAAGCTTCACATAAGGGTCATATACCACCAGATAACCTGCTTTTCCCGCTTTCAGGCAAAGATCCACATCGTTGAATGCCACAGCCAGCTGCTCGGTAAATCCGCCGGCCTTGTCAAAAGCACTGCGCTTCATCATCATGCAGGCGGCAGTTACAGCACTCATGTCCTGCAAAATAGAAGCCTTATGAAGGTATCCAGTGCGCTCTGCAGGCATGTCCACGAACATATGGCCTGCAATCCCGCCAATTCCAACCACACAGCCAGCATGCTGAATGGTATTATCCGGGTAAAGAAGCTTCACGCCTACAGCTCCTACTTCTCTTCGCTGGCATACGCCAAGCATCTCACCCAGCCAATCCTCTGTGATCACGGTCACATCGTTGTTCAGGAATAACAGATACTCGCCTCTGGCATTTTTCACGCCGAAATTATTGATGGCAGAATAGTTGAATTCCTTTTTCCAGCAGATCAGGTGGATTCTTGGATCTGCAGAAATCTTCTTATAATATTCAAAAATCTCATCTGTGGTACTGTTGTTCTCCACAATAATGATTTCGTAGTTGTCGTAAAGAGTGTTTTTCCGAATGGATTCCAGACAGTTCTCCAGAGTCTCCTTCTCATCCTTATTGGGAATGATAATGGAAACAAGAGGATGTCCCTGTACCGGATATTTCACACGATAAAAACCAAGGTCTGCAGTATGGCTGACTGTTCCTTTCACCCCGGTACGCTCAAGATGGGCCTCAATCGCACGCCTGCCGGCTTCAAAAGCATACATCTTGCTTGCAGGATTATCTGCGGTAGATGCCTTATGGGTACGCCAGTGATACAAAATCTCCGGCACATGCACAACCTCACGGGCTTTTTCCACACAGCGGAAAATAAAATCGTAATCCTGCGCACCGTCGAACTCACGGCGAAAGCCTCCCACTTCTTCCACAAGCTGCCGTCTCACAACAAAAAAGTGACAGATATAATTGTTGGAGCGAAGAAGATCGATGTTAAAATCAGGCTTTAAGTGAGGCTGAAAATGCTCGTCCAGTTCAGCCGTCACCTTATCCTCATCTGTATACACTGCATCTGCCTGTTCATGCTCATTCAGTGCATTCACGATCTCATACAGGGTATTGGGAGAAAGAAGGTCATCATGGTCCAGAAGCCCCACAAACTCTCCCTTCGCCATGGAAAATGCCGCATTTGTATTCTCTGCAATTCCCTTATTCTCATTCAGATCCATCCAACGGATGCGACTGTCTTTACTGCTGTACTCTTCCAGAGTCTTTCTCATGGATTCCTCTTCCGGGCTTCCGTTGGCAATGCACAGCTCCCAGTTCTCATAGGTCTGGGCTATAAGAGAATCTATCATCTGCTTCAAAAACAGCTGCGGAGTCCGATACGCAGGAACTACCACGCTGATAAGGGGCGCATAAACAAACTTTTTCTTTCTCTGTTTGTCAAGGACCGTCTGGTCAGGCGCATACGCCTCATACCAGGGACCATATGGAATCTCCTCCGGCTCAAACCGCTCATGGAGCCGGATCCAGAATTCCTTCAGGCCATAATGCCGCAGATATAAAAGTCCCTTCTGGATCATATATGGAGATAATTTTTTGAAGAAACGGGACCACTGGATCCGTCCTTCTGATCCGCTTTTTTCACTCATACCAAAATCCTTTTCTATTATAATTGCCCCTATTTTAACATTGAAGAAACAAATTTGCAAGGAAGGCGTAAAAGAAAGGTTGAATTAACCTGGCTTTTAGGATATGATTGTATCCATAACCAGTACTTATATTTTCTTATTTTACAGGGAAACTATAGGATATGTTATAATTTTATTAAGTTTATTTTCGCACAGGAGTTTATTATATGATGAAAAAGCCAAAGATACTGTCAGCACTTATGGTTCTTGGACTTTCCGCTTCCCTTCTTGGCCAGGTACCGGTTATGGCGGAAGAGGCAGATCAGACCCAGACCACTGATGCAGCCGGTGGAATCACCACCAATTCTATTTCCGGATGGCCTCAGGCCTCCGATATTTCCTCAGAGGCAGCTGTAGTGATGGAGAATTCCACCAATACGGTGCTCTATTCCAAGAATGCAGATGAAGTGCTTTTCCCGGGAAGCACGGTGAAGATCATGACCTGCCTTCTTGCTCTTGAAGATGCACAGCTGACCGATCAGGTTACAATGACCGCTACCGGAGTTTCCGGAGTTACCGATGGAGGTGCCAGCATCTCCTCCCAGGTGGATGAGGTTTTCACTGTGGAGCAGTGTCTGTACGCCATCATGGTAGCCTCTGCCAATGATATCGCTTTGCAGATTGCAGAGCATGTGGGAGGTTCTGTAGATAATTTTGTACAGATGATGAACAGCCGTGCCCAGGAGCTTGGCTGCACCAATACCGTTTTTACCAATCCCACCGGACTTCCCGATGACAATCAGCATACCACAGCCCACGATATGGCACTGATCATGCAGGCTGCCATCCAGAGCGAATCCTTCCGCACTATTGCAGCAGCCACCAGCTATACCATCCCGGCTACTAATAAAGCCGCTGACCGTAATCTGACCAGTAAGTTTACCATGACCGATACCGCAAGCACTGGTTTCTATGAGGGCTGCATAGGAGGAAAAGAGGGCTATACAGAGGCCTCCGGCAGCACACTGGTGTGCGCAGCCCAGCGAGACGGCATGACACTGATCAGCGTTGTTTTGAAGGGTGCTTCCGGACAGACCGCACCGGATGCGGCCTCCATTTTGAATTACGGATTCGATCAGTTCCAGCTGCTTTCTCTTGGAGACAGTGATTTCAGTATTATCTCCGGCGGAGATGTGGTCGTCCCCAACGGCACTGCAGAAGACAGCCTGACTACAGAAGATACACAGAACGGCGATGAGATCGACCGCACTTATCTGTTTAACGGAGCGGCTGTGGGATCAGCTGTCCTTGAGGTGACACAGGCACAGGACACTGCATCTGTTCAGGAAGGTGAACAGAATATGCAGGCCGCCAGAGAATATTCGGAGGCACACACTTACATTCCTTATTATGTGATTGCCGGAGCTTTCCTTATTCTTCTTATTTTCTTTATCTGGAGAATTGTTAAGGTCGTGAAATCTTAACCTATCAAAAAATCAGCCCGAGCAGGATGCTATTGTGCATCTGCTCAGGCTGATTTTTTATTGCTGCCAGGGATTTCGGTTTCAATGATTATTTCATTATTTTCCAAAATCCGCTTCGATTTTCTTCTCGGATTCCATACGAAAGGTGCAGTCCCCACGTACAAGGCTAAGATTCGGATTGTAGTAGGGATCTCCTTTTTTCAGGAACTCTGCATGGCGTTCGCGGAAATGGCTGATTTCCTTTTTAAAGCGCTGCTGTTTTTCCTCGGTATTTTCCATACCGCGTGATTTGGACTCATAATGATAAAGGCATGCCTCGGGAGTGAACACAACTAATTTACCAAGTGCTCTGGCTCTCAGACAGAAATCAATGTCATTTAATGCCACAGTAAAGCTTTCATCCAGTCCATGAAGCTGGTCAAAAACAGACCGTTTCACCATGAGGCAGGCTCCGGTTACCGCACTTTCATCCTGGGCAACTCCAAGACGCCATAAATATCCCATTGCATTTCTGTCGTAACCTGTAAGAATATGTCCTGCAAAACCTGCAATTCCCACAACCACGCCTGCATGCTGTACCGTATTGTCCGGATACAGAAGCTTGGCTCCAACGATAGCCACATCCTCCCGCTGGCAGTATCCCATAAGATTCTCCAGCCACTGCGGAGTGATGACTTCCGTATCATTGTTCAGAAGCAGCAGGAATTCTCCCTCTGCATACTGTGCACCAAAATTATTGATCGCGGAATAATTAAAGGGGCCATCCCATTTAACCACCTTTACTTCTGAATACCGCTTCTCAAGTTCTTCATAATAACAGAAGGTTTTCTCTTCCTCGCTGTTATTTTCAATTACAATAATCTCAAAATTTTTCCATGTGCTTTTTTCCATAATGGAGGTCACGCATTTCTCCAGATCTGCAGTGTGATCCTTATTGGGAATCAGAATAGAGACCTTTGGATTTCCCTTTATGGCAAAATAGCTTCGGAAAACAACAGGATTTCCTGTATATTCTACGACTGCATCAATTCCCATACGCTTATAATGCTCTGTCAAAGCCTTCTCACCGGCAATCACTGCATATGGCTTGTCATCCGGATTCCCTGCGGTAGAGCCCTCATGGCTTCTCCAGTGATAAAGGAGCTTGGGAATATGTCGGATATTCTGTGTATGTTCGGTACAGCGCAGCAGGAAATCATAGTCCTGGGAACCATCATATTCTCCCTGCAGAAGGCCAACCTTATCAAGAAGGGTTCTCTTCACAACCACAAGATGACAGATGTAATTAACACAATGCAGGTAGTCCGGATTAAAGTCCGGCTTAAAATGAGGATACAGACGTTTTCCCTTGATATCAATAATGTCTTCATCGGAATATAATAACTCTGCTTCTGGATGGCTCTCAATCTCAGCTGCCATCTGATAGAGCGCCTCTTCTGCCAAAGTGTCGTCATGATCAGAAAAAGTAATATAATTGCCTGTTGCGATTCCAATTGCCGCATTGGTATTGTCTGAAATTCTCAGCTGTTTTTCATTATATACCACACGGATTCGGGAATCCTTTTTCTCATATTCTTTCAGAAGATTTTTGATCGGAGAATCCGGGCCGCTGCCATCGGAAAGACACAGTTCCCAGTTGCTGTAGGTCTGGGCAAGAACGGAATCCACCAGAGACTTCAGCAAATATTCATCCGTCTTATACAGCGGAACAACAATGCTGAATTTGATGTTCTCTTTAAAAACCCGCTTTCTCTGTCTGTTTAACTCCTGACGGGTAACTTTATTTTCTTTCAGCCAGGTCTCATACATTCCATCCTTCTGCTTCGGCGTCCTTAAGCGTTCGATGCATTTTTTTGCCATTGGAACAGCACCGTGGGCACGGTAATATACAGCAGCTTTTTTGCTGTAGGTGCCAAGTTTTCCCACAAATTTACTGATAGGAGTGGTTCCGATCTGGTAAACCGTCTTGTTTCCTTCCTGGTCCTTTATCACAAAGTAAACTTTTTTTCCTGTCACATTCTCGATGCGAATGGAAAAGCCGCATTCCTTCTCAATAGGCCATTCCCGGTACATCTCTGCTACATCCATTCTGATGCAGCGTTTCACCTTGATTTTCAGTGGTTTTTTATTTTCATCGTAGGCTCTGTACTGCAAAGGTGTTCTGGCTACTGCCCAGCCTCCAAGACCTACTGCATTTTCCTGGGGTGCAAAAATCTCGGCATCCAGAAAGAACTGCGGCCTGCCCTGCTTCCTGGCAATTTCCAGAACATTGGACTTATACCACAGACGTCTCTGCTTTCCATTTACAGCATAAACCTTAATAACCTTATGCTTCTTCAGATCTTCCGGCAAGGTTAGAAATACATCTGCCCATTTGCCCCCTGGAAACTGCTCATCCAGGGTTCGTTCCCTGGGAGATAAAACGATTCGTTCCTGTACCTCTGATGGAAGAAGTTTTCCATCAAGAAAGCTTTCAATCTGATCTTCTTTCGAAATAATGCCGGTAATCATATATTTTTTACTGTCATCCAGAAGAAAGCGTTCTTTCTCTACCAGCAATACTTTTTGACTCATGTTATTTCCCTTTCTTTTCCATAACCTTCTCATATACCATCTGAAGCATGGGTTTGTTTTTCTCTTCCAGTTCCCTGGTCCGCTGTTCTACAAGAACATTTAACCTTGCGTTCTCCTTTTGCAGATCCTGCAGACACGCCAGCATATCCTGATTTTCCAGATAGATTTCCAGCTGCATGGTCAATTGCTTCGCACCCTGGGGTACGGCAATGTCTTTTATGTGGGGATCCGGCCTGGATATCAAGGCCCAGCTGCCATGGATAAAACCGTCCGGAACTTCTGCTTCATCCATAGATGCAGTCTGTCCGTCAAATGCCAGTTTCTTTATGTGAACCATACAGGGCTGGTCACCTGGATCAATTCGTATTTTGCGGCACTCTGGAGGCAGATCAATTGTGTAGTCCGCATGGCGTGTCATAATTGGACGCTTCGCGGAAAATGGTTCATAGTACCTGCCCTCTTCATCGCCGAAATACACCTGCAGCAGTCCTGTAGTCTCCACAGAAAATGAACTCATTCCAGGCGTCATCACTCCATACATTTCACGCATGGGAACATGACTGCCTGTGATATATCCCTGAAAAGCTTTCTCCATCTGAGCAAATGAGCTCTGCAGAGCTTCACTGATTCCCAGCTCCTGATAAAGCTTCTCTTCATTTAAAGGTGTCCGGATACTGTTTGTCTGAATATAATAGTGAATGATCCGATACAGAACATATTCACAGGGTACCGGAAATTCAAAGGTCCATTCATAATCCAGCAGCGTGATAGGTTCTGTAAGCATTACATTATCACAAACTATATCAATATTTGTAATCTCCGCACACATAAGCTGAGACGGCAATGTCACATTTCCAAATACCTGCTGAAATTCTGCTGTCACTTCAAATGGTTTCTGGCTGTATACAAGCCGCACCTGCTTCAAAAACTCCACAAGCCGATCAAATGCAGCCTGGATTTCCCCTCTCTGCAGCATGCTGTCCAGATGCTCCGAAAGACTTTCTGCATCCAGATACTCAAATTTCACGCCATCTTCCACGATTTCACATTTATTGCATACAAAGGGGACTTTCTCGTACACAGCATTTAATCTGCTGTTCCAGGAAGCCAGATTGTCCATATGCTCTTTTCCTTCCGGGTAAAGAGCTTTTTTCTGCAGCCAGCGCTTTTTGTTTTCTTCCAGAATATCTGTACGGATGGCAAAACGTCTGCTTCTCTCATTGGAATATTTGCTGTAAATAATCTCTGCCATTATTCTTCCTCTCTTTTCGCAATCACCAGAAACGAATTGGAAAACTCCGGAAAAAGTCCGGCATCCACTAAAGAATCATACACCCTTTCTTCATTAAACAGCTGAATCCTGGGTCTGTCAAAATTACAGAAATTATCTTTCAGTTCTCCCTTTTTTGGAAGGCGTTTATCGGAATAGATGGTCAGCGGAAACTTATAATCCGGATAAGGATAATAGAAGGTGGTCTGAAAGCTGCCTGCAGCATCGATCAGTTCCTGCAGTTCTTTTCTTGAAAAGGTTCTTACCCCTTTCGTATCCGGATAATTTTCAATGCCTTCAAAATATTTCCCTACATGGTCTTCGGTACAGCCAGCCCAGTATTTCAGTCCCAGACGATTTTCTATGGCAATGACCAGCTTTCCGTCTTTTTCCAGATGTCTGGATATGCGGCGAAGCATTTCCACATAAGGCTGATGAGTTCCAATATATCCTTCTGAATATTCGAACACGCCAATCAGCGTGATATAATCATATTTTTCAGTAAGGCTCACCTCAATATCCTGAAAATTTCCCACCATGATCTTTACATTGTCACATTCTCGATTTCGGTAAGCATTAATGGTGCTGCGCATTTTGGACAGATCAATACAGGTTACGCTTCCGGCTTTCTTTGCCAAAGCTCCTGTAATAGGACCGCATCCAGAGCCAATTTCCAGAACCTTGTCTGTTTTCCGGATTGGAAGCCACTCCAGTATATTCTGACGGATATGGGAAAAATGGTAAAGTACCGGCCAGCTGTTTTTTTCTGCAATTACACGATTTAATTCTTCTTCCCCATAACTGCGGGCAATTTCCAGGAGTTCCTCTTCTACAGGACCATCACTGTACAGGTCCTCTCCCGGATAAAACTCATAGTCCAGCGTTACTTTTCCAATTTTTTCCTGCATCTACTATTCTTCCTCCACTGATACTGTGGAATTCATATCATAAAAACCAACGGTGTTCTTGGTAGAAACCACAGTAATGTTGCAAGCGTCATATAAACGGTGAAATACGGTAAAATCTCCATTCTGATATCCGGTACATCCAAAGGAAAGAAGGTATTCTCCCCCCTGCAGATTCATTTCCTGTTCAAAAGTAACCACGCACTCACAGCCTGAAGCGGATTTCTCTACATTTACGCCTTCGTACATGGTATTCGTTCCGGTAATTTCTGTTCCCTGGATATTTTTGAAGGTAAAGGCCATGATTGGCTGCTGAATGCTTTCGTTAAAATGAACCTTCATTTTAATTTTAAACCGGGAACCTTTTTCAATGGTATTGCTCTGGCGGCCCTTGGAATCCAGAACTACAAAATCACAGATCTTAGCCTGCTTGTCTCCATACTCCAAAGTATTGGGATTCACCTGAAAACCACTTCTCCAGTTTGTCTCAGAATTTACAGGTGCTGTATGCTCATCTTCTGCCTGCTTCACTGGATCCTGGTGTACCAGAAGCTGCTTGTACATATCTACCATTGCCTTCGGGGAGCCTTCATCCAGCTTCTCCCCCTGATTCAGCAGGATAACGCGGTCACAGTACTTGGAAACGCTTCCCAGATCATGGCTTACAAATAAAATTGTTTTTCCCTGTTTCTTAAATTCCTCGAATTTATGATAGCACTTCGCCTGGAAAAATACATCTCCTACAGACAAAGCTTCGTCTACTACCAGGATTTCCGGGTCAATATTGATGGCCACTGCAAATGCAAGACGTACGAACATACCGCTTGAATAGGTTTTTACAGGCTGGTGGATAAAGTCACCAATATCTGCAAAACTAAGGATCTCATCCAGGCGCTCATTAATCTCATTCTGGGAAAATCCAAGCATTGTACCATTCAGATACACATTTTCCAGACCTGAATATTCCGGGTTAAAGCCTGCACCTAATTCCAGCAGAGCTGAAATCCTTCCATGCACAGACACTTCCCCTGCAGTGGGCGCAAGTACACCTGTAATAATCTTCAGGATGGTAGACTTACCGGAGCCATTGGTTCCGATAATACCAACACATTCTCCCTCGCGCACATCAAAGCTTACATCTCTTAATGCGTAATGCTCCCGGTAGCGTTTCTTTTTCCCAAAGCCGAGGGAATCCTTCAGACGGTCTGAAGGTTTATTATAAAGCCTGTACATCTTAGACAGGTTCTTTATTTCAATGGCATTTTTACTTTCCACATTAGTTCCTTTCTATTTCCATGCATTATAAAACATCTGCAAAATGAATGCGAAGACGTTTAAAAATCCAGTTTCCGAACAGGAAACAGATGATGGATACTACCCAGAAGTAAATGGTCCAGTTCGGTCTTTCCCAGAACCATCTTTTTATAATAAAGGCATCTCTGTATCCTGACACAATATAAAACATTGGATTCAACTGAAGTATTTTGTACAGTCGGCTCTGTACACCGATCATGCTCTCCGCAACCCACATAATAGGTGTGATCCATACACCAATCTGAAGTATAATTCCGATAATCTGTCCCAGGTCACGAAACAGCACTACAATCGCGCTGGTTGCATAGCACAGCCCCGTTACCAGAAAGAAGGCACATGCACTGTAATAGAAAATCTGTAAATAGTACATATCTGGGAATCTGCCGTTGCACATATAAAGAATAATGGCTAATATAACAAAAAAGCCATGCACAAACAATGCTGAAATAATTTTTACGACCGGCAGCACGCTAATATTAAAAACTACCTTTTTTACCAGGTAATTATATTCAATCAGCGCATTGGTTCCCCCGGAAAGAGCATCTGAAAAGAAAAACCAGGGGACAATTCCCGCTACCAGATAAAGCACAAATGGGATTCCAAGCTCATCTGTGTTGGAGCGGAAGCCCACTGAAAATACAAACCAATATACCAGAATGGTTACAACCGGCTGAACAAATGCCCAGATGGTTCCAAAATAAGATCCTGCATATCTGGTCTTAAAATCATTTTTCGCCAGTTTCATAACCAGCCGGCGGTTTCTGTACAGATCCGCCGGCAGAGAAAAAATTGTTTTAAGCATTTATGATCTCCTATCTCTGAAGTTCCTTTAAACTTCCCCATTTCTGATCCTTGTCAGAGAAGATCAGTTCCATTCCTTCCGGAATCGGCCACTGTACGTTGATATCCGGGTCATTCCAGATCAGACCGCCCTCATCATTGGGATGATAGAAGTCAGAGCATTTGTATGTGAACTCTGCATTTTCGGAAAGAACCAGGAAGCCATGGGCAAATCCCTTCGGAATAAAGAACTGCTTCTTATTCTCTGCTGAAAGAAGAACGCCATACCACTTGCCGTATGTTTTGGAATCTTTTCT
The DNA here is from genome assembly GCF_025566865.1 of Blautia acetigignens. Classification (NCBI taxonomy): domain Bacteria; kingdom Bacillati; phylum Bacillota; class Clostridia; order Lachnospirales; family Lachnospiraceae; genus Blautia; species Blautia acetigignens. The sequence continues at coordinate 382,580 of NZ_JAOQJM010000002.1, forward strand.
TAAGTCAACAGCAACGTCGAATACTTCGCCGTTTACAACACGTACAAGCTTGTCCTGCGGATAGTTCAGCTGGAAATGAAGTCCGCGGAGCACACCGTATCTTGAGCTGGACTGATTGTCCTGTACAAACTCCACATCAATTCCAGCTTCCTTAAAATCATTGTAATTGTATGTTTCCATAAAATAACCTCTGGAATCACCAAATACAGTTGGTTCAATTACCTTTAATCCTTCGATATCGTCACAGTTTGTTACTTTAATTTTTCCCATTTTCTTTTCTCCTTATTTCTATTTTTGTGAAGTCAGAGATAAAATATCCCCCCTGACCTGCTGCCTTTGTCTGATCAGGCTTTGTACTGCTTCGTACATACACCGTCTTTATTAAACACAGAAACGATTCTGTTTTTGCTGGTGAGCTTTATACTCTGGGCACGAACACCTGCTTTCGCCCCGGTTCCATTATAAAAATAATACTTCTTTCCCTTAATGGTATGCCAACCTTTATAGGCTTTTCCATTTCTGTCAAAATAATAGGTAAGCTTCTGTTTGCCCACAGTTATAGAATAAAATTTATTCTGTACGCGAATACCATTTTTATCAAAGTAATAAATATTGCCTGAGGAGTCTATATATTTATAATTGGTCCGCAGTTCAAATGTCTTCGGATTAAAATAATAATACCTGCTTCCAATCTTTTTCATTCCAGTGTACGCCATGCCATTATAACCAAAATAGTATTTCTTTCCGCTTTGGGTCACAAACTGATTGCTTACACGAACACCATTTTTATCCAGGAAAAAGAGTGAAGTAGCTGATTTCCGCAATTTGTTCCTGTACATAGCACCGTTAGCTCTGCTAAAATAATAACATTTACCGTCAATTCTTTTCCAGCCGGTGACTTTTACGTTGTTTTCATAATAATATTTCCTGCTGTCCTCTGTAACCCAGCCATTTTTCATCGGGACCTTGTCCTGATATGACGGCTCTGCGGCAGGTGTATAACCTTGCTGAGGCTGCCATCTTGGTACAATTTTGGCAGTATAATCCACAAACCCAAAATTCACATCCACATTGTCCCATTTTGAAATACCGCTTATAAGATTCTTGGTGGAAGCCATTCCCGAAACTTCGTCGCCAGCCGTCCCCTGCCAGATGGTATACTTGTATGTGCTGGTACTTGGCGCCAGGACATGATCTCCATAATAAGCAATCCAGACATCAATTCCAGCCCCTTCCAGTACACTCCAATCCACAAAATTATTATACCAGTCCAGATTCATATAAAGCATAGGCGTGTACCCAGCCTTACGGATCTCATCGCAGAAAGTAAGGGCAATCTGTGAAATTTCCCTTTTGCTTTTGGTTCCCAGCGTTCTCTCATCCTCCATGTCAAACACTACCGGGTAAGAAACCTTATGCCCTTTCATTTTCTGAATTGCCAGCTGCGCCTCTGCCAGTGCTTCCTTATTGGATTTCGCCAGGCTGTATACATAAGTTCCAACTGGAACGCCAGCTGCCTCCGCCTGTGTCATATTATAATCAAATTTTGAATCCACACGATTCAGACCATAAGAAAGCCGGATAAATGCGAAATCCACATCTTTCTTCACAAGTTTCCAGTCAATCGTTTCCTGCCACTGAGACACATCAATTCCACGCGTGATCGCACCATCTATTTTTTTTCCGCTTCCGTTGTAGCAAACACCATCAATTTTCTTCCAGGCTCTGGCTGCTTCTCCTTCTGTAGAACCTGAAAAAACCCTCACCCTTGCCATTGTTTCCTCTGGTGCAAGATTGTCAATCCTGTCGTAAGGCAAATACCCTGCATTTGCACTGACTGTTGCAGGAGCAGAAATTCCTGCTGCTCCCAATACAGCTGCCAATAAACCAGCTGACAGCCACTTTTTCCAATTCTTCATACTTTCTCCTAGTTCTTTATTTCTAAATATAAAAGTCAGATGCCTTGCGCCTGCAGCGCTGTCACAGCCGTCGATATAATATGTTAAAAATGTATTACTTCGTTATTATACAGTCTCCTTTTTCAAATTTCAACGTTATTCTCCAAAACAATGAAAAGGTGCCTTAAATTCATCAAAACTGATAAAATTAAGACACCTTTCTGTGCTTGTTTTATGTGAGTTATCAAGGACAAAATTCCTCGTCTCTGACTGTCTTTGTCTTATGCAGCCGGATCTGTGGGATCGTAATATCCGCCGTTCTTCCATCTGGCAGGTACAATTGCCTTGCGTCCAAGAGGTCCCTTGAATGATTCGTTGGAATTATAGGTACCGTCAAAGATATAAATAGTAGAACCGCTGCTGTTATAGTATACCCACTTGGCATCGCCTACACAGGTACGGATACATCCGTGAGAAGCCGGGCTTCCAAGTTTATTGTAAGCACTTACCGGAAGATTATAGCTGTTCGCATAGCTGCATGCAACCGAATGAACGAAAATACCACCCTGTCCTGCTCCGTTTACATGAGTTCCATACTGTCCCCAGGATGGTCCCATAAGTGCCTGCCATCTGCTGTAAGGAGTCAGCGTATATTTGCCCTTCGGGGTAGGTGTCCATGGATTACCTACGGAAACACGGATCGTCTTGACTGGAATGGTACGTGCAGAATCCGCATATACAGTCATAACGCCATTTACACGGTCAACCTCAAAGGTATAAGGTCCTTTATAAATATTGGTAAGATCGTTGATTCTGTATCCATTCTTATCAAAGTAATATTTCTTGCCGTTGATCCATTTGGATTCGTTTGTCACATAGCCCTTTTTGTCCGGATTAATATAGCGAACCAGGTTCTGTGAGTCATTTACGATTACCCATCCAGTTGTATATTTACCGGTGGAATCCACATAACCGTATCTGCTTCCCCGCTTTACAAACTCATTGGTAACCAGATTATAGCTTCTGAAGCAATACCAGTTTCCATTCACCTGGCGCCAGCCGTTTCGAAGCAATGCTCCATCGGCATCTGCATAATAGGTCTTATTCTGGTAGCTAAACATCTTATTCTTAACCAGCTGGCCATTTCTGGTAGTTGGAGTTGAAGGCTGGAAGAAGTATTTCTTTCCTTTTACATTAACGAAACCAGTCGCAAAAGTTCCGTTTATTCTGAAATAACCGCCTTTCCCCCAAATATCTGACCAGTGATTTCCGTTTGCGTTAAACCAAAACCAGCCATAAAATCTTCCATTTGATAAGGTTACTGACTGCCAGCCAGTCTTCTTCACAATATTTCCTGCTGTAGAACCGAAATAATATAAGCGGTTTCCAGCTCCCGGACAACGATGCCAGCAATTCTTCCAATTGGCAACAGAACCGTCATCTGTTACATAATATTGTGTATTATTGTATGTAATGATTCTTCGTTTATAGATGATTCCGGATTTCGTCGTTATATAATATTTACGATTGGACGCTTTCACCATCTGGCTCTTAATCAAATATCCGTCTTTATCAATCAGATACGTATATTTCGGATTTTTGCGTCCGCTTAAACCAGTCGGTACAATTCCGTGCTGCCGAAGCTGACCAATTTTGGAACTGCCCTTTCTGGCTGGCTCATAATATCTCCACTGCTCTCCTGCTGAAGTCTTAAACATTTTCCAGCAATCATGAAACATCTTGCCTGGGATTTCCTGGTCATTTGCTGCCGGCTCAAAATAATACTGTGCAGAAACGCCATTGACAGTTAATGTCACATCCCCTGTACGAGGAGTTCCATTCTCATCCAGGCAATAATATTCGCCATTGATCTTGAAATATCCGGTATATGTATTCTGTGCCTTGGCATTCTCATCCAGCTCTGCAACAGTCAAAGCCTTGCCGCTGTTGCCATAGTACTGGAAATTCTTGGTGTCTTTATTCCACAGCCAGTAGTTCTTCTTCATCTGGCCTACTGTAGTCTTCCAAGGTACCAGTGCTGCGCCTTTGCCTTCGTATTCTTTATATGCGGCGGCAACGCTGCTGTCTGCAGGTGTGAAATAATAATCACCGCTGATCTTGCTGGCACACTCTGTTCCATTCAGAGTTTTCTTGCCAAGTACAAGATATCCGTTCTCATCAAACAGATAATATCCGGTATGATTCGTTCCGGTCTCATTTCTGGTAGTGATTGCAACAATGCCATCGGCAATTGTGTAATAATCGTCCTTCAGGCTGGTCACTTCTGCAGTGCCTGCTGCGTCAGTACCCTCAGTGCCTGTTGCTGCATCTGCAGGTTCAGCATTCTGTGCTTCACCACTATTCTGCACAGCTGCTGCGTCCTGCGCTTCGCTGTTATCAGAAAACTCGTCAGCAGTCTGTTCATCAGCAGAGCCAGCCTCCGCTGGAACGTCAGAAGACTGCACATCAGCAATCTGTACAGCTGCTTTCACAGCTTTCTTTTTATGGAGCCTGAATCTGCCGTCTGATGTCTGCTCCCATTCCTTCCATTCAAAAATGGTGCTGGATTCACTGGCCCGCATATCAGCAGCCTCTTCCGGTGTCTCCTGCACTTCAAAAGAATCTGTCTCATCCGTGTTCTCAAATCCCTGCACATCCTGTACAGGATTCTCTGCACTGGTTCTGTCTCCGTTCTCCGTGCTTCCAGATGTAAAGCCATCGGTAACGCTTTCACCTGCACTGACATTCTCCTGCGGGGTCTGCACGGTGTCAGATGTCTCCTGCTGTGATCCATCAACTGATGGAGTTTCCGGCTCAGATACTGCTGGCTGTTCTGCCTCCACTGCATCTGGCTGCTGTGCTTCCCCAGTCTGCTCTGAAGTAAAACCGGATGTAAAGCCGCCATCCAAAGCGGCGGCTGGAACCTCCAGTCCCATAGAAACACTGAGCAAAATTCCTAAAATTGCTGCGGCTGCTCTCTTTTTCATTTTTCTTCCTCCCAAATGTAAAACTTATTCACCAAGTCCCTTATTTATAACCATTACCAGGTTGCGCAATGCCTCTGTTTCATCAGCTCCTTCACAAAATATTGTAATCTCATCACCGCATTTCACACATGCACCCAGGACGCTCAGAACGCTCTTGGCGTTCGCAGTTCCTCCTGCATATTCAAATGTTATCAGAGATTTATATTTCATTGCCTCTTTACAGAGAATCCCGGCCGGCCGCAGATGAAGTCCGGATGGATTATTGATCTGTACCTTTTCACTTACCATAATAACATCACTCCCTTAACCATTATTCGAATCCGCATTTGTAATTTCTGATATGGTTACATCCGCCACTACATCATCCAGAAGTTCAAATCCTTCCGGCAGCTTCACAGTCACCGGAATCTGATAGCTTCCAACACTCATGTCTGATAAATCTACAGATGCTTCTACTTTCTCAATATCAAATTCGTCAAGGTTACTGTCAGTAGCCTTTACACGGATTTCAATCTTGTCGGTTCCAAAAGTTACCAGAAGGTTATCGTCCAGATTATTTACCTTGACCTGGTTGGACGGCAGTCCATAGGAATGGCTGTCCAGGGGCAGAATGCTCACTTTAACCCAAACATCCTCGCTGGTGCCGCTTGTAAGCTTCACATCATCAGGAAGCGCATCCTTAAGGCTTACCTTTTTCTCAATATCAGCAGTCTCTCCTGTGATATCAATGTCAGCACCGCCGATCCAAAGGATATTATCATTCTGCTTCAGAGTGTCCAATGCTTCATCTGTTCCAGCGATACTTACCGTATCTGGAACGGTAGTTACACTCTCCACCTGATATCCTTCTGCCGGTACACCTACAAAATTCGCACCGATATTCACTCCGGTACGTATCTTCCAGAATTTGGTGGTAACAACAACCTTGGTGTTATCTATGGTGATGTACGACATTCTTCCTGCAAAGCTGTCCTGATTCTTATCAATAATATTCAGCTCTGTTTCCTCGGAAAAATCCTTCGTCTTGCCATCTACATCAACCGTTGCATTTACTTTATCTATTTTATTAATTAAGGACTTCGGTCCTGTAATCTTCACTTTCTCCGGGCTGGCGGTCTGTGAGCCAACCTCATAGCCTTTTCCTGGCTGACTGGAGCCATAATTTACATTAACCAGGAACTCCTGGGTTACCTTCTCCTCCAGTCTGACACTGAGATACTGGGGTGTTACCTTAATGTTGTCAGGACTGATTCCCGGACAGGAAGCCGTAATGGGAACCATAACCGGATCTGTATCCAGGCTGCCTGCCTGCTGCAGGTCTGCCGTCAGCGTAATATTCGCCTGGGTGATCTTGGTGAGAAGCCGTCTCTCTCCTGTAATGGTAACACGGATGGGGTCCGGATCATCATCCTGCATGCACATCATATTCGCACTGTCCACATAAGCCGTATTCTGTAACTCCACCTTGTCGCCAGCAATGGTGATACTTTTGGTGGACACCGGATTGTCTACATTTACCACAATAAACCAGATCAGAAATCCGATGAGAACAGACATGATTTTCAAAGGGAAATTCCTAGTCAGCTTTGTGTTCTTCATGTTTCATTCTCCCTTTCAGCAGATGACGGAGTTTACTGTTATTGACAACCTTCTTGTTCTGGGCCTTGATCAGAGCAGATCTTAACTCAGCGCTGGTAAGCCCTCTGCTGAGTTCCCCATTCTGTGCCACAGAAACCTGGCCAGTCTCCTCAGAGACGATAATGGTAAGGGAATCGCTTACCTCACTGATTCCCACTCCCGCTCTATGTCTGGTACCAAGCTGCTTGCTCAGTTCCATATTATCGGACAGAGGCAGATAACAGGTTGCTGCCACAATACGATTGCCACGCACAAGAACAGCACCGTCATGAAGCGGTGTATTATGCTCAAAAATATTTATCAGAAGCTGGCTGGTAAGAACCGCATCCACATTGATTCCGGTACGCTCATATTCACTGAGACGGATATTCTGTTCAATTACGATCAGAGCTCCGGTCCGCACCTCTCCCATATCAAAGCATGCCTTTACCAGCTCATTGATGGTCTTATCCGTAAATCGCTCCTGTACTTCCTTCCCGGAATCCAGTGGAAAAATAGATGCCACAATCTTCTTCTGCCCCAATTGCTCCAGCATTTTACGCAGTTCAGGCTGAAAAATAACAACTACGCTGGTAAGAAGTATGGTAGATAGATTCTTAATGATCCAAAGGATCGTATTCATCTTCAGGATATAAGCAAACAAAATAAAAAGGAGCACGATCAGGATTCCCTTAAGCAGCGTATAGGCACGGGTAAATTTTATCCATACCATAAACTGATATATAAAAAAGGAAATCAGGGCAATCTCCAGTATGTCTGTAACTCCCAGACTGGGCAGGGATAATTTTGACAAATATCCTGATAATGTGACTGCCAAATCCTGCATAGCGTACTCCTTTCCGGTACAGGTCTTCCCCACGCTCAGTGGGGAAGCCGTCTTCATTGTTTCATTAATATCCTGCTTTTAGAGATCCTTCAGGGATTCCTCAAGCTTTTTCTCAAAATCCACATCCTTTGCAGCTGGTTTCTCGGCCTGTCTCGGTCTTTTCTCAGCAGCTGGAACAGCAGTTTTCTTTCTCTTCGGTCTTTCATCCTGACGGAAAATCGGATTCGCATAGGTGCCAGAGGACTCTTCTGACCTGCGCTCTTCTCTTACCGGCTCTGCATTGATCTTCTTGATGCTTCTTTCTGAGGTAGCAACAGATGCCTTGGGCACTGCCTTCACATAGTAGAAATACTCATCATCCTCGTATTCCAGCCTCTCAGCTCTGCTGTAATCCCCGCCAAATGCGAAGAATTCCAGCACCAGTGCAAGAAGCACTGCTAAAACCGTACACACAAGCAGCGGTACCATTGCAACGGTTGCATTCAGGTTCATTCCAAAACTTCCAACCAGCATTATAAACACATATGCCACACCGCCTGTAATAATGGATATCCTCCATGCATGATCAAAAGAACGGGTACGGATCAGGTTCACCAGCAGTGTCACTGCTACAAAAGCTACAACAGCGATCCACATTCCCCAGTTCTGCACCAGACCGTCTGCCATGATCTGCAGTTTGTCTGTCATATCAAGATCCGGATTCGACAGAATCGCGGACTGTACTCTTAAGAAGCGGATAAAATAATACATTACCACACCGCATCCGGCCGGAATTGCAGACAGGCTGCTCTCCATCAGTCCGCTTCCAATCGGAAGCAGTGCCGGAATACTGAATGCAAAGGAAAGCGGGGTAAACACAAATGTTATATTCTGCTCTCCGCTGAATCTCATAAAGAAAATGAGCATCAGCAGAATAATCACCAGCATAAAGCCTGCCACTTCAATTCCAAGCGCATAGCTGTGAGCAAGGATCAGTATAAAACCAATATACATCATAGCGGAAGACGGCAGGATAGAACAGATCAGTGCCAGGATCAGAATGACAAATACGTTATTCAGCTGGGACATATACCCCATATTGGAATTGACCCATAAAAAATATACCAGCGCAAGCACAAATTTCAGTACAGGCAGGATATACATTTCATACTGCCCGTATATTCCTTTTATTTTCTGCTTTAATTCAAGTAATGCTGTCATTTTCTATATCCTCCTGACATTTCACGTCCTGCGAATTTCTTTTCTTCACGGTTGTAAATCTTCTCCAGCCTAGTCAGCTGAGAATAATACTCCTTCACGCTTTTCTTGGCTCTGTGATATTTCACGGTATACTGAATATAGGTAAGCAGTGTATACACAACCAGTGTCCCCACATATCCAGCCAGGACCACCACACCAAGAGAAACCAGATCCATCTTGTGAACATTATCCAGAAGATATTCCAGATTATATGCTGCGATCAGTGCAAGTATCAGTCCATATCCAATTGTAACAAGGAAAAAATTCTTAATCAGTGCCAGACCGATATAATCACTCCTGTAATACTTGCTCACCGGAAGATATTTCCTGCCTTCCTGTTTCTCATATAAAGCAAGCCGGTCCATTATCTTTACTTTTTCTTCATTTATCATAAATGGCTCCTTATGCATTTCTTTTAAAGCTGAAAAGCTATACTCATACAGGATGATTGTATCATATATCCCATGGCATGAAAAGTGTTTTTTTACCTGTTGCTTCCAATACATACCGTCAGGAAAAATACATGGGATGCACCCTTTTCCAGAAGAGCATGTGCAAGCACATCCATGGTACTTCCAGTAGTATACACATCATCAATCAGCAAAATACGCATTCCCGATGGATTTCCCACAACCTGGAAAGCTTTCTTCAGATTCTTCTTGCGTCCTGCCGCATCCAGCTTCTTCTGGGACCTGGTCGCCCTGCTCTTCTTCAGAAGCGAAACATCCACCGGAATTCCCGCACTTTTGGCCAGCTCCTCTGCAAGCAGTTCTGCCTGGTTAAACCCTCTTTTGCGCAGCTTCCTCCAGTGAAGCGGAACTGGAACGATCACATCCGGCTTCCACAAAGCCAGCTGATCCCTCCCATAAAGATACAGTGCTCTTCCGTAAAAGCGGCTGTATTCCCGGCAGCCAAAGTATTTATATTTCATAATCGAGTATTTCATCCGGTCATCATACAGAAAAATACCTCTTCCCTGGTCAAAAGCACCCGGGGCGGCCTTGCAGTCCCTGCAGTATTCTTCCTCTTCACTCACCGGTTTTCCGCATTTGTAGCATCTTGCTCCCTGGATGGGTCTCAGGTCTCCTGCACACTCCGGACAGATCAGTGCATGGCTGTCCTTAAGAATCCTGTGACACAGGGGACACCGTCTGGGATACAGCAGGTTCAGAAAGCTCCCGTATCCTTGTTCCAAGAGAGCTGTAACGTTTTTGCTGCTTCTCATTGCGGATCATCTCCCCAAAGGTTTCCTCACTTCCAACTACAGTTACGCATTTCCTTGCCCGCGTCACTCCTGTATACAGAAGGTTGCGGTTCATCAGCATCTTCGGGCCGGAAAGAAGGGGCAGGATTACTGCCGGGTACTCCGACCCCTGGGATTTATGTATGGTTATGGCATATGCAAGCTCCAGTTCTTCCAGCTGTTTAAAGGAATAATCTGCGAAACGGCCATCCTCGAACTCCACAGTGGCAGTCTCTGCAAATTCATTAATTTCCTTCAGAATTCCTGTATCTCCATTGAACACGCCTACGCCTTCCTCTACCGGAATTCCGTATTTTCCACGGACTTCCCATTCCATCTGATAGTTGTTCCGGATCTGCATGACCTTATCCCCTTCCCGGAAAAGCCGTTCGCCGATCTCTTTTTCTTTTTTGTCAGGGCCAGCCGGATTCAGATACATCTGCAAAATCTGGTTCAGCCTTTCCACTCCAAGAAGTCCCTTTCTCATAGGCGTCAGAACCTGGATTTCAAAAGGCTTTGCATCCACATATCGCGGAAGCTTCTCCTGAATCAGTGCGATAACCACCCGGATAATAATGTCCGCATCGTATCTCTTTAAAAAGAAAAAATCCCGGCTTTTATTATCCAGAGAAATCTGCTGTCCATTGTGGATTTTGTGGGCGTTCACCACAATATCACTGTGAGAAGCCTGTCGGAAAATCTTCTTCAGCTCTACCACTGGAAAAACTCCGCTTTGTATGATATCGCGCAGCACATTTCCAGGTCCCACGCTTGGCAGCTGGTTCTCATCGCCTACCAGTATGATCCTGGTTCCGGCTGTCACAGCAAGAAGCAGGGAATGCATGAGAAAAATATCCACCATAGACATCTCATCAATGATGATCACATCCGTATCTAACGGATTCTCCGCATTTCTGTCAAAATGAATGCCCTGGGACTCCCGGTTGTCATCATCAGGAACTCCATTCAGCTCAAGCAGGCGGTGTATGGTCTGCGCCTCATATCCAGTAGCCTCTGTCATGCGCTTCGCCGCACGTCCCGTTGGCGCTGCCAGCCGAAGCGTCGCCCCTTCTCCTTCAAAAAAACGGATAATGGCATTGATGGTGGTTGTTTTACCGGTACCAGGTCCTCCTGTGAGCACAAACAGTCCGTTTCCCGCAGCTTCTATCACAGCTTTCTTCTGCATTTCTTCAAGCACGGTACCTGTTTCTTTCTCAATCTGAGCGATCCGTCTCTCCATCATCTGTTCATCCTGAGGATAACGGATATTCAGCTCCGTCAGCATTCTGGCAGTATTCAGCTCCAAATGATAATACTGACTTGGATAAACAAGCACGATGCCGTCTTTCTCCTTCAGTACCAGCTTCCTGTCAAGAGCCATATCCATGAGATGCTTCTCCATATAAGAAACATCTACACGCAGCAGCTGGGATGCCCTTGCGAACAGCTCTTCCTTGGGAAGATAGACATGGCCTTCCCCGGAAGCCTGGATAAGAGTATACATCATGCCGCTGCGGATCCTGTAATCTGAATCTGCGTGAATCCCAATACGGGATGCAATGGCATCTGCTATTTTGAAGCCTACACCGGAAATATCATCAGCAAGACGATATGGATTTTCCTGAAGGACTCCATACACGGACTGGCCATATTTCTGATAGATCTTGGCTCCAAGATTCAGGGAAATCCCATATTTCTGCAGGAACATCATCGCTTTTCGCATATCCGCCTTCTCGGTAACCTGAGCAGCGATTTCCCTGGCCTTCTTTTCACTGATCCCCTTCACCTCTGCCAGTCTTTCCGGCTCTTCTTCCACGATTCGCAGGGTGTCCTCGCCGAAATACCGGACGATTCTCGCAGCCAGTGCAACTCCCACTCCCTTAATCGCTCCGGAACCAAGATAACGTTCCATTGCCTGGGTATCCTCCGGTGCTTTCTCCGCATAGGAATGGATCACAAACTGCCTGCCGTACACATGATGCTGGGAAAACTGTCCCTCTGCTTCAATGGTTACCCCCTGGGTAATATCCGGAAAGGTTCCCACGCAGGTGACTTCTTCCTCGGAATCTGAGGTTTTAAGTACCATAACTGTGTAGCCGTTTTCTTCATTTCGGAATACCACATGATCAATATATCCTGTAATTTTCTCACTCATCCCTTATTCTCCTGCTGCCAGTACATATCCAAAAGTCATCCCTTCTGGTATTCCCATCAGACAGAATCCCTCCTGTTCACAAAGGGTACTGCATAAGCAGTACCCTTCTCCTGAATAATCCATTATAATCTCCGCAAATACAGTCCCTGCCATTACTCTTCCATTCTGGTAAGTACTTCGGCATATTTGCCGGTTCCCACCACAACAGCGGACATGGCATCCTGCACGGTAAGTGTGCTTACTCCAGTCTTCTGCTCAATCAGAGTATCCATTCCGTGAAGCATCGCTCCGCCTCCGGTCAGCACAATTCCCCGGTCTACAATATCTGCAGCCAGCTCCGGAGGCGTTTTCTCCAGAACTCCATGTACCGTCTCTACGATCTGATTGGTAGCGTCCTTCAAGGCAATGCGGATTTCCTCGGAAGTTAAAGTGACCACCTTGGGAAGTCCTGTGATCACGTTTCTTCCCTTTACTTCCAGTGTCCGCGGTGAAGCCTCCTGGCTTGCGGTTCCGATTTTTATCTTGATGTTCTCGGCAGCATCCTCGCCGATATAAAGGCTGTGATTCTTTCTCACATAGCTCATGATTGCCTGGTCAAAATTATCCCCGGCAACCTTCACAGATGCAGATACAACCAGTCCTGCCATGGAGATTACCGCCACATCCGTAGTTCCGCCTCCAATATCCACAATGAGATTTCCAAATGGCTTGGTCACATCCACTCCGGCACCGATGGCAGCTGCAATGGGCTCTTCCACAAGGAATACCTCCCTTGCTCCAGCCTGATAGGTTGCTTCCTCCACCGCCTTCTTCTCGATTTCTGTAGTTCCGCTGGGGATGCAGATGCTGATTCTGGGCTTGCGGAAAGCATGTCTTCCCATAGCCCTGGAAATAAAGTATTTCAGCATTTTCTCCATAACGGTGTAATCCACGATCACACCCTGGCGGATGGGACGAATCACTTCCAAGTTGGAAGATAAATGGCCGCTCATCTGTCTGGCTTCTTCGCCGATTGCTTTTATTTTCTCTGTATTTTTATCATAAACCACTACGGACGGCTCGCTGAGTACCAGTCCCCGTCCAGTGGAATATACCTGACTGTTCCTGGTTCCCAGGTCAATTCCAATATCACTGGCAGGCATTGAATTCCCCTTTCTTTACTCCATTGACAACAATTCATTCTGATATCTTTCTTCGTACCATTATAAACAAAAATGTCCCAATTGGAAAGAGGATTATTTGAGATATTTTGCTACATAGCGTCCAGTATGGGATGCCGGGTTCTTCGCAACCTCCTCAGGAGTACCCTTGGCAACAACGGTTCCGCCGCCGTCACCGCCTTCCGGACCGATATCAATAATGTAATCTGCCGTCTTAATGACATCCAGGTTATGCTCAATCACAACTACAGTATTACCGCCATCTGACAGTCTGCGGAGAATCTCCACCAGCTTCTGCACATCTGCAAAGTGAAGTCCGGTAGTCGGCTCATCCAGAATATAAATGGTTTTACCTGTACTGCGCCTGCTCAACTCAGTCGCCAGCTTAATACGCTGTGCCTCCCCTCCTGACAGAGTAGTAGATGGCTGTCCCAGACGGATATAAGAAAGTCCCACATCATACAGTGTCTCAATCTTTCTTCTGATGGACGGAACATTCTCAAAGAAGGTCATGGCCTCCTCCACTGTCATGTTCAGCACATCATAAATGCTCTTGTCCTTATATTTCACCTCCAGCGTCTCACGGTTGTACCGCTTGCCCTTGCACACCTCGCAGGGTACGTATACGTCCGGCAGGAAGTGCATCTCAATCTTGATGATTCCATCACCGCTGCAGGCCTCACATCTGCCGCCCTTCACATTAAAGCTGAAGCGGCCTTTCTTATAGCCCTTGGCCTTGGCATCAGCAGTGGCAGCAAACAGGTCACGGATCTGATCAAAGACTCCTGTGTAGGTGGCAGGATTGGATCTGGGCGTACGTCCGATAGGAGACTGGTCAATGGCAATTACCTTGTCCAGCTGATCAATTCCCAGAATAGCATCATGCTTGCCCGGTATTACTCTGGCTCTATTCAGTTCTTTTGCCAGATGCTTATAGAGGATTTCATTAATCAAAGAACTCTTGCCGGAACCGGAAACACCTGTAATGCAGGTCATGATTCCCAACGGAATATCTACATCAATATGCTTCAGGTTATTCTCTGCTGCACCCTTGATGGTAAGAAATCCAGTGGGTTCCTTACGCACTTCCGGTACCGGGATTTTCAGCCTGCCGCTGAGATAAGCACCTGTAATGGAGTCCGGATTCTTCATCAGCTCCTCGGCAGTTCCCATTCCTACCAGCTGTCCGCCGTGCTCACCAGCTCCCGGTCCAATATCCACAATACAGTCTGCTGCACGCATGGTATCTTCATCATGCTCCACCACGATCAGGCTGTTGCCCAGATCACGCAGATGCATCAGCGCTCCCAGAAGCTTGTCATTGTCTCTCTGATGCAGTCCGATGCTTGGCTCGTCCAGAATATAAGCAACGCCCACCAGTCCGGAACCAATCTGGGTTGCCAGACGGATTCTCTGAGCCTCACCGCCTGACAAGGTTCCTGTCGCCCGTGCCAGGGAAAGATATTCCAGTCCTACATCTGCCAGGAATCCCACTCTCGCCCGGATTTCCTTCAAAATCTGTTTGCCGATCAGCAGCTGCTGAGGTGACAGCTCCATCTTCTGCAAAAACACCTTCAGCTTATCAATGGACATATTGGTCACTTCATAAATGTTCTTATCCGCAACAGTAACCGCCAGGGATTCCTTCTTCAGTCGCTGTCCCTTGCAGGCAGTACATGGAGTGATCTGCATAAAGCTCTCATACTCCTGCTTCATGGATTCAGAACCAGTCTCCTTGTAGCGCTGCTCCACATTGCGGATCAGGCCTGGAAAGGCCACATCATAAACGCCCTCTCCACGCTGGCCCTTATAATAAACCTTCACAGAATGTCCGCCTGTACCGTACAGAAGAATATCCTGTATCTTTTTAGGATAGTCCTGAAATGGCGTATCCAGATCAAATCCATACTCCCGGCACAGTGCATTCAGAATTGCGTTGGTAAAGCTGCTCTTATCCGTACAGGACTGCCATCCCATTACGGTGATAGCTCCCTGTGCAATACTCAGGGACTTATCTGGAATCATCAGATCCGGATCAAATTCCATCTTATATCCAAGTCCCAGACACTGTGGGCATGCACCAAAAGGATTGTTAAAGGAAAAACTTCTCGGCTCAATTTCATCAATGCTGATTCCGCAGTCCGGGCAGGAAAAGCTCTGGCTGAAATTCATATAATTCCCATCCATGGTATCCACAACTGCCAGTCCATCTGCCAGATTCAGCACGGTCTCAAGAGAATCGGTAAGTCGCTTCTCGATTCCCGGCTTCACAATCAGACGGTCTACAATAATGGCAATGTTGTGCTTAATATTCTTATCCAGAGTGATCTCCTCGGAAAGCTCATACACATTCCCATCAATCTCTGCCCTTACATAGCCGCTGCGTCTAGCCTGATCCAGAAGCTTGGCATGGGTTCCCTTGCGTCCGCGGACTACCGGGGCAAGAAGCTGGATCTTGGTGCGCTCCGGCAGCTCCATAATCTGATCCACCATCTGGTCTACCGTCTGCTTGGCAATTACCTTCCCGCACTTCGGGCAGTGTGGAATTCCCACGCGGGCATATAAAAGACGGAAATAGTCATAAATCTCTGTCACAGTTCCCACTGTAGACCTTGGGTTGCGGTTCGTGGACTTCTGATCAATGGAAATCGCAGGAGGAAGCCCCTCAATGCTCTCCACATCTGGCTTCTCCATCTGACCCAGGAACTGTCTGGCATAGGAGGACAAAGATTCCATATAACGTCTCTGCCCCTCTGCATATATAGTATCAAAGGCAAGGGAAGACTTGCCGGAACCGCTCAGGCCGGTAAGAACCACAAACTTATCCCTTGGAATATCCACGCTGAGATTCTTCAGATTGTTCTCATTAGCTCCTCTGATTCTGATAAACTGTTTCTTATTCTCTGCTGCCATCTGTTCCTCCATTTCCAAACCGCCAGCTGCGGCTATCATCACCTTGTATTTCACATAATTCCGAAACTTCTTCCGGCTTCTTATTGAGTTTGCATCATTTCCTCAAGGATATCATGTGAACATGTGTTCGTCAAGTGGTTCTTATCTCTTTTTCAAAGGAGAAAATCCGCCATAACTGCATTGCTTACATGAATCCCAGCTCTGGATAAACAGATTCTTCCGTCCTCCTCCAGAAGCAGTCCCTGTTTTTTATATTTCTCCAACACTTCTCCATATATCTTCTCTATGGAAGTTCCGAAATATTCCTGAAAATCTTTTTTTGATACGCCTTTTGTCATGCGAAGTCCAAGAAACATGAACTCGCCCATCTCATCTTCCCTGGTAAGAGTCTCTCTGTCTGTTCGTATTTTTTCCAGATTTCCGCTGTTTTCCAGGTATTCTGACATATCAGATGTATTGGTAAACCGCTCCCTGCCAACCAAAGATGCGGCTCCAAGTCCCAAGCCCAGATAGTCCTTTCGCTGCCAGTACCCTTCGTTATGCCTGCAGTTTCTGTCTTTTTTTGCATAATTGGAAATCTCATACTGATAGTACCCATATTTGCCAAGAACCGCTGCCACATCCTCGTACATCCGGTATTCTGTATCTTCATCCGGCAGATCCAGCTTTCTTGCGGAAAAAGGTGTTCCCTCCTCAATGATCAGGCTGTACGCGGAAATATGCTCCGGGCCAAGCTTGGCCACTGTGCGAAGATTCTGGATCCAGCCTTCATAGCTCTGTCCCGGGATTGCAAACATCAGATCTATATTAATATTAGAAAAACCCGCCTCCCGTGCCATGTGATAGCTTTCCAGAAACTGTTGATAATTATGGATCCTGCCAAGTGCGCGCAGTTCCTGGTTTTCGGGAGACTGCAGGCCAATGCTGATCCGATTAATCCCATATCTGCGGTAAAGCGCAAGCTTCTCCGGCGTCAGAGTTCCCGGATTCGCCTCAATAGTAACCTCCGCATCTGCTGCCAGCTGAAAATTTTTCCCAATTCCCTGCAAAAGTTTTTCCATAATGCCACACTCCGGCACAGAAGGTGTCCCTCCGCCGATAAAAACGGTATCCACCGTACGCTTTTCTATGGCTGAAACAGCCTTCATTTCCCGTAAAAGTGCATAAATATAAGCTTCCTGCCCGGCCCTGGTAGCAGGACCTGACAGGAAGTCACAATAATCACATTTCTTTATGCAAAACGGGATATGAAAATACAGTTCCAGACTGTCCTTCTTTTTTCCCATCCTGATTTTCCTCCTGAAAATGAGTCTGCATTTTTATAGAAAAAACGCGTCATTTTCTTATTCGTTCTCTGAAGAATCTTCCACTGTATCCGCACTGGTATCCTGGGAAGATGTGTCCTCCCCGCCATCAGCTACACTCTCAGAAGAAGCCTTCTGCTGATCTGAGGTGCTGGTTCCGGAAGCGCTCTGCTCTTCCTTCTGCACCAGATATTCATTCACCATAGTCACACTGCCGCTCTGTGCAACTGCGTCCTTATTTACCTGACGAGGTGCCACAGTAGGAGTAGGGCTTGGAATCGGGGTGATCTTCATTACTCCCTGGGACGCTGCATCCGGCTCCTTCACCTTCTTTTTGCCGCATGCACAGCTTCCTGCAAAAATCACGATCACCAGAAGGATAGCTGCAAGGATTCCTCCTTTGATCCACTGTTCCCGGTCATTTCTGAAACTTCTTTTGATTCTTCTGATCAGAACATGTAATTTTACTTTCATCTGCTTCCTCCGCCTTAATTCTCATCCAGCTTCAGTACACTCATAAATGCTTTCTGTGGAATCTCTACATTTCCCACCTGACGCATTCTCTTCTTGCCTTCCTTCTGTTTCTCCAGAAGCTTCTTCTTACGGGAAATATCACCGCCATAGCATTTTGCAAGAACATCCTTGCGCATGGCCTTAACGGTCTCTCTGGCAATGATCTTGCTTCCAACAGCTGCCTGGATCGGAATCTCGAACAGCTGGCGGGGAATCTCATCCTTCAGCTTCTCGCACATCTTACGGCCTCTTTCATAGGAAGTATCTGCATGGACAATAAAGGAAAGGGCATCCACTTCTTCCTTATTTACAAGAATATCCAGCTTCACAAGCTCACTTCTCTCATAGCCGCAAAGCTCATAATCCAGGGACGCATATCCTCTGGAGCGGGACTTCAGGGCATCAAAGAAATCGTAAATGATCTCATTAAGCGGAAGCTTGTATTTCAGAAGGGCACGGGTTTCTTCCATATATTCCATGCCAAGGTACTGTCCGCGGCGTTCCTGGCAAAGATCCATGATCGCACCGATAAACTCTGTGGTAACCATGATCTCTGCATTGACAATTGGCTCTTCCATATACTCGATTTCAGAAGGATCCGGAAGATTGGTAGGATTGGTCAGGTCAATGACTTCTCCGTTTGTTTTGTGAACCTTGTAAATAACGCTGGGCGCTGTGGTGACAAGATCCAGGTCATACTCTCGCTCCAGACGCTCCTGGATGATCTCCAGATGGAGAAGTCCAAGGAATCCGCAGCGGAAACCAAATCCAAGGGCTACAGATGTCTCCGGCTCATAGAAAAGGGAAGCATCGTTGAGCTGCAGCTTCTCCAGTGCATCCCGAAGATCCCCGTACTTGGAACCATCTGCCGGGTAAAGGCCGCAGTAAACCATAGGATTTACCTTCTTGTATCCTGGCAAAGCTTCCTCGCATGGGCGATTGTTATCGGTAATGGTATCACCTACACGGGTATCTCTTACATTCTTAATGCTGGCCGTAATATATCCAACCATTCCAGCGGTCAGTTCCTCACATGGAATAAACTGTCCGGCTCCGAAATATCCAACTTCCACAACCTCTGCCACAAATCCGGTAGCCATCATGCGGATGGTAGTGCCTTTGCGAACCTTTCCATCTACCATACGGCAGAAAACAATGGCTCCCTTATAAGAATCATAAATGGAATCAAAAATCAGCGCCTTCAGCGGTGCATTCACATCTCCCACTGGTGCAGGAATCTTGGCAACAACCTGCTCCAGCACCTGATCTACATTCAGTCCTGTTTTCGCAGAGATCTGAGGGGCGTCCTGTGCCTCCAGGCCGATCACATCCTCGATCTCGTTAATCACACGCTCCGGCTCTGCACTTGGAAGGTCTACCTTATTGATTACCGGAATGACCTCAAGGTCATGATCCAATGCCATGTATACGTTGGCCAGTGTCTGGGCCTCAATACCCTGGGCAGCATCTACAACAAGAATCGCACCGTCACATGCCGCCAGGCTTCGGGAAACCTCATAGTTAAAGTCTACATGGCCTGGGGTATCGATCAGGTTGAAAATATACTCCTGTCCGTCTTTTCCATGATAAACCGTGCGGACCGCCTGGGATTTGATGGTGATTCCGCGCTCACGCTCCAGCTCCATATTATCCAGAACCTGGGACTGCATTTCTCTCTCTGTAAGAAGACCTGTCATCTCTATAATTCTGTCTGCCAGTGTGGATTTACCATGATCAATATGTGCAATAATACAAAAATTTCGAATTTTACTCTGGTCTGTCATTCCAGACATTCCTCCTCTGGTTATGCTATACTCTTTTATCCTATCAAGAGATTATAGCACAGATTAATTCTGTTTGTCACTTCCTTTTAATACTCTGTTCAGGATATCTGCAAAAGGCTCCATGGCATTTTTCACCTCCTGCACCGTATTGGTCTGAGCACCAGCTTCCAGAAGGAGGGACCGCTTCCGAAGATGAAGGTTATAGCGCAGTCCAGCCAGGTAAATTCCCCGGTAAAAATCAGGGTAGTACAGAGCCGCCTGGTATTCCAGCTGAAAAGAAAAAGCAAGATTGTCGGGTATGTAAGGATTGGGCAGATAATCCACCTGGCCCTGGGTATTGGTGTAGCTCAGGCCATTGTAAAATAGAATCTGGGCTGTGGTTTTCCCGTTGATTTCCGTGACAAGCCTTCGGTCCTCGTCTACGCCGTCCCTGTGAAGATCAATCACTACCTCCACGGAAGGATTTTCCTCAAGCACTTTTTCCACATAATCACAGGCGTAATCGTAGGCCTTGTTTCTGTCCAGTTCCCCGCTCATCATGTCAAAAGCTTCTTTTATGTGCATGACCTGGTAGCCGTATTTTTCTGTGAGAAGGCTGGTAAGATAATCGCCCACGCCAACAATGGTGTCGCTTTCCTCCCCTTCCCTGGAATCTGCAAAGGTCTCTTGGGAATGGCTGTGATAAATCAGAATCTGGGGCTCAAGAGGGCCGTGACTCAGGGAAAAATCTTCCGCCAGAAACTGAGCAGCGTTTAGGTTGGCGGCGGATGCGTCTGTATTTTCGTCTACAATATAGAAATTATTCAGGAGAAAATCATAGTCTGCAAGCCTGTCCGGGGAAAGATCCAGAAGCGGGTGGGGCAGGACGGCCGCCTGCTGCGCAGCTGCGGTTGTCTCGGTTTCGGTGAGGGCTTTGGAATTTGTGTCCGTCTTTGGATTTGTTTTTAACTCTTCCTCCTTTTTTTCTTCTATATTATCCTCTTCTGTTTTATTCTTGCTCTGCATCTGCTGCCCCAGGTATTTTCCATTCTCCCTGGCAATCTGCGCCAGGGTCTGCTTGTCCGTCTCCAGCCAGGTTTCCTGTGTTTTTTCCTCAATAAAATAATAAAGGGGGAACTGCCTGTACACGTTTTCTATGATTTTCCACAGGGAAAAAGGCTCTGGCATCACTGCCAGAACCACCAGAAAACACAGGCAAAGAAAAACGCAGAATACCTTCTGGACTCTTGTCACGGAATCACCTCTTTAAGGTTATCCTATGACGGTGTTTTCCCCCGTATGTTTCTTTTTTTCTTTTCCTTTTCCTTTTCCACATTTCTTATTTTTATGCACCGATCAATCTCCCGGCTCAAAAGTCATATTCAGCCCTTCTGAAATGGTATAGCTTAAATATTTAATGGTCTCGTCCACGTCCTTTGGCGTCACAAACATGCCATGCAGGTGAGGGGAAATCATTTCCTCCAGAAATTCCTTCTGCTCCGACTCCTCCAATGCATCTAGAAGATGGGCCATGGAATCGTGGACAATGGTAGCTGCATCCACCACAGTGGGCACTCCGATTCCAATCACCTTTACTTTCAAATTTTCTTCTGTAAGGCCATTTCTGTGATTTCCCACACCAGACCCTGGCGTAATTCCTGTATCTGTGATCTGAATAGTCCGGTTCAGCCTTCTGGTACTTCTCGCCGCCAGAGCATCCACCGCGATCACCACATCCGGCTTTGTGATTTCTACTACGCCTTCTATAATTTCAGAAGTTTCCATTCCCGTCTGGGCCATCACACCGGGAACGATACCGCTGATTGCGTGAAGTGCTTCCTCGCTGGTACTCTTCAGGCCATATTCCCGTATAAGATGGCGGGTCATGCGCAAATTTCCCACAACCTCAGGCCCCAGAGAGTCCGCTGTAATCGCCTGGTTTCCAAGCCCTACAACCAGCACAGATTTCTCTTTCTCCAGTCCGATCAGCTGGCGCAGATGCCTGGACAGCTCCTCCGATACCTCTCTGTGATAATCTTCGTCCGGCGCAGAAAGTCCTTCTGACTCGATCGTGATGTAAGTGCCCTGAGGCCTTCCCATGGAACGGGCGCCATTTTCTGTGGTAATCTTTACAACCGTTGTTCTGATTTCCTTTTCTTCATTATATTCTTCCCGTACCTCAACACCACGCACCTCCACATTTTCTTCTGTAAAGCGCTCTCTTGCCTCTACTGCAAGATCTGTCCTGATTTTGTAGCTCCCCAGCATATTCCCTTCCTCCGGTAGTTCTGTTTTCGTTTTTCATCCAGCAATTTATTTCTTTCGTTTCTATATAATCTCTCCACTTTTTGTTAAAATATGTATTGACAATCTTCCGCAATTATTATAAACTATATAAGCATGTTCATAGGAACGCCCGTGTCTGTTCCTGTGCAACGCACATTTTACATTTACACATGAATTGGAGGTGTACGAATTGGCTAACATCAAATCTGCAAAAAAGAGAATTTTAGTTAACAGAACAAAAGCTGCGAGAAACAAATCCATCCGTTCTGCTGTTAAGACTTCCATGAGAAAGGTTGACGAGGCAGTAGCTAACAACGATAAGGCAGCAGCAGAGGTTGCATTAAAAGAGGCTATCTCTACAATCAGCAAAGCAACTTCCAAAGGTGTTTATCACAAAAATAACTGCGCTAGAAAAGTTTCCCGTTTATCCAAAGCCGTTAACAGCATTGGCTAATAGATATCTGAATTTTTAGTTATAAGCTTATAAGTGAAAATTAAGGCAGTCGAACCGTCATCGACTGCCTTTTTTCTATGCTTTTCCAAATTTTCTATCTCACTTTACCTTCTCGCAGAACTGTATTTTACAATCAGCAGTTCCACGCTAAGTACATCCTGGAGCCTTCCTGTTTTCACCGCTTCTTCCGCGTCCACAAAATCTGTCACTGCCTGGCGCAGTTCACTGATCCGGTAGGATCTTGCGCAGGAAGCAATATTTCGCACTACAAAAGAAGGCACTCCAAGCCTGGACGCCATCTCCGGCTGTGCCACGCCTTCCTCTGTATATTCTTTCACCAGCAAAAGCTGCCGAAACTGCTTTGCCAGAAGAAACAGGATTCGCATAGGCGGCTCTTTCAATGTCAGAAGATCATAATACAGATCTAAGGCACGCTTCTGGTTTTTCTCCGTAACAGCACGTACCATGTCAAAAATCTTATTCTGGGTCTGAGTGGTGCAGACCTCTTGGATGTCTGCCCTTGTGACTACATTCCGGTCTCCGGTGTAAGTGATCAGCTTCTCCAGCTCCATTCTCAGGTTTCCCATATCAATTCCTGTCATAGTCAGAAGAAGTTCCATGTCGCGCTGGGTAATATTTTTCCCCTCTCTTTTCAAAATGCCAGCTGCCCACTGCATCAGTGTTTTCTCATCCTGACGGGCAAATTCCCCGATCCTGCCGCAGGATTTTACAGCCTTGTACATTTTGCTTCGCTTATCTACTTCATCTTCCACAAAAACAAGGCAGAGATAGTCTGGAAGCTCTTTCATGTAATCCGCCAGTTCATCACATTTGTTTTTGAAAAATCCGGTATCTTCCAGCAGAACCACTCTGCGGTCAGCAAAAAAAGGCATGGTCTCACAAAGGTCGATCAGCTCCTTCACATCGATGTTCCGGCCTTCGTAATGGTTGAAATTCATGGTATCGTCATCTGGATTCAACGCTTTCAGCAGTTTATTTTTATACTGCACCTTCAGATATGCTTCCTCGCCGCACAGCAAATATGCACTTTTAAAATTTCCTGATTTAATGTCTTCCTGGATATTCTTCAAAATATACGCTCCTGTCATTCCGGGATTTTTCTGTCAGCACAGTCCCTGGCTATGCCTGACGTTCCATTAAACCATACCACAAAATTTCTTTTTATTAAAGCATAATTAAATATAATTTCCCAGATATCCTTTCAGCCGAATTTTCCCCTTCTGCCAGGAAACCGTCACTGCACCGCTTTTCATGGTAAATCTCACCTTGCAGCCAGCTTTTTCCAGCCTTTCCACAATTTCCGGGGCAGGATGACCGTAGGTATTGGTAGAAGAGCAGGAAATAATGGCATACTCTGGCTTAATTTTGTCAAGAAATTGCTGGCTGGTAGAATAATGGGAGCCATGATGTCCTACCTTCAGAAAATCCACATCCTCAAGGTCCCCCATTTCCAGAAGTTTCTGTTCCGTCTCTTCTCCGATATCACCAGTCAGTAATCCGGTAAACTCTCCATACTTTACCTGCAGTACCATTCCATCCTCATTTACATTTATTCCAGATGCATTTTCCAAAGGGGCGACTATCTGCATTTCCAGTTTTCCGGCTTTCAGACAGTCACCTTCTTTGACTTGTTTTACTGAAATTCCCGCTTCCTTCGCAAGCTGTGACAGCTTTTCCCATTCTTCTGGCGGTGTTTTCCAATTGGGCAGATAAAGGCAGCCAATTTCAACAGAATTCAGTTTTTGCGCTGTCAGTTCCAGAATTTCTTCTACTCCGCTGATGTGATCCTTATCTGTGTGTGATACCAGAATTCCGTCTACTCTGGAAATCCCCTGATTTTTCAGATAAGGGAGAATCTGATACTGCCCGGTTCCGGATTTGTTTGTGCTTCCGCCATCTACAAGGAAACAGTTGCCCTCTGGCGTTCTCACCACAATTCCATCTCCCTGCCCCACATCCAGACAGGTGATGGAAAACGACTCCGTTTTTCTCCAGGAGATCAGAAACAATGCGGTACAGATCAGAAACAGTGACAGATATTTACGCACTCTCAAATTTCCAGCTATATTTTTCTCCTGCACCTTGTCCTTTTCCTTATCTGATGTACTGCTTTTTTTCTTTCTATACGTAAGCAGCAATACCGCACTGGCAAGAACCGCATAGTAAGCAACGATCTGCCAGATTTCCGGCTGTCCGGCGATCCATGTTCCAAAGGGCAGATTTCCAGCCAGCATACACAATTTCTCGTAAAATACTGCCAGAATCTTTCCCGGAAAAATCATCAGGCTTCCAATCTTCAAATTTACACAGCCAAGAGTCATTCCCAGCACACCGCTTCCCAGTACCACTCCAACAGTGGGAAGTACGATCAGATTAAGAAAAATTCCAATAAGAGAAATTTCTCCAAAGAAGTACAGGGAAACAGGCAGCATAGTCAGCTGTATGGCGGCAGATGCAGCCAGCGCCGTACATAACTTCCCGGTTCTGCCCTCCTTTCCTTTTTCCAGAGTCCTGGTAAACGCAGGAACCACAATTCCAGCTCCTGCCACTGCACTAAAGGATAAAAGAAATCCGCTGTTGTACAAATAAGCCCCAGATTCTCCCAGAATCATCATTGCGGAAACAGCTAGTGCTGTAGGAAGATCATAAATACGGCCTGTTATTTTTGCCCCTGTTGAGATGAGAAACATACAGACCGCACGCATAGTAGATACACTTCCCCCAGTCATCACGCCATACTGCAGCATAAAAAGCAGTGCCAGGAAACCAGACCCCCAGATTCCCAGCCCGGTTTTCATAAGAAGCTGATACAGCCCGGTTCCGATCACACTGATGTGCAGTCCGGAAATGGCAAGAATATGCACAATGCCAGCCATCTGATAGCGAAGCTTCACTTCTTTGTCCAGACTGGTTTTATCCCCAAGCACGATTGCCTGAAAAATACCGGCTTCTTTTCCAGCAATTTTCCCAAGGACTCCTGCCAGGTACTCCCGAAGCTGACTTATTCCCTGCCTGTATGCCGAATAATTTTCTGATTTTTCTATTATTTCGGCATTGTTTAGCAAATAATAAATATGCTGGCTGGCATAATACTGCTGGCTGTCGAATTCCCCTGGATTTCGCTTTTCTTCCACTCTTTTCAGCTTTCCGGATACCAAAATAACAGTCCCGGCTGGAACTTCTTCTCTTTGTTTTAAAAACACTTTTACATTTTCAATGGATAATTTTTGTGATTGATAAATCAGATAGGCATTGCTTAGATAAACAGATTGTGAAAATTCATTTTCTGTGGTCTGTATCACTTCTCCACATAGGGTTGCCTGGGGATGCTCCTCGATCCAGGAAGCCGCATTTTCCGGAAGAGGATTCCCCCGTATAAGAGGAATCCCCGCCCAGTCTGTAGCACACATGGAAAGCATCAGGATCAGACACAGCATACATAGCGGTCTTCGCGTCATCAAACACGCTCCTTTCCTGGCTTTCACTCACTTTGATCCTCTTTAAGGACCAAATCTGTGTTTTTGCTAAAAAGACTATATAAAGATGTTCCGTCACTAAGTGTGGCTTCCGTATCTCCTTCAACAGAAATCTGCACCTTATCTGCAGATGCAGTATCCAGAAGAGAATTTACCACAGAATAGATCATAGTATTTACAGGAATATCAATCCCTGAATCAGAAAAGGCAGAACTGAAATCCACGTAGCAAACATCGTCAGATACTTCTACGCCCAGAATCTCTGTTTCCTGTGGAATGGTCGGATAGTGTCCCTTCACCATCGGTCCCTTGGCAAGCTGCTCCAGGATGACGCGCTCACGGGGAAGAATGCGCTTGTAGTACACATTTCGCTGCTCTGCCACCAGATGCTCCCCTGTCTTATCTGTAAAATACAGGGTAAAGGTGTCATAGCGGTAAGCATCCTTATCTGACCCCCACATCTCCACAAAAGTATTGCCGTCGATCACGCCCACAGCCTGTCCTTTGGAATCCTTCAGTTCTTCACTTTCAATAAAGATCTTGATTCCGGTAACGCCCGGAATCTGCAGAAATGTCCGCGCTACTCCGGCGCGCACCAGAATCTCCCTGGCTCTTGACATTTCACTGTAATCACTGTTAAATTCCAGTTCCAGAAGAGACTCATTCAAACGGTATGTGACAAGCTGTACTCCAGAAGGCAGAAGCGCCAGATTATCTCCGCTTCCTTCCTGGGCATTCAGAATACCGGTAAAATCCTGCAGCATAAACTCTGCGCTCTCCTGCTCCGGCTGATACCGTTCTTTTACCACCTTGGTCTCGTCTTTGTTTACATAATATAAATAATACTGGTTGCTGCCGCTGTCCACTTTCTCCTCCTGGGTTTCCACCGTACAGCCTGTGAGCAGACTGCAGGCAAGGACCAGGGCAAGCACCGCACTAAAAAGCTTCTTCATCGGCACCTCCTACGGAATATAAGATAATGGAATGCGGACGGTGAAGGTAGTTCCCTCTCCTTCCTTACTCTCAACCTGAATGTTGCCGTGATGCTTGGTCACCGCACTTCTGGTAATGGCAAGTCCAAGCCCTGTACCGCCGATTTCCTTGGAATGAGATTTGTCCACACGGTAGAATCTCTCAAAGATCCTTCCAATGGATTCCTCTGGAATTCCCATGCCGGAATCTGCAACCTTCACATAAAAATACTTGTGGTCTGCATCCAGAGTCACGCGCACCCATCCGTCATCTACATTGTATTTGATACCGTTTTCTACTAAATTGCTGATTGCAAGGGTAAACTTCACCTCATCCACATCTGCCTCCACAGGACGGAAGCTGTCCAGGATCAGATCAATGTGCCGCTTATCTGCAATTGGACGAAGTCTTTTCAGAATGTCCTCAAGAAGCTGATTGATATTCAGATGCTCTACATTTAGGTCAGCAGCCTTCTTATCCAGCTTCACCAGGGAAAGAAGATCGGTAATGATCTTATTCTCACGGTCGATCTCAGCTGTAATGTCGCTCATGAACTCCTGATAAAGCTCTTCCGGTACTCCCTCCTGGCCTACAAGGGAATCCGCAAGCACCTTCATGGAAGTAAGCGGCGTCTTCAGCTCATGGGACACATTGGATACAAATTCATTTCTGGATTCATCCAGTGTCTTCATACGGGAAAGCATCTTATTAAATGCGTCAGTAATCAACGCCGTCTCTGTATAATCCGGAACGGAAATCTCCTCATTCTGATAACCGTCTGTCAGATCCTCGATGGATTTGGTAACTCTTGCAAATGGCTTCACAAGTACAGTGGAAAGCACATATCCAAGAAGCGCAGCAAGCACAATGATAATTCCTGTGATCAGAATGCTCTTCTGCTCCAGTTCCTGAATATTCTCAGCAATCTCATTGGAAGAAAAGCTGATCAGCATAGCTCCCTGAAGCTGCTTCACCTCCGGACTCTTCACCGGAATCGCCATCTCAATTTTCTGTGTTTTGTTGTTATAGCGGCTGGCTTCCTCGCCTTTGAAGCACTTGATCACCATACTGGAGATCAGTGTCTTGCCTTCATCTACGCCATAAGTATCCTTGATAATCCTGTAGTCCCTGTCAACCAGCAGAATTCTGCCATCATATACATTAGACAACAACTCCAGCTTGCTGTTCACATCCTGCGAGCTGGAGTCATTCATATAATTTTCTTTAATTAACAGGTTGCACAGAATGTCACACTGCTTCTCAACGGTCTGCTTGCGCACAGCTACTGCCTTATTCTCGTAAGCAGCTACCATTACATTGGCAACTATGACACTTGGTACGATTCCCAGAATGACCAGAATGATCAGAATACGGAAACGCAGACTTTTTAAGAAGCTTGGTTTCTTTTTCTCTGGCATCTCTTACGCCTGGAAATAATATCCCACACCCCATTTGGTGTGTACATATTTCGGCTCACTGGGATTCGCCTCAATCTTTTCTCTTAAGCGACGGATATGTACATCCACAGTACGGACATCACCAGGATACTCATATCCCCATACGATGTTAAGCAGGTTCTCACGGCTGTATACCTTGTTTGGGTTAAACACCAGAAGCTCCAGCACATCGAATTCCTTGGCAGTCAGATTAATCTCCTTGCCTGCAATAAATACCCGGCGGCTCTCGCAGTCCATCTTCAGGTCTCCTGCCTCGATGGTCTTGGCCTTCTCTTTCTCTTCCTGATTGCTGCCTGCACGGCGCATAATCGCTTTGATTCTTGCTTTTACCTCAAGGATATTAAACGGTTTGGTGATATAATCATCCGCACCATATTCAAGACCAAGGATCTTGTCCATGTCTTCTCCCTTGGCTGTAAGCATTACAATGGGAACATTTGAAAATTCCCTGATCTGCTGGCAAACCTCAAAGCCATCCATCTTGGGAAGCATAAGGTCAAGGAGAATAATATCGTATTTCTTCTCCTTCGCCATCTCAAGGGCTTCCTCACCGTCATAGGCACAGTCAACTTCCATTCCATCCTGCTCCAGGCTGAATCGGATTCCCTTTACGATCAGTTTCTCATCATCTACTACCAAAACTTTCCTGCTCATTCAGACTCTCCCTTATCCAACTGATATCTTATCTTTTATTTTAGAAAAGGTACCTTCTTTGATACCTTCTACATTCATAATTTCTTCTATGGAGGCGAATCCTCCATGTTCTTCTCTGTATGCAATAATAGCTTCTGCCTTGGACTGACCAATTCCGCTCAGGGTACAAAGCTGCGCAGCATCTGCAGTATTCAGATTAATGCCGGAATTACTTCCAACCCCTTCTGCCAAGCTGTCTTCTGAATTTCCTTCTCTGCCAGTGTCCTCTGACGCACCGCTTTGCAGTGCTTCCGGTACTTTTGAGGCAAGTGCTTCCAGATTCTCTGCAATTTCTTCCTCTGTGGGAACATAAATCTGCTGCCCATCCGTAAGGCTTCTGGCTCTGTTCAGATAGTTCTGTGCTGCCTCAGGCAAATACCCTCCGGCTGCATCTACCGCCTGAAAAATACGGCTTCCTTCATCCAGCTCATATACTCCTGGATTTGCAACCGCTCCGCATACATCTACAAATATGGTCTGTGGAATCTGTGTCATCAGAGGAACGTCATCTCCTGAAACCGGATTATCAAGTTCTCCGGGGTCCGTCTGTTTTTCCCCAGTGCTGCCTGTGGCTTTGGCATTCTCTGTACCTTCGATACGATCTGTATCACCTGCAATTTCTTCCAGAAAAACATCCTCGCGGCTCGTACATCCTGTCATACATACTGCCGCCAAGACTGCAAATAAAGCTATCCGGATTCCACATATAAGCTTCTTTTTTCTTTCCATGTCGGTTCCCCTTTCCGCTTTTTGTCAAGGTTCCCCGCCACTCATGCTTTACCTCATCTATTTTAACGAAACTTTACATTTTTTACAATACCATTTCTAAATTTTATCAACCTTTTATTTTTTTGACACTCATATCCTTTTTATCATTATTTCTCCCATTTAAATATGACAATTCCTACAATTGCAATGGCCATGCCAAGCAGTCTGCGCCACTCAAAATCCACTTTTTCTACTCCGAATAAGCCAAATAATTCTATTACATAAGCCACTGCCAGCTGGGAAATGACGATCAGCATGGCTGCTCTGGCAGGGCCTAAGCTTCCCATACTCTGGATCACTGTAATGGTGATAAAGGCACCGATCACACCTCCAAGCAGGGTATATTTATTCTCCACCTGCCACAGGGCTGCAATGCTGTCCCTTCCTGTAAAGATCCATGCCAGCACACAGACCGCAAATGCAGACAGCTGCACCCATCCGGTAGACACCCACAAGCTGGTCTGCTTGGTCACTTCCGTATTAAATACTCCCTGAATGCTCATCAATGCACCAGATATCAATGCCACAAGAATTCCCCACATATAATACCTCCATAAGCGTCCTATACTTCCAGATTCTTTCTTTGATTCAATTAACATTCTGCCGTTTTCCCCAAAGATGCTCCCTTTCTTTGGAAGAAAAGGAGGTGCTCTTCCGGCACCTCCACAATAGTATTATATGTATTTTTCAAAGATTCATTCACTTCGCAAGTTTTTCACTTTTTTTCGTAACACAGCAGTGACAATAATTAGATGACGATAAGATCCAGAGAAAAGCTGGGATGATAATAGCGAGAACTCCTGTATTCCATACCATATGAAGCAGCATAGCCACCAATGTGCAGACAGGAAGTACTTTTCCAGTCAGCAGGTAAGTCTTATAGCTTGCTTCGTAGATTTCTTCCTTCTCCGCTTCGTCACAGCTTGCGAGCCACTGCTCCTGAAATTTCATAGAAGTAGGGTCGCCTTTCTTCTCCGGATAAAGTCTCTGGACCAGCTTTACATAGCGAACCTGCCACAAACTAAAATATCCGACCAGTCCCAAAAACACGACGATTTCTGCTAAAAACATCCATGTCTCACCTGTGCTCTGGCTTTCAATATATTTCATAGAATATCCTGGTGAAATAATCAGCATCATAAGAACGGTTCCCACTGTACTTGCAATCATACCCCAGCTGGAGGACACCTCAATGCGATACTGCAGTTCATGATATTCATCGTCCCCAGCATCCTGCATCTGTTTTCCCATTCTCTTCATCTTCCCATAATTGGTCTCGCAGATCACAAGACAGATTGCACCGCAAATACATTCCAGCATTAATGCATGATCACGTACCGCAAAAAGAAAAGCATCCATTCCATGCCCGATAACTGCTATATAATCCTCTCCGCTAAACGCTGTAACAAAACCAACAATTCCTCCGACAACACCGCCTGCTGCCATGAGCAGTATCATCTTTAAATATGAATTCATTTTCTTCTTAGATTTTCCCTTATTCATCTTCTTCATCCTCCGCATAAATAAAAATATCTTCCACTGTCACCCGGCAGATCTTTGCCAGCTTCAGAGCCAGGGTTACTGACGGCGAGTAATCCCCGCGCTCAATAAGACTGATGGTCTGTCTGGATACTCCTGCAAGCTTCCCCATATCAGCCTGATTGATTCCCAGCCGCGCCCGGTATTCCTTCAAACGGTTCTCCAGTGCCATTTCTTTTCCTTTCTTCTGCCGTGGATGGCAGATTTCTCTTTCGTGTAAGCTGCGCATAAGAATGACTTGTTTCTTTGTCATTTTGACAAGTATATTTGTCATTTCATATTGTTGCTATTGTAGCATTGACAACTTTACTTGTCAACTGTATTTTTCCAAAATAATTCCTTGTCTGAAAATTTATACCTCCTGCACAAAATTTCATAGAAATTTCTATATTTTCCACCTATCCAATCCGCCCATCAGTTGGTATAATAAGTCCAACATCAGATGACTGTCGAACGTACGGACATTCATCACGAAAGGAGAAAAGATATGGCTGACGAAATGAACAAGAGCACACCAGTTGAAGAGGAAATTGAGATCATCACTCTCACTGACGAGAACGGAGAAGACATGGACTTTGAATTTCTGGATCAGATTGATTATGAAGGAAAGCGCTACGCAGTTCTTCTCCCGCCAATCGAGGACGTGGAAGGTGAAGAGGAAAACGAGGATGAGGAAGTTCTGATCCTTCAGGTCGAGGAAGGTAGAAATGACGAAGCAGAGAGCTACGTTTTTGTTGATGATGACGATATTCTCTCCGCCGTTTTTGATATTTTCAAAGAGAAATTCAAAGACGAATTCGACTTCGCAGAAGAATAAGACTATCGAACCCGGGTCTTTTCAGACAAAAAAGATACCCCGAAAGCACATCAAAAACATGCTTTCAGAGTATCTTTTTTCATTGGCCAAGAAGAACTTCTGTGCCAAATTTTTACTGTAATTTATGCCAGACACTCATCCAGAATCTCTGCCATCTCATCAATATCTGCCTTTGTGATCACAAGAGGAGGCACAATACGAAGCACATCGCTTCCAGCAGAAATAACCAGAAGCTTCTTCTCCAGAGCCTTCTTTACAACCTCCCCAACCGGACGTCCCTGGATCACAATTCCCTGCATGAATCCCATGCCTCTTCTTGCAGCTGCGCACTCATGCTTTGCCACAAGCTCATCCAGTTTTTTCTCCAGGTATGGGGTCAGTTCCTGTACATGAGTCAGGATCATATCCCTCTCATAAATGTCGAAAACCTTGCTTACTGCAGCGCATGCAAATGGATTTCCGCCGTAAGTTGTACCGTGGTCTCCCGGCTTCAGGGAAGCCTGTGCCACCTTCTTATTCAGCACAAAAGCACCCACCGGAACACCGCATCCAAGTGCTTTTGCACAGGTCATAATATCCGGCTGAACACCGTATGCCTGCCATGCAAAATAGTATCCGGTACGTCCCATTCCGCACTGAATTTCATCCAGAATAAGGATAATATCCTTCTCATCACACAGGGCACGAACTCCCTCCAAGAACTCTCTTTCTGCCGGATAAATGCCGCCTTCTCCCTGTACCGTTTCCATAATAATGGCACAGGTTTTGTCTGTGATCTGTGCTTTTACGCTGTCCAAGTCATTAAAATCAGCGAACTTAACGCCGCCCATTAAAGGCTCAAACGGCTCACGGTAATGGGCATTTCCAGTAACAGAAAGCGCGCCGATGGATCTTCCATGGAAAGAATGATTCATGGCAATGATCTCATGATCTGCATGGCCGTCACGGATATATGCGTACTTCTTTGCAGCTTTTAAAGCTCCCTCAATGGCCTCTGTACCGCTGTTTGTGAAAAAAGCCTTATCCATACGGCTTGCATTTACAAGCTTGGCACCAGCCTCAGTCATAGGCTCATTGTAATATAAATTGGAAATATGAGTCAGCCTATCGATCTGTTCTTTCAGTGCTTCGTCATATCCAGGATAGTGATATCCAAGGGAATTTACAGCAATTCCAGCTGCAAAATCCAGGTATTTTTTGCCCTCGGAATCGTACAAATGTACTCCTTCTCCATGGTCAAATACAACTGGAAAACGATTATATGTGTGAAGAATACTAGCTTCTGATTCTTCCATCTGATTATTCATGTTCATGGTAATATTTCTCTCCGTCCTCTCTTAAAATAGCGGTTCCAATACCTTTGTTTGTGAAGATTTCCAGCAGTAAACTGTGAGGAATTCTTCCGTCAAGAATATGAACCCGGTTAACTCCATGCTCGATTGCCTCGATACAGTTGTTCAGTTTCGGAATCATTCCGCCGCCTACAAAACCGTCCTCAATCAGCTTCCTTGCTTCCTGAATATGAAGCTCAGAAATCAGGGATGACGAATCATCTTTGTCCTTGTAAACGCCTTCGATATCGGAAAGAAATGCGAGTTTTTCTGCGTGAACAGCCTCTGCAATGGCACATGCAGCATCATCTGCATTGATATTGTAACTGTCATAATTATCGTCAAATCCAATTGGGAAAACGATCGGAAGGAAGTCTTTTTCCAGCAAATCGTACAGGATTTTCGGGTTTACACTTGTGATATCTCCAACAAATCCAATGTCCTCTCCACCTGAATATTTCTTCTTGCATTTCAGCAGTCCGCCGTCTTTTCCGCTGATACCAACAGCCTGTACGCCAAGGGATTCCACATGAGTAACCAGCTCTTTGTTGACCTTTGCAAGAACCATTTCTGCAATCTCCATGGTCTGGGCATCGGTTACGCGAAGTCCGTTGATGAACTTGGCTTCCATGCCAACCTTTCCAACCCATTTGCTGATTTCCTTGCCGCCGCCATGTACAATGATCGGCTTGAAGCCAACCAGCTTCAGAAGAACGACGTCCTTGATCACGTTTGCCTTCAGTTCTTCATCCAGCATAGCGCTTCCGCCATATTTTACTACTACGATTTTACGGTTAAAACGCTGTATATAAGGAAGTGCCTCGATCAGCACCTCTGCCTTGTCCAGATATTTCTGATTTACCATCTTTCTTTCCCTCTTTTTTATGAACGATAATCTGCGTTGATCTTTACATAATCATAGGTAAGATCGCAGCCCCATGCAGTGGCTGTGGCATCTCCCATTTTCATATCTGCGATTGCGGTTACCTCATCCTCAGAAAGGATTTTGGTCGCTTCAGCCTCATCATATCCTGTGGAAACACCGTTCTCAATGATCTTTAATTTGCCTGCCCGGCTCTCAAAATATAGGTCAACCTTCTCCGGATCAAACTGTACTCCGGAGTATCCCATTGCACACAAAATACGTCCCCAGTTTGCATCATGGCCATAAATCGCAGCCTTTGTCAGGGAAGAAGTTACTACAGATTTGCTCAGGGTAACTGCGTCTTCTTTGGTCTTTGCGCCAAGAATCTTCACCTCAAAAAGTGCGGTTGCTCCCTCTCCGTCACCTGCGATTTTCTTGGAAAGACAAGTGTTGATATAGTTCAGAGCTTCCATAAATTTATCAAAATCAGCGCCCTCTTCTGTGATTTCCGGGTTGCCTGCCATGCCGTTTGCAAGAAGCAGAACGGTATCATTTGTGGAAGTATCTCCATCAACGGAAACCATGTTAAAGGTATCTTTGATGTTGGCACTTAATGCTTTCTGAAGCATTTCTTTGGAGATTGCAGCGTCGGTTGTGACAAATCCAAGCATAGTGCACATGTTCGGATGGATCATTCCGGAACCCTTGCACATACCGCCTACGGTAACGGTTTTTCCGCCGATTTCAATCTGCACGGCTACTTCCTTTTTTACTGTATCAGTGGTCATGATCGCCTTGGCAGCCTCTGTTCCTGCCTCCAGGGAACCGTCCAGCTTCGGTGCCATTGCCTTAACGCCATTTACAATTCGGTCAATGGGAATCTGCATTCCGATAACACCTGTGGATGCAACCAGAACACTGTCTGCCGGGATTACAAGAATCTCAGCAGCTGCATCTGCAGTTGCCTTGCAGTAGCCATATCCTTCCGCACCTGTACATGCATTTGCAATACCGCTGTTGCAGATCACAGCCTGTGCTGCCGGGTGATTATAAACCACATCCTGATCCCATTTTACCGGAGCTGCCTTCACCACATTTGTAGTAAAAGTACCAGCTGCCACACATGGAACTTCGCTGTAAACCATAGCCATATCTGTACGGCCTTTGTATTTGATTTCTGCTGCTGTTGCTGCTGCCTTGAAGCCTTTGGCAGCGGTAACACCGCCTGTAATTATTTCCATAATACTGCTCCTCCTTTGCCCTTTTTGGGCAAATTTATCATCTTTATTTCTGCAAAAACAGCTCTATAAGATTCAATATACTCGTCTCTGATTTCTCTATTACGGATACATCGGAACCTGTAATAAGCCCTCTGCCTCATTAAATCCAAACATCAGGTTCATATTCTGGACAGCCTGGCCTGCAGCACCTTTTACCAGGTTGTCAATAGCACCCATCATGATGATCCTGTGTGTTCTCGGGTCGATCTTGAAGTTCACATCCACGTAGTTGCTGCCTTCCACCCATTTGGTCTGCGGGCATACATCTTTATCAAGAACACGTACAAATGTCTCGTTCTCATAGCATGCATCATAAGCTGCTTTTACTTCTTCATAGGTAACATCCTTGGTCAAAGAAGCGTATGCAGTTACCAGAATTCCTCTGTTCATTGGAACAAGATGAGGGGTAAAATTGATGGTTACTTCCTGTCCGCATGCATAGCCTAACTGGTCCTCGATCTCCGGTGTATGTCTGTGTGTGGCAACGCCGTAGGCCTTGATATTCTCATTTACTTCGCAGTAAAGATTATCTACCTTGGCACCTCTTCCCGCACCTGTTGTTCCGGATTTCGCATCAATAATGATGGTGTTCGGATCGATCATTCCTGCTTTTAAAAGCGGGTAAATAGACAGTGTAGAGCAGGTTGGATAGCATCCCGGGTTAGCGATCAGGCGGGCTTTTTTGATGTCCTCACGGTTGATCTCGCAAAGTCCGTAAACAGCCTCATCAATAAACTGTGGGGATTTGTGCTCGATTCCGTACCATTTCTCATATTTCTTTACATCCTTAATACGGAAATCCGCACTTAAGTCGATCACTTTTGCTCTGGAAAGGATTCCCTCATTTACAAGAGATGCACACAATCCCTGCGGTGTTGCAGTAAAAATCACATCTACCTCATCCGCAAGAGCTTCCATATTATCATCCATACATTTGGCATCTACCAGTTTAAAAAAGTTCTGATAGATTCCTGCATATTTTTTATCAATATAACTTCTGGAGCCATACCATGCTACTTCTACCTCTTTATGTCCAAGAAGAAGGCGCGCAATTTCGTTTCCGGCGTATCCGGTTGCTCCAATAATTCCAGCTTTAATCATTTCATTATCCTCCGTATTTGCAACGTTGAATAAATTATACATCTTCTCTGCATATTATGCAATAGTGATTTTTTCTTTATTTTTACGCTTCTGTCAACTTTTTTGTGCAGTTTATTGCGTGTTTACCTATTAAATGATGTATTTTTATGCAAAGATTTTTTAAAATTTTCTTAAATTTCCTATTGCATATTTATGAGTATTGTTGTATATTATTCTTTGTTGATAGCAATCGGCAAGTAAGAGCCGTTATCACAATGAATATTTATTCAAAATTTAATACGAATTATAACCCTATCTGTTTCAGAGGGATAAGAGAAAAGAGGTAAATATTATGAAAGAAAAAGTTGTACTTGCATATTCAGGCGGACTTGATACCACAGCACTGATTCCGTGGCTGAAAGAAACATTTGATTATGATGTAGTTTGCTGCTGCGTAAACTGCGGACAGGGAAATGAGCTGGACGGTCTTGAAGAGAGAGCCAAACTTTCCGGCGCTTCCAAATTATATATTGAAGACATCGTAGATGATTTCTGCGACAACTATATTATGCCATGCGTAGAGGCAGGCGCTGTATACGAGCACAAATATCTTCTTGGAACATCCATGGCTCGTCCGGCTATCGCTAAGAAGCTGGTTGAGATTGCAAGAAAAGAGAACGCAGTTGCAATCTGCCACGGCGCTACCGGTAAAGGAAACGACCAGATCCGTTTCGAGCTTGGAATCAAGGCTCTTGCTCCGGACATTAAGATCATCGCTCCATGGCGTATGACAGATGTATGGACCATGCAGTCCCGTGAAGATGAGATCGCATTCTGCCAGGCACACGGCATCAACCTTCCATTTGATGCTAAGCACAGCTACAGCCGTGACCGTAACCTGTGGCACATCAGCCATGAGGGACTTGAGCTTGAGGATCCGTCACAGGCTCCGAACTACGACGATATGTTAGTTCTCAGCGTAACTCCTCAGAAAGCTCCAGATAAAGAAACTGAGATCACTATGACTTTCGAAGCTGGTGTTCCGAAAACCTTAAACGGAAAAGCAATGAAGGTTTCCGAGATCATCACCGAGCTGAACAAGATCGGCGGAGAGAACGGAATCGGAATCATCGATA
Organism: Blautia acetigignens; assembly: GCF_025566865.1. Classification (NCBI taxonomy): domain Bacteria; kingdom Bacillati; phylum Bacillota; class Clostridia; order Lachnospirales; family Lachnospiraceae; genus Blautia; species Blautia acetigignens. Next base: position 420,394 of record NZ_JAOQJM010000002.1, read on the forward strand.
TCGTAGAGAACCGTGTTGTCGGCATGAAATCCCGTGGTGTTTATGAGACTCCTGGCGGAACCATCCTGATGGCAGCGCATGAGCAGCTTGAAGAACTGATCCTTGACCGTGAGACTCTTGAGACCAAGAAGAAACTTGGCAGCCAGTTTGCACAGGTTGTTTACGAAGGAAAATGGTTCACACCTCTTCGTGAGGCAATCCAGGCATTCGTAGAGTCCACACAGAAATATGTAACTGGTGAAGTGAAATTCAAGCTTTACAAGGGCAACATCATCAAAGCCGGAACAACTTCTCCATACAGCCTTTACAATGAGTCTCTTGCTTCCTTCACAACTGGTGATATGTATGATCACCACGACGCAGACGGATTTATCACTCTGTTCGGTCTGCCGCTGAAGGTTCGTGCAATGAAGCTCGCTGAAGTTGAAAGCCAGAAACAGACCAACGACTGATCTTCATAAAAAATAAAAAGCATAAAAATATCACCGGGAGGTTCGGATTTCTCCCGGTGATATTTTTATGTAAACTTTTTCAATTGAGCAGTGCCTGTCCTCATTCTTTCTGATCATGAAATGTTTTCTAGGAAATCTTCACTTTTTTCTTATCTAATCTTGCATATACCCATTCACGAAACAGAGTATATAATACGGAAACCAATGGAATAAAAATCAGCATTCCCACGATTCCCATAAGATTTCCGCCAAGCGTCACCGCCATCAATACCCAGATAGCCGGAAGTCCTACGGAATTCCCGACCACATGAGGATAAATAAGATTGCCTTCAATCTGCTGCAGGATCACAAACAAGCCCAGAAACATGAACGCCTTCAGCGGACTTACCATAAGGATCAGGAAGAAGCCCACCCAGCAGCCGATAATTCCTCCGAACACAGGAATCAGTGCAGTAAAACTGATCAGTACCCCGATGAGCATTGCATACGGAAATCTGCCGATGGTCATGGTTACAAAGAACATGCTTCCCAGAATGACTGCCTCAATACATTGCCCTGTAATAAAGCTTGCAAATATTTTACTTGCCAGTGTACACACATGGCTTTGATATTCCACTACTTTTACCGGCAAAATAGCATATGTAGCTTTCAGAACCTGTTTTCCAAGCTTTTCTTTCTGCAGAAGCACATAGCAGGCAAACACAAATCCAATTGCAAAATTCACTGCCATACTTACAATTCCCATAGTTACAGTTATGGTGGAGGATACCAGATTATCGGCTCCGTTTTTCAGCACACTCACTATAGAATCAAGGATCTTCTGCGGATCAATTTCAATGGCTGATGCCCATTTTACGATTTCAGAATCTCCATTGAAGGTATCTGTAATCCACTTCTGGGCAAGAGGAATATCTTCCTCCACCTTCTTCACTACGCTTACTAAGGTTGTACCAAGCTCAGGGGCTACAACCAGCACCACGATCAGTATCAGCAAAATCACAAATACAATGGAAAGTACCAGACTTACAGGTCTTGCAAGCTTCGAAGCAGCTTTCCCTGCTTTATTGTTCTTTTCTCTTACTTTCCCGAAAAGATGTCGTTCTATAAAAGACATAGGCACGTTCAATACAAATGCCATAGCTCCTCCCAACACAAAAGGCAGAAGCAGCCCCCACAAAAGCTTTACATATTTCAGAACCACAGCAAGATTCTGTATCCCCAGATAAAGAAGCACAGCAAATGCAATCAGCCACCGTATCTTTCTCATGTTCTCTTTATTCAGTTCCACGATCTACCGCCTTTCTTTTATCTTCAAAAAGATTTTGTTCTGTCTATCTTATCACAAAATCTGCATTTTTACCAGTTGCCATCCCTTTTTCTCACCATATTTTTTTCTCCAACTCTGTATATTTTCTCGGATTTATTGACACTTTCTTTTATAAAATGTATAATAATTCATGAAGACAATAACGCTCTTACGAGCGTATTTTTTTTATAATAATAAGCCAGTTGCTTCAATTTCTGGCAAGAAGGAGGTAGCATCACCAAATGAAACAGATATCAGGCAATAAATTGCTGGTAAAGGCACTGAAAGAAGAAGGTGTAGAATATATTTTCGGCTATCCCGGAGCATGCACCATTGATATCAGCGACGAACTATATAAACAGGACGATATTACAGTAATCCTTCCCCGCCATGAACAGGCACTGGTGCACGCAGCAGATGCTTATGCCCGTACTACAGGCAAGGTTGGCGTTTGTCTTGTTACAAGCGGTCCCGGTGCCACGAATCTTGTCACAGGACTTGCCACTGCAAATTATGACAGTGTTCCGCTTGTATGTTTCACAGGACAGGTTGCCCGTCATCTGATTGGAAATGACGCTTTCCAGGAGGTTGACATTGTGGGAATTACAAGGAGCATCACCAAATACGGAGTTACCGTCCGTAACCGCGAGGATCTGGGACGTATCATCAAAGAAGCCTTTTATATTGCCCGCACAGGACGTCCGGGACCGGTTCTGATCGACCTGCCCAAGGATGTTATGGCTGAGCTTGGCAGCCCGGAGTACCCTAAGAATGTTAATATCCGCGGCTATAAGCCTAATATCAGTGTTCACATCGGACAGCTCAAGCGAGCACTTAAAACCCTGGCCAAGGCAAAGAAGCCTCTTTTCCTTGCCGGCGGAGGTATCAATATTTCCCGTGCAAATGATGTTTTCCTTGAGGTTGTAGAGAAAACCGGAGTTCCGGTAGTTACCACCGTTATGGGACGAGGTGCCATCCCTACCAATCACCCGCTTTTTATTGGAAACCTTGGCATGCACGGTGCCTACGCGGCCAATATGGCAGTGAGCAACTGTGACGTTTTATTTTCCATCGGAACACGTTTTAATGACCGTATCACAGGCAAGCTCCATGAGTTTGCTCCGAATGCCCAGATTATCCATATTGATATTGATACAGCTTCTATTTCCCGTAATATCCATGTGGATATTCCCATTGTTGCAGATGCCAGAGAAGCCCTTACAAAAGCTTCCGAATATGTAGAAAATTATACCAGCCAAAAATGGCTCAATGAAATTAGCGGCTGGAAGCAGGAGCATCCCCTTGCAATGCGTCCTAATGACCGGTTAAGTCCGGTTGATATTATAAATGAAATTAACCAGCAGTTTGAGGAAGCAATCATTGTAACTGATGTAGGTCAGCATCAGATGCTGGTTTCCCAGTATGCCCAGATTACTCCAGGCAAGCAGCTGATCATGTCCGGCGGTCTTGGAACTATGGGATACGGTTTTCCTGGCGGTGTTGGTGCCAAAATCGGCAACCCTGACAAACCTGTTATTGTCATCTCAGGCGATGGCGGCATGCAGATGAATATTCAGGAATTTGCCACAGCCGTTCTGGAAGAGCTTCCTCTGATCCTTTGCGTATTCAATAACGAATATCTGGGTATGGTACGCCAGTGGCAGAAGCTTTTCTACGGCAAACGCTACAGTATGACCAACCTTCGTTCCGGTGCCCTTTCACGGCGTACCAACGGAGAAGAATATCCTGAATATACACCGGATTTTGTAAAGCTGGCAGAGAGCTATGGTGCTAAGGGCATCCGTGTTTTCAACAAAACAGAAGTGGCTGCAGCGTTTGAGGAAGCAAAGAAGAATACCAAGGTTCCTACTCTGATTGAATTTGTAATTGATCCGGAAGAAATGGTTTATCCTATGATAAAGCCAGGTGGAACTCTGGAAGATCTGATCATGGATTGCTGATCCTACAGAAGAAATTACAATATTAAAGCATTTAAGTAACTATTCAGCAAATACTGAACAGTTACGCATTTAAACACAAATATTCAGGAGGTATCTTCTATGGCGGATAAAGGAATGAAAAAAAGATGGATTTCTCTCTATGTAGAGAATCAGGTTGGTGTATTGTCCAAAATTTCCGGTCTTTTCTCCGGTAAATGCTACAATCTGGACAGTCTCACAGTAGGTACTACAGAAGATCCAACCGTTTCCAGAATGACAATTGCTACGGTAAGTGATGATGAGACCTTTGAACAGATCAAAAAACAGTTAAACCGTATGGTAGAGGTTATTAAGGTCATTGATTTCACTAACACCTTCGTGCGAATGAAAGAAATCCTTTACATTAAAGTGTTCAATTGCTCTTCAGAAGATAAAGTGGAGCTTTTCCAAATTGCAGAAACCTTTAAAGCAAGAGTCATTGATTACGGTAAAGACAGTCTGCTTCTGGAATTTGTACAGACCGCTACCAAAAATGACGCAGTTGTCAAGCTGATCAAAGAAGAATTCGGCCGAATCGAGGTAGTCCGCGGCGGAAGCGTTGGAATCGAATCTATCAGTATGATGGAGCGATAATAAAATTGATCTGCAATAAAAACCCCTCCTTGACGGGAGGGGATTTATATGTCAAAAACCGTATTTTACAGGAGTGATTATTTATTATGAAAAAACAGCAAATACCATTGAAAAACTCACTGCTTCTCCTGCTTACTGCTACCATCTGGGGAATTTCATTTGTTGCCCAAAGTGAAGGCGGTGACGCAGTCGGAGCATTTACCTTTAATGCCACACGAAACCTGATTGGCTCGCTTGTGCTGGTTCCGGTAATCCTTCTCCTTGGCAGACTAAATCCATCCGGCAAGGCTGTAAGCAGCTCTTCCGCATCTGAAGGCAATATTTTTTCCCGCAACCGCACTTTGATTCTTGGAGGTGTTTCCTGCGGCATTTGCCTGTGTCTTGCATCTAACTTTCAACAGGTTGGAATTTCCTATACTTCTGTTGGAAAGGCCGGCTTTATCACAGCCTGCTATATTGTAATCGTACCAATCCTTGGTCTTTTTATGAAAAAAAAATGCAGCCCGTTTATCTGGATGGCAATTATTCTGGCACTTATAGGGCTTTATCTTCTTTGCATTACAGATGGCTTTTCTATCGGTAAAGGAGATATCCTGGTACTGATCTGTGCATTTCTTTTTTCCCTGCATATTCTGGTAATTGACTATTTTTCCCCTCATGTAGACGGAGTGAAAATGTCCTGTATTCAGTTTCTGGTTTGCGGAATTCTCACTGCAATACCGGCACTGATTTTTGAACATCCACAGCTTTCTGCGTTCAAGGGTGCATGGGGTTCCATCCTGTATGCAGGTGTTATGTCCTGCGGAGTTGCCTATACCCTCCAGATTATAGGGCAAAAGAACATGAACCCTACAGTAGCTTCTCTGATTTTAAGCCTTGAGTCCTGTATTTCTGTTCTTGCCGGCTGGATTCTCCTGGGACAGAAATTAAGTGTAAAAGAAATCATTGGCTGTATAATCATGTTCTGCGCAATCGTGTTGGCACAGCTGCCTCAGAAAAATCCAAAAGAAGCATAAAGCATTTTCAGCTGACAGCGTATCATTCTATAAAAAACAGGAAGAACCGCTCTCTATTGTTAATATAGAGAATGGCTCTTCCTGTTTTTGTTATCAGTCTTTATTTTCCTGGCATATCAGCCATTATACAGCTGATAATATTTGCCCTTCTGAGCAATCAGTTCGTCATGAGATCCTCTCTCAATTACACGCCCCTGCTCCAGAACCATAATGCAGTCACTGTTTCTGACAGTAGATAATCTATGTGCAATTGCAAATGTAGTTCTGCCCTCCATCAGCTTATCCATACCGTCCTGTACCAGCTTCTCAGTACGGGTATCAATGGAACTGGTAGCCTCATCCAGAATCAGTACGGGAGGATCTGCAACTGCTGCTCTGGCAATTGCCAGAAGCTGTCTCTGACCCTGACTTAAATTGGCTCCATTATTGCGCAGCATAGTCTGATAGCCATCCGGCAGCCTGCGGATAAATCCATCTGCGTTAGCCAGTCTGGCTGCTGCAATTACTTCCTCGTCTGTGGCATCCAACTTACCATAACGGATATTCTCCATAACAGTTGTGGTAAACAGATTGGTATCCTGAAGAACGATTCCCATGGAGCGTCTCAGATCACCTTTTTTAATCTTATTGATATTAATTCCATCATATCGAATCTTGCCATCCTGAATATCATAGAAACGGTTCAAAAGATTCGTGATAGTTGTTTTTCCGGCTCCGGTAGAACCTACAAATGCAATCTTCTGTCCCGGCTTCGCATACATCCGCACATCGTGAAGCACGATCTTATCATCACGATAACCAAAATCTACGCCATCAAGAACAATATCGCCCTTCAGCTCGATATAATCAGTTGTTCCTGTAGCTTTGTGATAATGCTTCCATGCCCAGCGTCCGGTGCGCTTCTGAGACTCCACAAGCTTTCCATTCTCTTCCTTCACATTTACCAGAGTTACATATCCCTCATCAACCTCCGGCTTCTCATCAAGAAGATCAAAAATACGCTTGGCACCGGCAAGAGCCATAACAATGCTGTTAAATTGCTGGCTCACCTGATTGATCGGCTGACTGAAGCTCTTATTAAAGGTGAGGAAGCTTGCCAGACCGCCAAGTGTAAATCCACCGATTCCGTTTACTGCCAGAACGCCGCCGACAATTGCACAAAGTACATAGCTGATATTTCCGATCTGTGCACAGGTAGGCATCAGAACATTGGCAAATTTATTGGCATTGTTCGCACTCTCAAACAGTTGGTCATTCAGTTCATTAAATTTACTAAGACTCTCCTCCTCATGGCAGAAAACCTTAACAACCTTCTGGCCCTCCATCATCTCCTCAATATATCCGTTTACAATACCAAGGTTCTTCTGCTGTTCCATAAAGTACTTACCACTAAGACCGGCAAGATTTTTGCTGGCAACCAGCATAACCCCAACCATAAACAATGTCACAATGGTAAGAGGTACATTCAGAATAATCATACTTACCAAAACGCTGACAATGGTAATCACACTGGAAATCAGCTGTGGAATACTCTGACTGATCATCTGACGCAGGGTGTCAATATCATTTGTATAAATGGACATGATATCACCGTGTGCATGCGTATCAAAATATTTAACCGGCAGGGTCTCCATACGCTCAAACATCTCATTTCTAAGATTGCGCAGAGTTCCCTGACTGACATAAATCATCAGCCGGTTATATGTATAGGTGCAGCCTACACCAATGGCATAAAAGCAGGCAACTCGCAGGATTGCCATAGCCAGAGGGTGGAAATCCGGTGTCTCTGATTTCAGAAGAGGCAAAATGTACTGGTCAATCAAAGTCTTGGTAAACATAGTACCCTGTACATTGGCAAGAACGCTGACTACAATTCCAATCACTACAAGAATAATATGGATTCTGTAATTTTTAACAATATATGCCAATAGCCTTTTCAGCATTTTGCCTGGATTCTCTACCATAGGACCGGAACGAAAAGCAGCGCCTCCCCTTCCCGGGCCTTTTATAGGTTTATTACTGCTCATGCCTGCTCACCTCCTTTGTTCTCATCGAAATCTCCGCCGCCCTTTATCTGGGAATTATAAACCTCCTGATAAATAGCATTGTTCTTCATTAATTCTTCGTGAGTTCCAAATCCGCTGATCCGTCCCTCATCCATAACAATAATACGGTCCGCGCTCTGAATACTGGAAATACGCTGTGCAATGATCAGCTTAGTTGTATCCGGAATTTCTTCTGCAAAGGCTTTTCGAATTCTGGCGTCTGTAGCAGTATCCACCGCACTTGTAGAATCATCCAGAATCAGAACCTTCGGTTTCTTAAGAAGTGCTCTGGCAATACACAGACGCTGCTTCTGACCACCGGAAACGTTAGTTCCTCCCTGCTCAATATAGGTGTGATATTTGTCCGGCATTTTCTCAATGAAATCATCTGCGCAGGCAAGCTGACATACGCGCCGGCATTCTTCCTCCGAAGCATCCTTATCACCCCAGCGCAGGTTTTCCAAAATTGTCCCGGAAAACAGTACATTCTTCTGAAGTACAACTGCCACCTGATTACGAAGGCTGTCCATATGGTACTTGCGCACATCCACACCACCAACCTTCACAGAACCGGAGCTTACGTCATAAAGACGGCTGATCAGATTGACAAGACTGGACTTGGCGCTTCCTGTTCCACCGATGATACCAATCGTTTCACCGGCATGAATGGAAAGATTAATATCCTTGAGCACCGGCTCCTTACTGTCTTTCTTGTAGCTGAAATCAACATGGTCAAATACAATGCTTCCATCAGCAACCTCCATAACCGGATTCTGAGGATCTGCAAGATCTGCCTTCTCATTGATAACCTCAGATACACGCTCTGCACTTGCCGCACTCATGGTAACCATGACAAATACCATGGAGAGCATCATCAGGCTCATAAGAATATTCATACAATATGTAAGAAGGCTCATCAGTTCACCAGTTGTCAGACTGCCGCCGACAATCATCTTTGCACCCAGCCAGCTGATTCCAAGAATACATGCATAAACAATAAACTGCATAACCGGCATATTCATAACAACCAGCTTCTCAGCTCTTACAAACATTTCATAAACCTTATTACAGGCCTTCTGAAACTTAGTTGTCTCATAGTCCTCACGAACGTAGGCCTTTACCACGCGCACTGCATTAATATTCTCCTGCACACTGGCATTAAGGTCATCATACTTTTCAAATACTTCCTGGAAATATTTCGTTGCCTTGCGCATAATAAACACAAGAAAGCATCCCAGGAAAATGACTGCGATCAGATAAATGCTGGCGATTCTGGCATTGATCATAAACGCCATTGCCATAGCACAGATCAGGCTGGCCGGAGCACGGGTACACATACGCAGGATCATCTGGTACGCATTCTGCAGATTAGTCACGTCAGTAGTCAGACGAGTGATCAGACTGGCTGTGCTGAATTTGTCAATGTTGGAAAATGAATATGTCTGAATATTGGTATACATGGCCTTACGCAGGTTACGGGCAAAGCCGGAGGAAGCATATGCTCCGTACTTTCCACCTAAAATACCTGTAACAAGCCCTGCAACAGCAAGAAGAGCCATAATGGCACCTCTCTGATAAAGATAACTGATGTTTCCCGCTTCTACGCCATGATCGATCATATCTGCCATTACAAGCGGAATCAGTGTCTCTACCACAACCTCCAGTATCATAAATACCGGAGTGAGGAAGGATGCCTTCTTGAACTCTTTTACCTGAGCAAGTAGTGTTTTTATCATCAGGTTCTCCCCTTTCTTATTGTTTCTTAATCACTTTTTTTGGCTCGGTTATTTCTCCTGCCTCCTGGAAGGCTTTGACAACATTTTCCCGGATCATGTCCGCAGTCTCATAAAATTCCTCCAGCTTCTTTTCAGGAATATCGGCGCTAAGTGCCTTCTGGATACGGGCAAAGTTATCAATGATTTCCATCTGAAACTCCATTCCCTTCGGAGTAAGCACCAGACGCTTCAGTCTGGCGTCCCTTGGTATGGATTCACGGATAATCAGCTGTTTCTTCTCCATAGACTGAAGAATTCCGGAAGCTGTGGAACGAGCCATCTGAAATTCCGCTTCCAGATCTTTCTGAAAAACATCTTCGTCTGAATGTCGGTAAAGATAACCGATGATCCAGCCCTGCATCCGATTGATTCCTGCTTTCTCATCCACTTTGGACTGATATGCATTTACAAGACGGCCTATCATCATATCAAGCGTGTGCAGCTCACGTCCAATGTGTCTGCCGGTCCATTCCCCTTTCCCCGGGCCACATTCTTTCTTTTGTACTTCCATATTTCCCTTCTTTCACAGGCATGTGTCCGAGTTCCGCAATTTCCAGCGGTATTCCCTCGTTCACACTTTCACGGCCATAAAAATAGTTCGCGCGCGAATTGTTCGGATTCGAACTGTTCGTGTACGAACTATTATAAGTGGTGTTTTTTTAATTGTCAACTATATTTTCTCATCAGCCAGAAGATTCAGCGGGCGTAAAAGCTCCACTCTTCTTCATCAACAGGAAGATCCTCCATCTGGTATTTCTCTATGCGGATAAAGCTCCCGCTCTGGATTTCCTGGATCATTTCTTCAATCTGGGAAAGCTCTCCCTGTACCTCCATCTCTACTCTGCCGTCCCACAGATTATCCACCCATCCGGTAAGGCCATTGGCTCTCGCTGCATTGGTTGCACGATAACGGAATCCCACGCCCTGCACCTGGCCTGAAAAATATATGTGTTTTCTTACTTTCGCCATTGTACGTCACTCCTTATATTCCTTATGATATACGTCAGGCCAGACAGATGCAAGATTTTTTCTTTTATTTTCCTTCAAAAATCTGAGCGATAGGAGAATCTGATGACAGAATAATGGTTTTGTTTCCGCCTTTCATGGATGCCTTTAGCGCATCCAGGCTTCTTACAAAGGAATAGAATTCGCTTCTTTCCTCTTCTCCATAGGCCTGGGCAAGAATTTTCATGTACTCCTGCTCACCTTCTGCCTCCAGAATCTCGGCCTGTTTTTTCGCATCGGAGATCTGAATGGTCACATCCTTGTCTGTGGTATTTCGGATCACCTTTGCCTCAGAGTTTCCCTCTGCAGTATAGGTAGCTGCAATATTGTCCCGTTCGGAAATCATTCGCTCATAGACAGCTGCCTTATTATCATCCGGCAGATCCAGCCGTTTTGTTTCAAATTTGATCAGCTGGACTCCGTACTGCTCCATGTTATCTCCTATAGCATCCATCACCTGTTCCGATAATTCGCCGTCACGGCTTGTGATCACCTGATCCTGTGACAGACTGCTGATCACATTTTTGGTAGCATTATATACTGCCGTGTTGATCCTGCTCTCGCTGCTTTCCAGAGAACAGTTTAAGGTCTGGGCGAACTTAAGCGGATCCTGGATTCTCCAGAGCACGTAGCTGTCGCTGATCATAGTCTTTTTATCCTTGGTAATTACGTCAGATGCAGCCAGATCGTACAGCAGGGTCTCTTTGGGAAGCGACTGGGTGCTTTCGATAAATGGAATCTTAAAGCTGATGCCAGGCTCGCTGATCACCCGGTCAATCTTACCAAATTGACGGATCAGCTTATATTCATTCTGCTGGGTTACCGTCACCGATGCACCAGCCAGCACCACAACTGCGATTCCGATTATTACAGCAATATTTTTCATCTTCATAATAGTCTCCCTCATTTTTCCTATATGGTGATATCACGCAAAGGCTATCTGTCCCTTTTGCTTCTATGTACAGGTTCTGAATTTCCTTTACTTTTCTGTATCTGTATTCTGGGTATCCGTATCCAGCGTATTCTCTGCGGCAAAGGAATCCACAGGCAGTATTTTCTGAACGCCGTCCCCGTTGTCAATAATAATCTTCATTTCAGGAAGCACTTCTTCCATTGTCTCATAAAACATACGGATTTTCGTGGTCTGCGGGTTCTTTACATATTCCTCATACATTGCATTAAACCGGGCAACCTCTGCCTCTGCTTCATTGATACGAACCTGCTTCTGTGCCTGGGCATCCTGGACGATCTGGTCTGCCTGTGCCTGGGCTTCTGGCAGCTTCTCGTTTCGGTATTTGTTGGCATTGTTCAAAGCAGTTTCTTTTCCCTGCTTGGCAGTCTCCACAGCCTTAAAAGCTTTCATAACTTCCTGTGTAGGCGGCTCCGAATCCTGGATGGTGATATTTACAAGCTGGATTCCAATATCCTGTTCCTCCATCTGTTCCAAAATCATCGCTTTGATCTTGCTCTGGATCTCACCCTTTCCTGTGGTAAGAACCTCGTCCACGTTATAACTTGCGATCACAGTACGAATGCAGCTTTGGGCAATATTATTCAGGATTTCCTCCGGTTCTCCGGATGCGTACAGGTATTTCACCGGCTCGGTGATCCTGTATTCCACAAAGAAATCCACATCAATAAAGTTATAATCAGAAGTGATCATAATGCTCTCACTTTCCACAACCTCATTGTTTACCACGCTGTACCCGATTGGAAAACCCTGGATGGTGGTGTTTACCTTCTGGATTTTCTGTACCAGCGGCAGCTTGAAATGAAGTCCTGTTTCCGGCACTGCCTTGGGAACCCCAAAGGTAGTCAGCACAGCCTGTTCCTGCTCCTGGATCTGATAAACAGAATCCTTCACCAGCCCGCTTAGGATCACCAGTCCCAGGGCTCCTGCCACCAGATACTTTACCCGCTTTCCTGTTTTGTTTTTTGGATTTTCAGGAACTTTCGACGGCTCTTCTGATGGGTTTACGCTTTCGTTTTCAAACTCCTGATTCATTTCGCTCATGTTTTCTCCTCCATACGTTTTCCAAACCATAATCGTTTCCAAAGAAAAGAAAAAGACTTTTATTTCAGGCACATGTTTCATGCCCCAAATAAAAGTCTCGCTGATTTCTCATAATGCGGGTATTCTTAATCTACCGTTCTGACGCATTTATGAACCATTTCGTAGAAAAACCTGTCTGGTTCTCTCTTCGTGGCCGCTACTCCCTTTTCTTTGATCGGTATCATATCATCTCTTTTATGAAATGTCAAGAAATATTTTTACACTTTTTATATTATCTTTATTTTGTATGAAAATTCAGTCTTTTAATAAAAACTTCCGTTTTCTACATCATACACGCCACGAGGAGTGATGCGGATCTGAGGGATTACTGGAAGTGCCATAAAGGACAGGGTGATAAAGGGATCGTGGCCTTTTTTTACTCCCATATCATGAGCCTTCTGAATCATTCTTTTCAGCGTGGCATTGTCTTTCTCAAATCCTTTGTCGCTCATCAGTCCCATAACAGGCAACGCCAGGGTATCAAATACTTTATGATTTTCCACTATGGTATAACCTCCCTGGGTGCGAATCAGTTCCCGCACGGCAAGCTCCATATCCTCATCATTGTCGCCGATTACAATAATATTGTGGGAATCGTGGGATACACTGGATGCGATAGCGCCGCCTCGAATGCCAAAGCCGCCGATCACGCCTCTGCCGATTTTTCCCGTTGCCTTGTGGCGCTCTACCACTGCAATTTTCTGGTAGTCATCGTCTGGCTGGAATTCGCATGGACCATCGGAAGCTTTCAGGGTTCCTTTTCTGGTTGTGATCTGTCCTTCCTCACACAGGATCACCGGGAAAGTACCGTCTTTGGATTCCAGATGAAAGGCTTCTTTTGAAAATTCTGCCACATGCACGGTGTTTTTCAGTTCAGACGCACATGGTTTTATAACAATATTCTCATTTTTATCTATCAATTGTCCTTTGTAGTACACGTCTTCAACTTCTACATTTACAAGATCAGAAAGAACAAGAAGGTCTGCCTGTCTGCCAGGTGCTATTGCCCCTTTGTCTTTCAATCCATAGCAGTTGGCGGCATTGATGGTTGCCATTTTGATCGCGGAAACCGGGTTCATGCCTAGACGGATTGCTTTTCGCACGTTGTGGTCAATGTGGCCTTCCTGCTGAATGTCCTCAATGTGCTTGTCATCTGTGCAGAAACAGAAGCCCTCGCCGTTCATTTTTCTCTGTACAAGGCCGCCTACAAGCGCTTCCAGATTCCGGGCTGCACTGCCCTCGCGGATCAGTATGGTAAGGCCATTTCTTCTTTCTCTCATGGCATAGTCAAAGAAGCTGCATTCATGGTCTGTTGCAATTCCCGCCATGGCGTAGGCCTGAAGGTCCCCTTCCTCCAGAAACGGTGCATGACCGTCCCGGATCCTGCCTTCAAAAAGCTCCAGCTTGTCATGCATGCCCTTGTCTCCCTGTACCACGGAAATGCTGTCCATCACCTCGCCAAGCCCCAGAATACGGCTGTTGTTCAGATAAGGAGCCATATCCTGTGCAGTAAGTGTACAGCCGTTATCGTCGATTCCGGTCGCCGGAACACAGGAAGGCATCATCACGTACACATTTGCCTTTACATCCTCCGTCTGTTCCAGAATATAGTCAATGCCGGCAAGACCGGATACATTGGCAGATTCATGGGGATCCACAATAAAAGTGGTGGTTCCGTGGCGGGAAGCTACAGTCACCAGCTCTGCGGGCGTTACCAGCGTGGATTCCAGATGCAGATGGCTGTCAATAAATCCAGGACAAACATATTTTCCGCCAAGATCCCGTTCTTCTTTGCCCTGGAAGCTGCCGATTCCTGCTATGATCCCATCCTGAATGGCAATGTCTCCGCGAATGATCTCTTCTGTAAAAACGTTGATAATTCTTGCATCTTTTAACACCAGATCTGCTTGTTCCAGACCTCTTGCGATTCTGGAATACTGCTGATATTTTTCCAAATTCATATGTATCCTCCTTTCATTTTCAAACAATATTTTATTATACGCAAAAATATTTTGATTATTATTTATGATATTAACACTTGTATGGTAAAATAGCAACGAGAATTTGAAGGGAAATAAAAAAAGCATCGGATTCTAAACGATTGAGGTCGTCAAAATTCGATGCTTTTCAAATGCTCTGTTAATTTTTATTTATCATCTCCGGTAAGACGCAGGATATCCCGGATCTCATCCACATTCATATCAAGGATTACAGCCAGCTCATCAATGGTAAAACGGTTCTCACCGTCGTCATCTGTGAGATCCTTTACCGCGGATTCCAGCTTCTCCACCTTGGCTACCAGGCAGTCATCCTGGAACTTCTGCTGTGTCTGGTCTTCAATGGCCGCAATAATTCCCTTGCGCAGCTGAAGACGCAGCCATGGGTCATCTTTATGCTCTGCTTCCGGATCAGACAATGCTGTAAGAAGCACTACGTTAGCTTCCTGAATCAAATCTGCCAGGTGAATCTCTGCGCAGTTCATGTCTGCTGCCATGTTTGCCGCTACCGGCAAATAAATACTGGTAAGTGCAGCTTCTGCAAGAGCATCCCCATCTGCAAGATTTTCAAAAAGCGTATGGACCATTTCCTGGCTTACTTCCTTCCCAGTGCTTACCTCTGACAGGTATTCTTTCAGATAAGCTTCTTCCTCCGGGGTAAGAGGTGTCTTGGTTCCATTGGGCTGAGCTTCTGCCTCCCCGGCTGCTTCCTCCGCCTGGGCTGCATTTTCTTCCCCTTCTATTGTAATTCCCTGCAGCTTCAGATACTGCAGGACCTTCACCATCTGGCTGGTCTCAAGATCTGTACTTGCAAAATGCTCCCGGATCTGCTCATGTGTCAGCAGATTCCCATTCTGTTTTCCCAGATCACAAATTTCTCTTAATTTTTCCTGAAACTGAACAACGTCCATTCTGTTCCTCCATATTAAACAATCCGAACCTATTCTTCTTACGAAGAACTGATCCGGATCATTCCTCATTCGCTGCGGATGACAGGACTTGAACCTGCACGTCGTAAACACCAGAACCTAAATCTGGCGCGTCTGCCAATTCCGCCACATCCGCATATGCTATATTATTTAAAAAACCGGAACACCTTATCAAAAGGCTTCCGGTTCTCATTAGCAGTGAAGCATCGGGGATTCGAACCCCGGACAACTTGATTAAAAGTCAAGTGCTCTACCAACTGAGCTAATGCTCCATATAAGACTGGGCTAGCTGGATTCGAACCAGCGAATGCAGCAGTCAAAGTGCTGTGCCTTACCGCTTGGCGATAGCCCAAAGGCAAAGGGTGGATACAGGGATTCGAACCCTGGGCCTCCAGAGCCACAATCTGGCGCGCTAACCAACTGCGCTATATCCACCACAGCGTGTCAGAAGGGATTCGAACCCCCGACCCACGGCTTAGAAGGCCGTTGCTCTATCCAGCTGAGCTACTGACACATGCTCTCTTCATCAGAGAAGCGGGTGATGGGAATCGAACCCACGTATCTAGCTTGGAAGGCTAGTGTTCTACCATTGAACTACACCCGCATTTACGCTGAAACGGTAATGTTGTTACAGCAGTCGGGGTGACAAGATTCGAACTTGCGGCCTCCTGGTCCCAAACCAGGCGCTCTAGCCAAACTGAGCCACACCCCGATGTTTACAACATCATTTCTATGAAGTTGTCATTCCTCGATCTCTCAAGAATTTGTTTTCTCTCGCTCAAGGCAAGAGTTATTATATTATATGGTCTTCCATTTGTCAACACCTTTTTTTACATTTTTTTATATTTTTTTCAAAAAATAGAACAACTCCCGGAAACCCGCATAAAATAAGGGCTGGCGGCATTTCTGCCGCCTCCATTTTCCCCTTTTTGGACCTCGTTTTTCCTATTTTTCCTAAAATTTCTTCAAAAAACTTTTCCGAATTTTTTATTCCGCTCCATCTTCCGTCTGGGCAAATCCGCCGGTAAGCATGGTCTCAAAGAATGAGGCAAGCAGATCTGTTTCCTGCCGTTCCAGAGTCAGGGTACCGCCCTCAACGCCAATGGTCATGTCTGTCTCTGTTTCATCCTCGAAAGTAAATGTAAATTTCATGTCATTTGCTTCCTCATAAACCATATAGGTGCCTTCCGACTCTTCATCCTCCCCGAGAACGCCCATACATGCCCAGACCAGTTCTGATTTCTCTGTGTTAATGATCGCCACCAGTCCGTTTGCATTCTCAAAATCAAATGCCATCAGAATATCCGTGCCCTCTTTTTCATTGTAAGTGCCGTAATAAACATCCTCAAAGCCTTCCATCATGGTCGCTATTGCTTCGTTTACATCCAGGTCGCCGCTTTCCACAGCTTCCTGAGTACCGGACAGATAATCTCCGCCTCCTGTAGGCTTTGCCGCAAATGCCTGTGCCGGAACCATTATTGCCGTCATAAATACTGCCATTCCTAATACAACTTTTCTCTTCATAAATAAAATCCTCCTGTTTTTATTTTCCATGAAATATCTGTACATCCACCACTGCAAACCATGCTTATCACATAAGCATTTTTTAGCTGTTCAGTAGTCCTGATCATTACTGCTTCTACGCCTCAGCCTGAATCTCCCCGTCTTCTACAGTAAACAGAATCACATCCGAAGTGGCACTTTCATTTCTTGCGTCCACAAGCTCAAACATCATGGCAAAGGTTCCATCTCCCAGATCTTCCTCGCCAAAAGCGGTGTCCTCTGTAACGGTGAAGGTATCTACCTCCACCAGTTCCAGTTCATCATCGCCGAAAAGGGTTCCGCCATAGTGAAGGGTGGTAATCTCATCTCCTGGTTTTAACTTCACCAGATTACGGTCGGACATTCCATTGTCATCCAGCCCTTTTCTTGCTCCAAGGATCTGGAAATCCTCCTCATTGTAATCATATACCACATGAAGCTGATATTCCTCGCCATTCAGAAGGATCGGCACGCTGTACAGGTTATAGTCCTCGCCTTCATAAATAATATCCATATACACCAGATAACCGTCTATTGCACCCCACACGCCCCGGAAATTATCGGTAAACACGCCGTTCTCCCAGTCCATATTAATGTCATTGTCCCGTCCAAGGTACAGAAGAATATCCTCTTCCTCATCAAAATAAGCCAGCTGGCAGTAAACGCCCTTCAGCATATTCACCGTATCCATGGAAAGCTCCATTACGCCGTAGCCGTCATCATTGACGTAAACCGGATAATCGGAATCTTCAGCCGTTTCCAGGGTAGCAATCTCTGGTACCTCATCATATCCCATTTCTTCCACATACTGCTGTCCCGCTTCACTGAGACTGCCGCTAAGCGCATAGCCGTAAAGATATTTAAAGGATTCGCTGGCACCAATTTCCGAATAAATATTGAAATCCGACAGGTTTCCATCATAGGAATAATAACAGGACAAGCCTCCCGCCTGCTGCCTGTAAGAGCCGTTTACCTTATAAACCACACAGTCTTCCAGCGCCGCGATCACATCCTCACAGGTATCCGTAAGAATATCCCGGTTATTTTCCGCCAGGTCCCTCAAATCTACCATATTGGTATATCCAGTGTCCTTTGTGTTGCCGCCGTAGTTCTCCGCATATTCCGCATTTCGCCCGAAGCAGGAAAAGAAGGACGGATCCTCACAGGCGTAGGAAAGCGCCTCTTTTCCCATATTATCATATGCAGTAAGCACTGCACCGATCTTGCCAAGATCCACCACGGAAAGAGTAGTCTCGTCCTCTGTGCCGTACATCTCACAGCCTTCCATATAGGTATCGCAGATCACAGTTCCAAGCTCTGCCCCGTCCATCTGCGGATTATCTGCAAGGGCCTGGACCCATCCTGTGTAATACCAGCCGTTTCCCGGCTCTGTTTCCTCGCTTGCCACCATATAGCGGGCAATATCGGAAAAAGCATTGGCGGTATCCACAGTCGCCATCAGACAGGCATCAAATCCCACCAGTTCCAGGGGAGGATTTTCCTCAGACAATTCATAAACCGAATCAAAGGCGTCATAAATTTCTGCCAGGGAAAGGGAATCATAGCCATACAGCTCATCAAAAGCCACGCCGCCAGCACTTCCGCCTCCGTGATTCCAGAAAATCACTGCCGTATGCTCTGCCGGATAATTGTCCCTGCAAAATTCCAGGAAGTCTGCCAGCGTGCTGCTCTCTCCCATATTGGCCGAATCCAGCTGCTGCACACACTCAAAGCCTTCACTGCTGTACACATACCGTTCCAGATAATCCGCTTCCACCGTCTCATTTTGCCACTGGCTGCTTCCGCCTGTTTCTATAACAATTTTCACATTTTCCGGAAGTTCTGCTTCCATCAGCTCACTAAGATCCTCTGTAGCACTTCCATAATTGCTTTCCAGATCACTGCCGCACAGGTACCAGTAGATGGCCCAGTCATCCGTTTCCTCGGCCTGTACTGCCTTTATTCCCTGCATATTTCCAAGGAAAGACCCCTGTGGTGCAAATGCCAGTGCCCCGGCTAATAAAAGGGAACCCGCTGTTTTTACTGCGCATTTTCTCTTCATACCGTCTCCTCCTGCTTTTCATATATGGTAATGTCCACACTGGTGACATGTCCGTTTTATCAGAACTGCTTTCATTTTTTTCATTATAAGTCCTGTTCCAGATCTCCACAATACATCTGGCAGGAACGTCTTTTTTCTGGCAAAAAAGCGCAGAGTGTGCTACACTGGTTGGGAATAACAGGATGGGAATGCAAAGGATGTGAACGACATGAAGATTGCCCTTGTGGACGATGAAAGGATTTATCTGGACGAAATGCAAAAGCTCTGCCTTGAATTTGCAGCGCAGCACACCATCCAGCCAGAGATTTTCCGTTTTTCCAGCAGCGAAGATTTTTTGAAAAGCTGGCAGCCCGGTTTTTATTCAATTATTTTTCTTGACATTTTTATGAAAAATGGAAATGGCATTGAAACAGCCCAAAAGCTCCGTGAGGGAAACGACAATTCTCTTCTTGTTTTCCTCACATCCAGCAGTGATTTTATGCCGGATGCTTTTTCCTGCCATGCCTTTGATTATATTTTGAAGCCAATTACCAGAAGCAGAGTTTTCCAGGTACTCCTAGATGCACAGAAGCTTCTCCCTGGAAACTCACGCTATATTGAAGTGAACAGCAACAGACAGAATATTCCGGTCTTTTTGTCGGACATCCAGTCTGCCGCCACAGATGCCCATTATCTGGATATCCATCTGAAGGACGGCAGCCTTGTACGCACCCGCATGACAGCCTCGGAATTTCTGAAGCTTACAGGCGAGGACTGCCGCTTTCTGGTGATCAACAAAGGCCTGATCTTGAACATGGATTACATTTTCAATATGGAAAACAACAGCTGCATTATGACAGACGGCTCCCGTTTTCCCCTGCGGATCCGTAAGGCCAAAGAGCTTGCCCTCACCTTCCGTCAGTACCAGTTCAGCCAGCTTCGCCAGGAGCAGAAAAACAAAGGCTGGAATACATAGAGCGCACCCGACATCACATCAGGTGCGCTCTGTTTTTTTATTATAAAAACCGGATCTCCACTTCCGGTTCTTCTCCTTCGTGCAATTCCATCACTGCATAGCTTGGCTGACGGCCCTCCTGCCTTGGAAAAGAAAGGCTGCCGGGATTGATTACCAGTACGCCATTTTTCTTCTCGATTACCGGCTTATGTGTGTGCCCGAAGCATACCATCTCGCATTCTCTGGCTGCCGCCTCCTCTGAAATTCCGTAAAGGTCCATGGAAACACCGTAATTGTGTCCATGAGTTACCATGATCTTATGCCCTTCCAGAACAATCTCATCCTCTCTTGGAAGGTCGCTGAAAAAATCATTATTCCCGGCTACAATGGTGCAGGGACATTCTGCCAGAGCTTCAATAAAAAACTCTCTTCCCTCCACATCGCCGCAATGGATCAGATAATCAAAGGGCTGCTCCACTGCGACCGCAGCTTCCAGCTTCTCGTCTCTTCCGTGGGTATCGCTGACAATCAGTATTTTCATCGCAGTTCTTCCTTTATTGCCTGCAGAGCTTTTCCTCTGTGGCTGATCTTATTCTTCTCTTCCATTGACAGTTCCGCAGAAGTACAGCCATATTCCGGCAGGAAAAAGATAGGATCATAGCCAAAGCCGTTTTCTCCTTTTTCCTCATAGCCGATTCTGCCTTCCATGGTTTCCCTTACAGTTTCCACTCTTCCATCTGGAAAAGCAGCTGCAATGGCACAGACAAAACGGGCGGTACGCTTCTCATCCGGAACCCCTTCCAGTCTCTTAATCAGACTGGCATTCTTCGTATGGTAATCTGTGTGCTCTCCCATATATCGAGCAGAATAAACGCCTGGTTCCTTATTCAGATAATCGATTTCCAGCCCGGAATCATCCGCCAGCACGATCTCGCCTGTCAGCTTGCTGATAGTGGTGGCTTTGATCACAGCATTTTCCTCGAAGGTTTTGCCGTCCTCTACAATATCCGCCTGGATTCCAGCTTCTTTCATGGACAGGATCTCCGCATCCAGATCTGCGAGAATCTCACGGATTTCTTTCATTTTATCTGCATTTCCTGTTGCAAAAATAATTTTTTTCATGATATGGTGCCTTCTTTCTTTTCCTGGGACTGGCTGCGCTTCGGGGGCTTTGGTCCAAGGAACTGGTAGAAATATGTTTTCAGCATTCCGTTGTAGATCTTACGGTTCTTATCCGCTTTCCGGCCAATGTCATTCTCTGCTTTGTCATAAGAGGTGATCAAATACATGGACCACTTATCAAGGCCGCGATAGCTCTCACCGATCTCACGGTAAAGCTGGGGCAGGGCTGCTTTTTCCTCAAGACGCTCGCCGTATGGGGGATTGGTGATAATAAATCCGTATGGCTTGGGATGATGAAGCTCTTTTACCGGACGCTGCTGGAAATGGATCAGGCTGTCTACCCCTGCCATCTTAGCATTGGCACGGGCTGCTTTGAGGGCTTCCGCGTCAATGTCATAGCCCTGGATATCGGTTTCAATTTTTAAGTTTACGCGGTCCTGCGCCTCTTCTACGGCGTTATACCAGCATCTTCTTGGCACAACGTGCTTCCAGTCCTCTGCCAGGAAAGAGCGGTTCATGCCAGGCGCCATATCAGCAGCCATCATGGCAGCCTCAATTGGGAAGGTTCCGCTTCCGCAGAAGGGATCCACAAGGCTGCGGTCTTTTTTCCATGGGGTCAGCATGATCAGGGCGCTGGCAAGCGTCTCGGTGATCGGCGCCTTAACTGTCATCTGGCGGTAGCCTCTCTTGTGAAGGGAAACGCCTGAGGTATCAATGCCGATGGTTGCCACATCCTTC
This sequence comes from Blautia acetigignens, assembly GCF_025566865.1. Lineage (NCBI taxonomy): Bacteria > Bacillati > Bacillota > Clostridia > Lachnospirales > Lachnospiraceae > Blautia > Blautia acetigignens. The sequence goes on from NZ_JAOQJM010000002.1 coordinate 441,943, forward strand.
ATAAATGCCACACGGATGGGGAAGCTTGCCCCGTCTTCTGGAAACCAGGATACGTTATAAACACCCTTCAGACGCTCTACAATGGCTTTTTTCATTATAGACTGGATATCAGAGGGGCTGAACAGCTTGCTCTTTACAGAGTTGGCCTTTGCCACCCAGAACTTGCCGTCCTGGGGAATGTAGCGCTCCCATGGAAGAGCCTTGGTGGCCTCAAACAGCTCGTCAAAGGTCTCTGCTCTTACTTCTGCAACCTTCAGAAGGATTCGCTCTGTTGTGCGCAGGAAAACATTGGCATCCGCAATTCCCTGGGCATCTGCCAGGAAGGTAACCTTGCCGTCTTCCACCTTGCTGATCTCATAGCCAAGATCCAGTATTTCCCGTTTCAAAACCGCTTCCAGGCCAAAATGGCAGGGTGCGATCAGTTCAAATTTTTCCGTACTCATTTACCGTATTTTCCCTTCTTAAAGTGCAATGCTTTTTACAATATTTCCATGGAAATCCTTAATGGAAAAAATGCCATCCTCAAGCACTGCATATGTAGGCGGATTTCCTTCCTTTGGAATGGAGACGGAGCCTGGATTCAGGAGAATATAGCCTTCCATCTGCTCGACCTTCAGTACATGGGTATGTCCGTGGATCAGGATGTCTCCCTGGCATAAAGGCGGCAGATTATTCTGGTTGTAAACATGTCCGTGGGTGGCATAAAATGTCTTTCCATCAATGGCAAGGATGCAGTAATCTGCCATTACCGGGAAATCCAGAACCATCTGGTCCACTTCTGCCTCACAGTTTCCTCTTACTGCATAGATCTTGTCCTTCATGGCATTCAGCATTGGAATTACCTGCTTGGGGGCATATTCCTTTGGAAGGTCGTTGCGCGGGCCGTGATAAAGCAGATCGCCCAGCAGAACCAGGCGCTCTGCCCCCTCTTTTTCGAAAGCATCCAGCATTTTCCTGCAGTAATATGCAGAGCCATGGATGTCTGATGCAAACATATATTTCATAGATTTCATTTCTCCTCTGTTTTTAAACTGTAAAATGTTCCTGGCCTTTCGCATATCCAATGCAGGAAACATTTTTCCTCTTTACCTTATCATGCCGGAAGAAAAATTACAAGAGAATACGCACATCACATAGAATCCTCATACTTTATATCACAGATCAGATTTCTTCCCCTGTATGCATTCATGCCGCCGATCACAGTTCGGGTCTCATAGCCATTTCTTGCCAGCACTCTTGCCGCCAGAAGGCTTGCCCCTCCCCGGTCGCAGTACAGCACCAGGATCTTTCCCCTGGGAAAATCGTATTCTGACATTTCCTCGAATTCCTCATAGGGCAGATTTACGGCACCTTTCATATGTCCGGTGCGGTATTCTTCCCTGCTCCTTAAATCTATGAGAAAGGCATCTCTTCGCCCAACATAGTAATCCAGCATTTTGGCAGAAATCGGCTCAACGGGAAACATGACAGATCCCCTTTTTAACCAGTATATGCTGATTTTTCTGGTTGGGAACAAATTTTCCACTTTCCTATGGAGGCTGATAAATTATGCAGAAAAAAGACACAGAATCCCAAATGTCCTGTGCCTTTCTTCTGATCCGCCCTATTGGGCTTCACCAAGCTTTTGTTTTTCAGGCAGTATGATTCTGCCTTTTCGCTTTTATTTGTGCTGCTTTTTACAGCCAGCAGATTCTTTTAGTATTTGGAAGTGGTATCTTCCTCGGACTCGTAAGAATTGCGGTTCTTATTTTTGCTGCTGTTTTTTGTGTAAGTGTTTTTGCAGTCCTGAGAATTTGTCTCACTTTCGTAAGCTCTGTTTGTTGAATTCTTGCTGTTCTTGTTTTCAGATTCGTAATTTTTAGCCATTTGTGTATTCCTCCTGTTGAATGTTATCGGATTACTTTGTATATTCTCCCCAAAACCAACAAGAATATTCATCAAAATGATATTGCTTTTTTTTCCAGTTTATATTATAATTGCTCTTGTAAAAAGAATTTACCCTTCAAAAATTTTTTTTACATAACCCCTTATTTAATTATTTATACTCCCCTCGAAATACCCGGTAGCTCCCCTACCGGGTATTTCTCTGTGTATTTATAAGGGTTTGCGGGATTAGTGGAAACACTGTTCTTGTAATATTTTCGTAACATTCGATAGGTATGTCCAAAATATGTCCAAGCTTCGATTTTCGATTCCAGGCTTAGTTCTGATTCTTCATAACCTAATATAATCAGCCCCGGAACAGAATATGAATCTGTTTCGGGGCTGTCTTTAAATTTCTTTCATTTATGATTACTTATGCTGCAGGAGTCTCGCTGTCATCCAAGGTATCTCCAGCCATATCAGTCTGATCGTCATACTCTGTAATCTCCTCTGCACCGCTTCCAGATGCAGCTTCCATTACACTTTCCAGCCAGCCGTCCGGCATTCCGGCGCTAGTAAGATTCGCTGTGATGGTATCCATGTTAACGTCCTCACCGAATTTCTCCACATCTGCGTCATTACTGAAGTCATAAACATCTGTGAGAGAAGCAAAATCAACAGCTTCCAGATCTTCGCCCTCATTGCCGCCTGTAATAGATAATGCGCCAAGAGAAACGCCGTTTGCTGCAAGTGTAAGGTTCCACTCCATATTATTTTCATCTTTGCCGTCAGTTGTAAAGATCAGCTGCATTCCGCCAAATGGATCATAGGAATTGCCGTCCTCATCTTCGATCGGTGCTCCGGAAATGGTGTAGGTACCTTTCCAGATGCCGTTCTCAACAGCCTTGGTGTCATAATCTGCAACCTCAATCACGGCTGCATCCTCTCCGCCGGAAGTAAAGGTATAAGTTCCGCTTAAAACATCACCGCTTAAGGTTCCGCTTCCGTAAAGTCCCACACTGTCCTCATCGGAACCCATAGTAAAGGAAAATCCTCTCTGGTCGCCGTCAGTTGTGCACAGATATCTGAAAAGACTCTCTTCCTGCTCACCGTCATCAGCAAGCACCTCGCGTCCTACCACTTCTCCATTGTCATCCACCCATGCTCTTAACACAAAGCCGGATGTATCGCTCTCATCAATTTCTCCGTCCAGATCCTTCTCCAGATCCTCGATTGCCTGCAGGAATGTATCATAGGAATATTCCGGATCGTTCATAGCTTCTGTCCAGCTCTCAATCAGTCCCTTCAATTCCTCATCCGTCTTGGCTGTGTCCAGAATCTGCTGGAACATTGGCTGAGCCTCTGCCTGTGTCACATGGCCTTCCAGTACTGTCAGTTCTTGGCTGACATCGCCTGCTGCAGAACTCTGTGTCCCCGGATTCTCTCCGTCTGTCACATTGTCAAAAATAATGTCAGAATATCTGGTAAGGATGGAAGTCAGAGCATCCGCCTCCGGCAGATTATCCAAAGTAGAAAAATAGCTGTTCATAGCATCTGCCAGATCCATGCTTGTGGAGAACGAAGAATCCATTCCTTCCTCTTCCATTTCAGCTTCTGCTTCCTGGGTCATCTGCTCCATGTTCATTTTGATATAGCCTTCATTCAGCTCCGGAATTCTCATATAAACTTCAGAATTCTCTGTATCAAAATAGTACTCGATGGTACAGATCTTCGTGCCATTTACCTTCACATCCATGGTTTCGATCATGGTACCCTCATTTAAGTTCACCTTAGTGTCCATAGATGCATCTTCAAGCCAGGAGATATCCACAGGGGTGAGCATTCCAAGGATTGCTTTTCCACCGTCATCCAGACTCAGCTTGATCTCTGCATTTCCTTTCACTGCGCCATCGCCGATCTGTGCAAGATCCTGTGCATAATCTGCGCCCATTTCCTGGATTGCTTTGGCAAATGCGGCTTTCTCCGTTTCCTTGTAGGAATCTGCTGCCCATGCGGTCGCAGGTACTGCACTGATTCCCATAAGAGATGCTAATATAATGGCTGTAATCTTTCTCTTCTTCATACTTTCCTCCTTAAGTCAGAATCTGTTACTGTTCACACCGTGCCCAGTAACACGCTTCGCGGAATATTACCAGTGAACAGTAGCCCAAATCTTCTGAGATACATTGACATTTAGTTGATTATGTCAGATAATTAAGTTGTTATTAGAATATCATCTGGCATATTTAATGTCAACAGATTAACAGTATTCAAATTTATTTTTGTAATCTGCATTTTCTCGCTATTGAGAAAAAAACTATTTTGCCCTTATATTTCTCTTATTTCTCGCAAATGTACTCACCCAAGTTTTCCATATATCTCTGATCCCGCTCCACCGTGATCACCACCACATCATCCGGCTTGTACTCTTCCAGAAGCTCCGGGGTAAAATCATCGATGCGCACAAACACCGCATTCTGATAACGATACGGAAGGAATTTCTCCAGACGGAGCCGGAAGGAATCCCCAATCACAAGAATGGTTCTCTCATTAGACGAATTAGAAGAAAAGACCTTCAGCGTCTCCTCCCCGCCTTCACTTTCTTCTTTTTTCACCTTATAGTGAAGTCCATCGTGAAAATCACTGAGCCCATATTCCCTGTCATCATCCAGTTCCTCATATCTGCCGATCATCCGGGACAGGTCCCCGCGACAGGGCTTCTCCCCTTTTTCTATCACAATCTTCTCAATTGGCAGGGATTCTCCTGTCAGATCCCGGGTAATCTTTTCACTGGTGATATAGCCGCCCAGATTATTCATATGGGTATCATATTTGCGGAACAGCTGATACTGTTCGGAATATCCATCAAGATAATCATAAAGATACTCAAATTCCACATCGGAATTTTCAGCCATATACCTGGCGAAGCTTTCCATTCTGGAATCCCCCTCACCGATGATCTCCGGCTTATCCGGCATGTACTGGGTATAAACAGTCTCCTTGTTCGGCGCTACATAATAATGGAATGTCTCCACGCCATACCCGTAGAGCCAGTCTTGCACCTTGGCAATTCCAGCCGCAATTTCCCTGCTTTTTTCCTCGGTATACAAATTGGTCTTCTGATAATCAGCCATTGCGTTTTCCCCGTCCTTAGAAGGCAGGTAAAAAAGCCAGTTATCCTTTCCAATCACCACATCTCCAATCTTCGTATTCCGAAAAAGGCTGGTATCCATATAATTATTCAGACTCACCAGCGCATTTTTGAAGGGAAGATGATCCTTATAAAATTCCTCAAAGGCCTCTGGAAATTCCCCAAGAGAAGACAAACTGACCTCCGGAAACGCCGCCAGTTCCCTGTTCTCATTATTCTGCGTATTAAATTTATCGGAAAAAGCTCCGAAAATCACATTGGGCAGTATCAGACTTCCTGCAAATAACCAAATCAAAACTTTTTGTTTTCTCATATTCTTCCTGTCAAAATCTGAAATAAATAAACGGATTGTAGCTGTTGTTCACTAACGCCATCACACAAAGCCACAAAATCGCTATAGATGCCACGATTCTTGGCACTGTGACCACGCCATTCTCCGGAAATTTCCCCGGCATTTTTTCCCGCAAAAGCCCATACACCTTCTGAACAAATCCCGCGAACAGAATTCCCATGATCAACAGAAACAGCAGCTTTTTGTCCAGATATGCGGAGGTCAGAATCATTCCTCCATGGGACACAAACAGGTTCTTCACATAAGAACAAAACAGTCCGAAGTCCTCCGCACGGAAAAGGATCCAGCCCAAGAACACCACGATCATGGTATATCCCCAGCCAACAAAGCCCGGCAGCTTCTCCAGCTTTTTCCCCAGCCACACCCGTTCCAGGATCAGAAACAGTCCGTGATAAAGTCCCCAGAGAATAAATCCGGTTCCTGCGCCATGCCACATTCCGGTAAGGAAAAACACGATCAGAAGGTTTCGGTAGGTGCAAAGCGCTCCTTTCCTGTTCCCGCCAAGGGGAATGTACACATAATCCCGGAACCAGGAGGACAGGGAAATATGCCACCGTCTCCAGAATTCTTTCACAGAGCCGGACACGTAGGGATAATCAAAGTTCTCCTGAAACTGGAAGCCGAACATTTTCCCAAGGCCGACTGCCATATCGGAATAGCCTGAAAAATCGTAATAGATCTGCAGCATATAGAGAACTGCCCCAAGCCACAAGGCCTTTCTTGACACGGCTTCCGGTCCGTACTGAAAAATATCATCCACCACTTCCGCGAAAGCATTTGCCAGAAGAACCTTTTTCCCAAGGCCCCAGCAAAAGCGCATGACTCCTGCCGCAAATTTCTCCACAGTCTCCTTTCGTTCCAGAATCTGCTGCGCAATATCCCGGTACTTTACAATTGGTCCTGCGATCAGCTGGGGGAAAAAGGAAATGTACAAAAGCATATACCAGAAATTCCGCTGTGCCTTTACCTCTCCCCGGTAAACATCAATCACATAAGACAGCGCCTGGAAGGTATAAAAGGAAATTCCAATAGGCAGTGCCACCTGGGGAATCGAGAGATTTCCAAGGCCGCCAGGCAGGATTTTGCCAATTATCTCTGCCAGGAAATTAAAGTATTTAAAATATCCCAGAAGGCCAAGATTGATCAGAACCGTTCCCCACAGAATTCCCTTCCTATGGGTCTTATGGTCTTCCATAAAAATTCCGCCCATGAAATTAACCAGAACAGAACAAAGCATGAGAAGAATATAGACAGGTTCTCCCCACGCATAAAAAAGCAGGCTGAAAAACACCAGAATCCCATTGCGGATTTTCCTCGGGCTAAGATAATAGGCCGCCAGCACAAGCGGCAGAAAAATCCACAGAAAAAGCATTGAACTAAAAACCATTTGCCTCTCCTTTCTGTGGGATTAGTATAGCAAAAAAACCTTCCGTACACCAGAGGCTATGTAAAAAAAGCCGCCGATGTATGGAAGGTTCCTGATTTATGTGGATTATGGAATAAAATTACCAGATTTTAGAATCCACAGCTGCACGCTCGATAGAAAGGCCTTTCATGTATCTTTCCATAAACATGTTGAAGCCCTCTACTCCCTCCGGATCCGGGTTCAGGGTACTGCCCTGATTTCCTGCAAATACCTTGGTATCCAGGAAGTCTTCCAGAGTTTCATTTCCATCTTTATTTACAAGATAGGAAGCCAGAACTGCGATTCCCCATGCGCCGCCCTCTCCGGCAGTTTCCATAACAGAAACCGGAGCGTTCACTGCGTCTGCAAGAATCTGCTGTCCTACGCCTTTGGTCTTAAACAGTCCGCCGTGTCCAAGAAGACGGTCTACTTTTACGCCCTCTTTCTTAAACAGAATGTCAAGGCCTACTCTCATGGCACCAAGACAGGTGTAAAGATGGGTTCTCATAAAGTTTGCCAGATTGAATTTGCTCTCCGGGGAACGTACGAACAGCGGTCTTCCTTCCGAAAATCCGGTCATATGCTCGCCGGAGAAATAGCAGTAGGACAAAAGTCCGCCGCAGTCTACATCGCCTTCCAGAGCCTTATTGTATAAGGTTCCGAACAGCTTGTTCATATCAGCTTCTATGCCCATTGCCTCTGTAAACTCACGGAAAATATTGACCCATGCATTTAAATCTGTTGTACAGTTGTTGGAATGTGCCATTGCTACCGGATGTCCGGACGGAGTGGCTACCATATCAATCTCAGAATATGGGGCAGATAATTCTTTCTCCAGTACGATGGAAGCAAATACAGAAGTTCCGGCGGAAACATTTCCGGTACGCTTTGCAACACTGTTGGTTGCCACCATTCCGGTTCCTGCATCACCTTCCGGCGGGCACATTGGAATTCCGGCTTCCAGTCTGCCTGTCACATCCAGCAGTTTAGCTCCCTCTTCTGTAAGGCATCCTGCATCTTCACCGGCAACCAGACACTTAGGCAGAATTTCACGAAGCTTCCATGGGAAAACGTAAGAAGAAACCAGCTCATCAAACTGCTGCACCATGGTCTCGTTGTAGTCCTTCTTGCTGCTGTCTACCGGGAACATTCCGGCAACATCCCCGATTCCAAGAACTCTCTGTCCGGTAAGCTTCCAGTGTACATATGCTTCCAGAGTAGCGATATAATCAATATCCTTCACATGAGGCTCGCCGTTTAAGATAGCCTGATACAGATGGGCAATGCTCCATCTCTGCGGGATATTATACTGGAAAAGCTCTGACAGCTTTCTGCTTGCCTCTCCGGTAATATTGTTTCTCCAGGTTCTAAAAGGAACCAGAAGATTTCCAGCCTTGTCAAAAGGCATATAGCCGTGCATCATAGCACTGATTCCAATTGCTCCCACACGGGTCAGCTCTATGCCGTATTTCTCCTTTACATCCTTTACCATCTGCTGATAGCAGTCCTGGATGCAGGACCAGATGTCCTCAAGGCTGTAGGTCCACACACCATTCTCATAGCGATTCTCCCACTCATGTCCGCCTGATGCGATAGGCATGTTATTTCCATCTACCAGTACGGCCTTGATTCTTGTGGAACCAAACTCGATTCCAAGAGCGGTTCTGTTCTCCAGGATCGCCTGTTTTGCTTCTGCTGCTCCCATTGTAAATCCTCCCTTTTATTTGCGGAACGCAATCTCGTTCCAGCGAAGTTCATTCTTGAAATTACGAATTGTAGTATCTTCGTCAATGTAAACAGCTTCGATTCCCATTGCAGCTGCCCAGTCACCCATCTGCTCTGCAGTAAGATCGTAGGTAAATGCAGTGTGATGTGCGCCGCCGGCAAGGATCCATGCCTCTGCACCAGTTGCCAGATCCGGCTTTGGTGTCCAGAATGCGCTTCCTACAGGAAGCTTCGGCATCGGTTTCTCTACTTTCTTGCAGTCTACATCATTGATGATCAGACGGAAACGATCTCCCAGATCTACTAAAGAGGTTGCAATTCCAGGTCCTGTCTTGGATGTGAATACCAGTCTTGCCGGATCCTCTCTCTCACCCATGCTAAGCGGGCAAACCTTGATGGCTGGCTTTCCATCTGCTACAGACGGGCAAACCTCCAGCATATGGGACTGCAGGATTCCTTCCTTCCCCGGAACCAGATTGTAGGTATAGTCTTCCATAAGGGAGGTACCCTTGGCATCCTTCATTCCAGATGACATGATCTTCATCAGGCGTACCATTGCGGCTGTCTTCCAGTCACCCTCTGCGCCAAATCCATAGCCCTTCTCCATCAGTCTCTGGATTGCCAGTCCCGGAAGCTGCTGCAGTGCCCCAAGATCACCAAAATGGGTAACAATTGCCTGATAATTTTTCTCCTCAAGGAATCTCTCGAAACCAATCTCGATTCCTGCCTGTACTGCTACATGACGTTTGAATTCTTCCGGATCTCTACCCTCCAGAATAATGTCATATTTATTATAATATTCTTCCACAAGAGCGTCAATATCTCCCTTGGAAACAGCACTTACATATTCTGCGATCTCGTTTACCGGATAGGCGTCAACCTCCCAGCCAAATTTGATCTGAGCCTCTACCTTGTCACCCTCTGTAACTGCTACGTTGCGCATGTTGTCTGCAACACGGCATACACGGATATGGCTGCTTTCCATAATACCAATGGCAGTTCTCATCCAGGATGCAAGACGCTCCTGAACCTTCTTGTCTGTCCAGTGTCCTACAATGACCTTGCGCTCGATTCCCATACGGGTAACCATATGTCCATATTCACGGCCGCCGTGTGCAGACTGGTTCTCATTCATGAAATCCATATCAATGGTGTCGTATGGAATTTCCTGGTTGAACTGTGTGTGAAGATGGCACAGCGGCTTTCTGTATTCCTTCAGTCCCAGAATCCAGGATTTTGCCGGGGAAAAGGTGTGCATCCAGGTGATTACACCTGCACAATCCTCATCTGCATTTGCCTCGTTGAAGGTCTTGCGGATCAGTTCGTTTGTGATCAGGGTTGGCTTCCACACGATCTCATAGGGAAACATTCCGGATTTGTTCAGCTCATCCACAATAATGCGGGAATGCTCTGCTACCTTGCGAAGGCACTCATCTCCATAAAGGTCCTGTGATCCTGTGCAAAACCAGAATTTGTAATTTCTTCCTGTTTTCATTGATAAAACCCTCCTTGTGTTATATATTTTGTTAATATTGTTATTATCTCAGTCATATTTCCGGCAGGATCCTCGGATGATCAGTTCCGGCTGTATCATTCGCTCCACCTTACTGTCTTCTTCCGGCACACCGGCGATTTTTTCCAGAATCAGCTCTGCGGCCATCTCTCCCAGTTTTTCCTGGGGATGAGCTATGGTAGTAATTCCGGTTCCACGCTGGGCATAAAGAGAGTTGTCGTAACCGGTTACGGATATGTCCTCCGGAACCTTCAGCCCGCAGGCTTCCAGCGTCTCGATCACCTGCACCGCGATCTGGTCATTGTAGCAGACAATCCCGTCCGGCAAATTCCCGCTTCTTACCATTTCTCGAACCATCATGGCAGGCTTGCTTTTCCGGTCTTCTGTATGAAACCATACAACTGCATCCGGATCGTAGCTGATTCCAGCCTCCTGCAGCGCCTTTACATACCCCTTGTGCCGATTGATTCCCTGGATATCATCCGCCTTGAAAAATCCTGTAATCCGGCGGTGTCCCAGTTCCAGAAGATACTGGGTGACCAGATATCCTCCCCGCACATCATCCATAAGGATATGGGGCTTGTCCTTCATTTCCGTATAAATTCCCTGAATAAAAACATAAGGGATCTGGTACTTGTCCAGATTTTCATAGAGATTTGGGTGACGGCAGCTAAGCTGGCTTTTGCTCGGCTCGATGATCAGTCCATCAATATCCTTCTGCAAAAGCTCCTCCAGACATCTGGCTTCCTTCTGACGGCTGTTTCCCGTATTTTTCAGAATAATGCTGTATCCCTGCTCGGACAGGATATTATCCATTCCCTGGATCAGCCTTGGGAAAATATAATCGGAAATATAGGTGGTCACTACTGCAATATTTCTGGACTTCTTCATGTGCCGCATTTTTTCTGAGCAGAAGGTTCCCTTGCCGTGATAGGCTTCCACGTAGCCTTCCCGTTCCAGAAGTGCTATGGCTTTGCGCACGGTATGTCTGCTGAGGGAATATTTCTCTGTAAGCTGATTCTCGGAGGGCAGCTTCTCTCCTGGCTGTATCTGGCCGGAAAGGATTTCCTCTTTCAGCTCTTCCATCAGGGTAAAATATTTGGGCTTGCCGTTTTCCGTCATGTTTCCTTCCTCCTGATTTGTATCTTACAACTTGTACGCACATATGGACAAGTTGTTGTTTACTGACAGACTGCAACAAAATATATATAAGACTTTGTGAAATTTTACTTACTTTTGGATTTTAATAATGATATGAATAATAGAAAAAACTGTTATTTCACGCTTATGGCATTTACACCGAAGGCTTTTCCCGGATCATATCCATGAATGAGCCATGCCAGGCATAAACACATTCATGGATACGGTCCAGAACTTTCCCTGTTAATTATAAGATCTCAATCAACGCATCAATATCTTCCATCTTTGTGGCCCAGCTTGTTGCAAAGCGAACCACTGTATGATTGTCGTCATATTTTTCCCAGAAGCCATATTTCACCTTTTTGCCCAGTTCTTCCATCTTCTGGTTCTCAAGCACTACGAAAATCTGATTGGTAGGAGAATCGAGAAAGAACTGATAGTTCTTTTCCTTCAGGGCAGACTTTAATTTCGCAGCTGTATCAATGGCATTTTTGCTGATTTCCAGGTACAGGTTGTCTGTGAAAAGTGCATCGAACTGAATTCCAAGAAGCCTTCCTTTGGCCAGAAGTGCCCCCTGCTGCTTGATCATGGTGAAGAAATGCTTCGGAGCCTTTTTCGGGAACACAACCGCTTCGCCGCACAGCGCGCCAACCTTTGTGCCGCCAATATAAAATACATCTGTGTATTTGGCAATGTCCTTCAAAGTTACATCCGTATCTGCCACCAGGCCGTATCCAAGTCTTGCGCCGTCCAGGAACAGCGGGATCTCATATTTTCTGCACACACCGGAAATATCTTCCAGTTCCTGTCTGGTGTAAAGGGTTCCGTATTCTGTGGGATGGGAAATATATACCATTCCCGGGAAAACCATGTGGTCGTAACTTCCGTCTGCATAGTAGGTTTCCAGATAATTCTTCAGATCTGCAGCTGAGATCTTGCCGTCTTTCTGAGGCAGCGGCAGCACCTTATGTCCGGTAAATTCGATGGCACCTGCCTCATGGGCATTCACATGTCCGGTCACTGCAGAAAGCACGCCCTCATAGCGGTTCAGCATGGATGCAATCACCACTGCATTTGTCTGGGTTCCTCCAACCAGAAAATATACCTCTCCATCCGTGCAGCCGCAGGCAGCCTTGATTTTCTCCTTTGCCTGGTCACAGTAAGGGTCCTGTCCATATCCCGGCACCTTTTCCATATTTGTTTCCAGTAATCTTTTTAAAATCGCCTCATGGGCACCTTCACAGTAATCGTTCTCAAAATATAACATTTTGTACTCCTTCTGTTCTTTACTTGTATCATAACTTGTATGCTTCAGAACAAGCTTGAAATATCTCCCCCATTTCCAGCAAAGTGGGGCATGCAGATTGCGGGAATGATTTTGAGGGCACGCTCTAATCATACCCCTGGAAAACTTTTTTTACAAGCCTGCTTTTTTCTGTTGACAAATCCAGGTTCTGCAAACTATAATGACCACAATGAAAGGGAGTAGCTGGCATATTGGATTTTTGCTTTTGGGAAGCATGATTCATTATGGATTTTCATGCGTCAGAACGGTAAGCAGTGCAGAAGCATATTTGCGAAAAGATTTCTGCATGCTGCAAGCCCGCATAGAATTGAAATAGCAAGACTTTTATTACAATATTCGCATATCTTTAGGTATGCCTTATTGTAATAAAAGTCTTTTTTATATATTTTTTTCACAATACTACCCCAAAGGAGGAAACACTATGGAATTTTTAACAGATGGAATTATGGCTCTGACATGGCAGCAACTGGTAATGTACGCTGTAGGAATCACTTTGATCTGGCTAGCGATCAAGAAAGGGTTCGAACCAGCCTTGCTTTTGCCTATGGGATTTGGTGCCATTCTTGTAAACCTGCCATTTTCCGGAGTGGTAAATCAGACCCTCACCGGAGGAATCCATGCAAACGGCGTCATTGAGTGGATGTTCCATGTGGGAATCGAAGCTTCCGAGGTGATGCCGATCCTGCTGTTTATTGGAATCGGCGCAATGATTGATTTCGGCCCCCTGCTCTCCGGACCTTCTCTGTTTTTATTCGGTGCCGGCGCACAGTTTGGAATATTTGCGGCTATTCTCGTGGCTGCCCTGCTTGGATTTCGTCTTACAGATGCGGCCTCTATTGGAATTATCGGTGCAGCAGACGGACCAACCTCCATTCTGGTATCCCAGGTTCTTGGCTCCAGGTACATCGGCGCCATTGCAGTGGCAGCCTATTCCTACATGGCTCTGGTTCCCATTGTGCAGCCCTTCGCCATCCGCCTTGTCACTACAAAAAAAGAACGCTGCATTCACATGGATTACAATCCCAAATCCGTTTCCAAAATTATAAGGATTGCCTTTCCCATTGCCGTAACCATGATCGTGGGACTTGTTGCCCCTCAGTCTGTTGCGCTGGTAGGCTTCCTTATGTTCGGAAATCTGATCCGTGAATGCGGTGTTCTTGGAACCATGTCCGATACCGCCCAGAATATTCTGGCAAACCTGATCACCCTGCTTCTTGGAATCACAATCTCCTTCAGCATGCGTGCGGATCAGTTCGTAACCAAAGACACCCTGCTGATCCTGGTGATCGGGCTTTTTGCCTTCGTAATGGATACCATCGGCGGAGTCCTTCTGGCCAAATTTATGAATCTTTTCCTGAAAAAAAAGATCAATCCCATGATCGGCGGTGCCGGAATCTCAGCCTTCCCCATGTCCTCAAGAGTAATCCAGAAAATGGCAATGGAAGAAGATCCCACCAACGTGATTCTCATGCAGGCTGCAGGTGCCAATGTATCCGGACAGATTGCCTCAGTCATAGCCGGAGGCATGGTCATCAATCTGGCTGCTTCCTGCGATCAGGCAAACACCGTAATGGCTGCCCTTACCATCATGGGAAAAGGCATGGCAGGAATCTTCGCCGCTATCCTGATCATCCTCCTTCTGGTATGGATTCTCAGGAAAGTCAGCCGTTAATCCTCCTGTGACTCATCTTCCTCTTTCTCCCTGTCATAATTTTCCAGGAAGGAATGACGGACGCCATACTGCTTGTAGCCAACAACGGTATCAATATTGACGTTCTCAACGCTTTTGAAAATATTGCCTTCTACAAACGGGTTCACCTGCTTCAGGTCGCGGATCAGTTCCTTAATCTCCACACGCTTGGAGCGGTTCTCGTTGTTGCAGGTGGTACAGGTATCTGTAAACTTGCATGCGCACTGGATAAAATGCAGGTCATTGTAATCCCGCCATGCCTTGATGTCGTCTTCACGCACCAGATACAAAGGACGGATCAGCTCCATGCCCTCAAAATTGGTGCTGTGAAGCTTCGGCATCATAGTCTGCACCTGCGCGCCGTAAAGCATTCCCATAAGAATGGTCTCAATTACATCATCATAATGATGGCCCAGGGCAATCTTGTTGCAGCCCATTTCTTTTGCAAAGGCATATAAATGGCCTCTTCGCATTCTGGCGCAGAGATAGCATGGAGACTTCTCTACATTAAATACAGATTCAAAAATATCTGACTCAAAAATGCGGATGGGAATGTTCAGCTTCTTCGCATTCTCCTCGATCACCTGGCGGTTGGCCGGGCTGTAGCCAGGATCCATAACAAGGAACTTCACCTCAAAATCAAATTTATTGTGAAGCTTCAGTTCCTGGAAGCATTTTGCCATAAGCATGGAGTCCTTGCCGCCGGAAATACAGACTGCAATCTTATCTCCCGGCTTCACAAGCTCATAGGTATTGATAGCCTTGGTAAATTTGGACCAGATTTTTTTCTTAAATTTCTTGCGGAGGCTGATCTCCACATTCTTAGCAAAATCCTCATCCTGGGAATTCTTCATCACGTCCATAAGCCAGGCAATATAGCCGCGCTCCAGGCTCACTGCATCCAGGCCTTCTTCCGTCAGATTCTCAGCCACTTCCTTGCTGTTGATTCCGCGGCTGCAGCAGATGACAAGTTTCTTCGCCTTATCCACATCCGGATTGCTCAAAATTTCTTCTGGCTTACAGGCAACTGCGCCCTTCACTGCGCCATGGGAAATCTCGATTTCATCGCGGATATCAATGATCTGATAAGAATTTTCGGGTAACTGTTTTAATTCTTCTATTGTTATACTGCTCATTGAAAAACCTTTCCTCTAAAAAATGTCTTAATCCATTAATTCCGGTTCTTGATCAGTGACAGGATAAACAGGATCACTGCCAGAACAGCGAAGAACGGAATCACCGCCACCAGAATATGGAACAAAAGAAATACGATGATCAGCAGGCCTACAACGCCAAGCAGCTTGCTGTACCAGGTATCAAAGCGCCATACATGGGCATGCTTCCCGCCGGAGCTCTGTGTGTCCTCTGTCTCGTCTGAATAAGTGCTGTACTCTGCATAGTCAGCCTGACCATCATCCACATCTGTATCAAGTAAAGTCCTGGCGATCAGCCTTGGATCTCCAAGCTCCGCAAGAACCTGCTGTTCATCACGGCCGCTTCTCACCTGGGACTGAATATAATCCTCATAATAACGCACATGTGCAGCCACCTTGCCCTCATGCATCTGACCGGACAGCTGGCTTCTCAATGTATCCAGAAATTCAGTTCTGTTCATCTGATTGATTCAACCTTTCTATAACAGATTTGTCATTAAAAATTTCATATTATATTCTAACAATACTTGTCCCCATACGCAACTGTCCAAGTCATAAAATTTTTATGAAGCCTTTCTGAAAGCATTCTAAATTACAAGATATATATGGAATGTCTTTTTAAATTTTTGTTACTTTTCACAAATATGCTGTTCGTTTTTTGACAATAATGCTGTTCGTTATTTTCTTGACAAGATGTTTTTTTAATGATACAATTAATGCATCAATTGAAAAGCTTCTGAATACTGACGGATCGTGGAGTTTACCACAAGGACTTCGGAAGCAGATCATAGCCGACCGTCTGGGCAGTATTTGAACTTTCAGATACTGTCCTTTTTTTACCGGGCGGTACCTCTTTTACGAGGGATAATGCCGCTGCCTTTTTAAGGAGCGGTATTGCAAACCATTTAATCTTACACAACGAAAGGAGCTTTTATTATGGGGTTTAAAAGTGACATCGAAATCGCACAGGAATGCGAAATGAAACCAATTACTGAGATTGCGGCTAAGGCAGGTATTGATGACAAGTATCTTGAGCAGTACGGCAAATACAAAGCAAAAATCGACTACAATCTGTTAAAAGAAACCGACAAGAAGGATGGCAAGCTGATCCTTGTTACAGCCATCAACCCGACTCCGGCAGGAGAAGGAAAAACAACTACAACTGTTGGTCTTGCAGATGCTATGCAGCAGATGGGTAAGAGTGTTATGGTTGCACTTCGTGAGCCATCCCTTGGACCGGTATTCGGTGTAAAGGGCGGCGCAGCAGGCGGCGGATATGCACAGGTTGTTCCTATGGAGGATATCAACCTTCACTTCACAGGTGACTTCCATGCGATTGGCGCAGCTAACAACCTTCTGGCAGCAATGATCGACAACCACATTTTCCAGGGCAACGCTCTGAACATTGACCCACGTAAGATCACATGGAGAAGATGCGTAGATATGAACGACCGTCAGCTTCGTAATGTAGTAGACGGACTTGGCGGAAGAACAAACGGTATGCCTCGTGAAGACGGCTATGACATTACCGTTGCTTCCGAAATTATGGCAGTTCTCTGCCTGGCAAGCGACATCACAGACCTGAAGAAGAGACTTGCCAGAATGATCATTGGTTATACATACGGCAAACCATCAGAGCAGAAACCAGTTACAGCTGGTGACCTCCACGCAGAGGGTGCTATGACAGCACTTCTGAAAGATGCCCTGAAACCGAACCTGGTTCAGACTCTTGAGCATGTACCTGCAATCGTTCACGGCGGACCATTTGCAAACATCGCTCACGGATGCAACTCTGTAACCGCTACAAAGATGGCTCTGAAGCTTGCTGATTATGCAATCACAGAGGCTGGATTCGGTGCTGACCTTGGTGCTGAGAAATTCCTTGACATCAAGTGCCGTATGGCTGACCTTCATCCAAACGCAGTTGTAATCGTTGCTACCGTTCGTGCTCTTAAATATAACGGCGGCGTTGCAAAAGCAGATCTGAACAACGAGAACCTGGAGGCTCTTGAGAAAGGTCTTCCGAACCTGCTGAAACATGTAAGCAATATCAAGAACGTTTACAAGCTTCCATGTGTTGTTGCAATCAACGCATTCCCGACCGACACAAAGGCAGAGCTTGACCTTGTAGAAGCAAAATGCAAAGAGCTTGGCGTTAACGTTGCACTTTCCGAAGTATGGGCAAAAGGCGGCGAAGGCGGCAAGAAGTTAGCAGAGGAAGTTATCCGTCTGGTTGAAGAGCCGAACGACTTCACATATTCCTACGAGCTTGAGGGCTCTATCGAAGATAAGCTGAACAATATCGTTCAGAAGATTTATGGCGGCAAGAGAGTTGTTCTTACAGCCAACGCTCAGAAACAGGCAAAACAGCTGGAGGCTCTTGGCTTTGGCAACTGTCCGATCTGCGTTGCAAAGACACAGTACAGCTTAACAGATGACCAGACCAAGCTTGGCGCTCCGACAGACTTCGAAGTAACTGTTCGTAACCTGAAGATTTCCGCAGGTGCAGGCTTCATCGTAGCCCTTACCGGCGAGATCATGACCATGCCAGGTCTTCCGAAGGTTCCGGCTGCTGAGAAGATCGACGTAGACGAAACAGGCAAGATCACAGGACTGTTCTAATTGAAATTTAACTATAAATTCCCGGGAGAATATTACCTCCCGGGAATTTTTTTGCAAAAAATCGCCGGGGAGCAATTCCCCGGCTGGTTTTGGTTTTATGTAATTATTTCAGCTTCTTGCCTGTGAGCATCTCGTATGCCTGCAGGTATTTGTCGATGGTCTTGTCCACGATTTCCTGTGGGAGAGTCCAGTTGTTGTCCGGATTGGCTTTGAGCCAGTCGCGGGCGAACTGCTTGTCAAAGGATGGCTGGCCATGTCCTGGCTCATATCCATCTGCCGGCCAGAATCTGGAGCTGTCCGGTGTAAGCATTTCATCGCCAAGCACAATGTTTCCATTCTCATCCAGACCAAACTCAAACTTGGTATCTGCAATGATGATGCCCTTGCTCAACGCATACTCTGCACATTTTTTATATAATGCGATGGTGTAATCACGGATCTTCTCGGCATATTCCTGACCATGTCCCGGATAGTATTTCTCAAGGTGAGCAACGCTCTGCTCGAAAGAAATATTCTCGTCATGGTCTCCGATCTCAGCCTTGGTAGAAGGTGTGTAAATAGGCTCAGGCAGCTTGTCTGATTCCTTCAGTCCCTCCGGAAGAGTAATTCCGCAGACTGTGCCGTCCTTCTGGTAGCTTGCCCAGCCGCTTCCGGTAATATATCCGCGAACGATACACTCAACCGGAATCATATCCAGCTTGCGGCACATCATGCTGTTTCCGTCAAATTTCTCCTGCTGGAAAAACTCCGGCATGTCTTTGACATCAACAGAAAGCATGTGGTTTGGCAGGATGTCCTGAGTCATATCGAACCAGAACTTGGACATCTGTGTGAGAACAGTGCCCTTCTTAGTCACTTCGTTGTTCAGGATCACGTCAAAACAGCTGATACGGTCTGTTGCAACCATGATCAGACTGTCTCCGTTGTCGTAAATCTCGCGCACTTTGCCTTCTTTAACTGGCTTCATTTCCTGCATAGCTTTACACCTCGTCACTTTTCTTTTTTAGTTTTATCTGCTGGAAAATATTTTTAAAAACAGTTCTTCCTGTTCCTTATTTTCCATTTGCATTACCTTATTATTTTACCATTTCACAGGGCAAAAAACAATTCTCCTAATTGCCGAAATCACAGCTTCTTTTGCAGGAATCCATGTGAATCTTCACAGAACTGAAACAAACTTTCAGATTTCCATGTATCCGACTGGTTTTTCTCTCCTTACAGGCACTGCCTGCAGCCGCGCTACTTAAATACATATCGGTTTTTTCCATTTTTCTTCGCCACATAAAGATTATTGTCCGCACTGCTGATAAACTCAGCCAGGCTGTAACCACTTTCCACGGTTTTGTTTACCACTCCCATGGAAATAGTCACATGCTGGAAGACCATATGATCAAGAAAAGGCATCTTCGCACTGTTAATATTGCAGAACAGCTTTTCTATAAAGTCTCTTAATTCTTCGTCAGATTTATTAATACCCAGAATTACAAACTCATCTCCTCCATAACGGCTTACAAAATATTCCAGCTGAAGCAGACAGGATGCCAGACAAATAAAATGCCGGAATGCTTCTACATCTTCAAAATTTTTTCCGGAAGTGACAGTATATTCTCTGCTTCTTTGATTGCAGCAGCTTTATTTCCTGTTTCCACATAAACACGCACAGAATCTACTATTCTGTTAATCTCTGCTGCCAAACAACAGTCCTGGGATTTTCCGTCACTTTCCATAGACGCCATGTCAAGATACTTTCTTGCCTGTTTATATTTCTTTTCCCCCAGATATCCAACAGCAAGATTTACAAGATACTGCTTTTTATTGTCAATTTTTTTCGAATCCCTTTGTTCCCTCTTTTGACAAAGTTCATATACTTTTCTAAAATATTCTGCCGCTCCTGCAGCGTCTCCCGCGTTATTCAGCAAAGCTCCAATATTGTTATACACCATTCTCATCATCACTTTGTTACCACATTCGCGGGCAAGCTTTAGCGACTTATAATAATAATCCAGGCCCAACAGGTCATCTCCCTGGTTTACATAAATAATAGCAATAATATTATAGGTTTTCATCAGAAGATCCTGATATCCATATTTTTCCTGAACTTTTTTTGCAAGCATCATATTGGCCAGAGCTTTCTGGAACTCGCCCATGGAAAACATGGTATCCCCCATGTACAGACGGGCATATGCTACCTCATAAGCTTCTTCATTGCTGATACCATGCTCCAGAATTTCACTGCAAATATTGTATGCCTTTCTGGGATCTGAAAATCTGTATTCAATTACTTTCTCGCACTTTTTTTCAATTTCTTTATCCATTTTCTTCTCCCTGGAGGGATTCTACGATTACAAAACCATTTTTAGAATTTTTCTTCAAATCATAGAGCGCCTTATCCGCCGCTTCCATAACTGACATAGTCTAGGATCCGCCGATTGCCAGCAGGAATTCATCCCCTGCTACATGCCCATAAGTATCATTATATTCTTTGAAAAAGTCCACATCAATGATCAAAACGGCAAATTTATTCCCCACAGCTTTTGCATCAGAAAATGCCTGAACCATATATTTTCGGATGCCCCGTCGGTTCAGCACGCCTGTAAGCTCATCATATTCGCTTCTTTTATACAGAGCATTCCGCCACGCTTCCATATTGACCCGTTTGCTGGATTCTTCCTGAAGTTCGATTCGTTTCCGCAGGCGCTTCACAACCGTTTCTCTGGATGCCGCCTTAAATTTCATATATTATCCCTGTCCGTCAACATTTTCCAGACAATTTCTTTGCACAAAAACAGTCCAAAAGTGATTGCCAGGCACTTCGTAAACTCCAGGCAAATCCTGCCCGGGCAATCTTTATACATGTAAAAGCAGTTGAAGAGAGGTCACAGGTATCGTATAATTATTTGCATCACCAAAGACACATAAGGCCATTAAAAAAATGATTTTTCAAACAGGCTCGATTCAGGAGAATACTATGAAATACAAATTTGCAGCCGCCGATATGGACGGCACTTTATTAAATGATTCTAATGAGATCACTCCACATACAGTCAAAATCATCCGCCAGGCAGTGGATAAAGGGCTGATTTTTTCCATCTGTACAGGCCGTCCCATTCAGGGCGTATCCCGCTACCAGAAGCAGCTTGGCATTCAGGGGCCTGTGATCACCTACAACGGCGCTATGATCCTGGATTCTGCAACAGAAAAAATCCTCTACCGCCAGGAGCTTGCATCCGATGACGCCCGCAAAATCCTGGAAGCAGGCATCCGCTATGACACTACCATGTGCATCTGGTCTGATAACAAATTATACGGAAACCAGTTAAATGACCGCATCCACGAATACAGCCAGGCAACCAAAGTAACGCCTCTTCCCATTCCCTCCATAGAACAGCTTCTCTCCCAAGGCATTACCAAAATCCTGTGGTATGATGATGTGGAGAAAATTCAGCAAATAGAAAAAGAGCTGCGCAGTGCAGCCCATTTCCAGAATGTTACTTTTTGCACTTCCAAGCCTTTTTACCTGGAATTTTTCAACAGCAAGGTGTCCAAAGCCGCTGCCATTGACAGGATTGGAGAACTCTACGGCTTTTCCCCTGCCGAAACCATTGCCATTGGCGACGGTTTCAACGACCTCCCCATGATCCGCTACGCTGCCCTGGGCGCGGCCATGTCCAACGCCCCAGACGGGGTAAAGCAGTATGCAGACTATGTTGCAAAGCATACGAATAATGAAGACGGAGTGGCTGAGGTTCTGGAAAAGTTTGTTCTATAAGGTTCTCAAAAGCAAAACAGAGCGGTCATAACGCACCGCTCTGTTTTGCTTTTTGTTTAATCTTAAACTTCCATATTCTTATTTAAATAATGGTTTCATTGTCGGATACAGCTGTCTGAATTTCTGGTATCTTTCCTCATATTTGGCAGCCAGTTCCGGAGTTGGTTCTACGGTATCTACTACTTTGGCAAGTTTTTTGCCTGCTGTCTCAACATCCGGGAAAACGCCGCAGCCTACTGCTGCAAGCATAGCGCCGCCAAGGGACGGTCCCTCTTCCACTTCCAGGACATCCACCTTAATGTTCATCACATTTGCGATAATCTTTTTCCAGAGAGGGCTCTTTGCTCCGCCGCCGCAGATCTTGGTACGCTCGATCTTGATGCCAAGGCTCTTGGCAACCTCAAGGGAATCACGAAGTGCAAACGCAACCCCCTCCAGAACAGCCTGTGTCATATCTGCTCTTGAAGTGTCCATGGACATTCCGAAAAATACGCCTCTTGCATCCGGGTCATTGTGAGGAGAACGCTCTCCCATCAGGTATGGAAGGAAGTAAACATGGTTCTCTCCAAGCTTTGTGATCGGTGCCTGCTCTGCTGCGAAATCCTTGGTTCCAAGAATCTCCTCAGCCCACCATTTGTTGCAGGAAGCAGCGCTGAGCATGCATCCCATAAGGTGATAGCTTCCGTCTGCATGGCAGAAGGAATGAAGGGCATTGTTCTCGTCTACGCCAAAATTCTTGCTGGAAATAAATACAGTTCCAGATGTTCCAAGAGAAATGTTGCACTGGCCATCGCCAACCGTTCCGGTTCCAACAGCTGCTGCCGCATTGTCACCTGCTCCTGCGATTACTTTCACATTCTCGGAGAAACCAAGCTCTTTCGCAACCTCTGGCTTCAGGGTTCCCACAACCTCCCAGCTCTCGTAAACCTTCGGAAGCTGCTCTTCCTTCACGCCGCAGATCTCCAGCATTTCCTTAGACCAGCAGCGGTTCTTCACATCAAGAAGCAGCATACCGGATGCATCAGAAACATCTGTGCAGAAGGATCCGCTTAAGCGGTAAGCAAGATAATCCTTCGGAAGCATGATCTTTACAACCTTCGCAAATTTCTCCGGCTCATTTTTCTTCATCCACAGGATCTTCGGAGCAGTAAAACCGGCAAACGCAATGTTGGCAGTGTACTGGGAAAGCTTATCCTTGCCGATCACATTGTTCAGATAATCAGTCTCCTCAGAGGTACGCCCGTCATTCCAGAGAATTGCAGGACGGATTACCTGGTCCTGATCGTCCAGAGTTACCAGGCCATGCATCTGACCGCCAAAGCTGATTCCAGCAACCTGTGAGCGGTCGATTCCCTCAGTCAGTTCCTTCATTCCCGCCATGCTCTGGGTGTACCAGTCTTCCGGATTCTGCTCAGACCAGCCCGGATGGGGGAAAAATAAGGGATACTCTTTGGAAACAATATTACAGATTTTTCCGGATTCTTCCATAAGAAGAAGCTTCACTGCGGAAGTACCAAGGTCAACACCGATAAAATACATTTTGTCCTCCTTACCAAAACAGCCGTACCGCATAAAGTGGTACGGCCGTTTTTATACGCCTATAAATTATTAACGTTACTTAATTAGCCCCATGGATTCTCAGTTGGATATCTTACACCAGCCGGCTGGTTGTAACCGATCTTCTTCACATCAAGTCCAAGGAATTTCACTACTTCATAGAATGCTTTTCCGTAGTGTCCAAACATAACTGCGCCATGATGCGGGAAGTTGCCCTCGATGAGAACGTGACGGTAGAATCTTCCCATCTCCTTGATTGCGAAAATACCGATACCGCCGAAGGATCTTGTAGGTACATCAAGGACTTCACCTTCTGCAACATAGGAAACCAGTTCTCCTTCAGAGTTGCACTGCAGACGATAGAATGTAATATCAGATGCAGCGATATCTCCCTCAAGAGTTCCTCTTGTAAAGTCTGGCTCAGATCCTGCCGGCTCAAGAAGTCTGTGCTGGATCAGCTGATATTTAACTGCTCTGGACTCGCACATCTTGCATGCCGGAGTATTTCCGCAATGGAAGCCCATGAATGTATCTGTCAGCTTGTAATCATATCTTCCCTTGATGTCCTCATCATAAATGTACTGCGGAACAGAGTTGTTGATGTCAAGGAGTGTAACAGCATCCTGAGAAATGCAAAGTCCGATGTACTCGCTGAGTGCTCCGTAAATATCAACCTCACAGGATACCGGAATTCCTCTGGAAGCAAGACGGCTGTTTACATAGCAAGGCTCAAATCCGAACTGTGACGGGAATGCAGGCCAGCATTTGTCAGCGAATGCAACGTATTTTCTTGCACCCTTGTGAGCCTCTGCCCAGTCAAGAAGAGTCAGCTCAAACTGTGCCATTCTCTCGCTAAGGTCAGCATAGTATCTGCCTTCGCCCATCTCTTTTGCCATATCTGCGCAAACTTCCGGGATACGAGGATCGTTCTCATGCTCTTTGTAAGCAACCAGGAGGTCAAGCTCAGAGTTCTCTTCGATCTCAACACCCAGCTCATAAAGTCCCTTGATCGGTGCGTTGCATGCGAAGAAGTCCTGCGGACGCGGTCCAAAGGTAATGATCTTCAGATTGCGAACACCGATGACAGCACGTGCAACTGGTACGAAGTCTGCGATCATCTTCGCAATGTCATCAGCTCTTCCTACCGGATATTCCGGAATATAAGCCTCAAGATGACGCATCTTTAAGTTGTAGGAGCAGTTCAGCATACCGCAGTAAGCATCACCACGTCCGTTGATCATGTCGCCGTCGCCTTCAGCAGCTGCTACATACATGCAAGGTCCGTCAAATCTCTCTGCAATCAGAGTCTCAGGAGTCTCTGGTCCGAAGTTTCCAAGGAAAACAACCAGTGCGTTGCACTCTGCCTTGTTTACATCCTCAAGAGCCTTCTCCATGTCCTTCTCATTCTCAACAGTTACTGGACATTCATAAAGCTCTCCTTTGTAAGCTTCCATGATAGCTGCGCGTCTCTTCTCGGAAAGCTCGATTGGGAAACAGTCACGGCTTACTGCGATTAATCCAAGTTTTACTACTGGTATATTATTCATAATAGGTATTCCTCCATATTTAAATTTTCTTATTATTTGACTGCTATAATTAATTTGAAAAACTTAGTCGATTGTGATGTTCTCACCTTTCAGGCCATTGAATGCGCCTTCGATCTTCGCATCCTCATGGGCGATCAGCCATTTGTTCTTGGCTGTCATCAGGCTGTCCTCTCCGGTCTTCTCAGTTGGGAAAGTAAGCTCTGTGTTGGTTCCCTTCGGCAGTACAACAACGCACTGGAAACCGCCTTCGTTCACATGGCATGGTGCATAGTGAAGTGTGGTTGCGTAAACTTCAATTCCGGTTCCTGCAGGTACCAGGAATGCCTCGATCTTAGATGTGTCATATGTATGATCCGGCTCGATGTCCTGCTGATGTCCAATCAGAAGAACCAGGTCTGTTACTGCCACATTGATCTCGGAATTGCGGTGATACTCCACTGCATTTAATTTCTTGTTATGTCCGTTGCAGTATCCGATCTGGATAGGCAGTCCGCCGTATCCCTTGTTCTGCAGGTCTTTCATAACATCCAGTGCTTCCAGCTCCTCCACAGACGGAACGTAGATTACGTCCTCCGGAACCGGTGTGTGTTTCATTTCTTTAATAAGGCTTGTAAAGTCGTATCCCTCCAGCACCTGTCCGTATTTACGGAATGCCGGATCTGTTACTTTCTGAATCTTCACGTTTAACCTCCTTTTGCCTGACCTCAGGCTCTTTTTTAAGCTGAAAAAAGCATACCATATCCTGGCATGCTTTTCGACGGATTTCTTGTCTTATCTATAGCACTTTTTTGACCTTTTGTTATCAGCGAATGACTGCAAGCTTTTGTCTTAGCTCGCTTGGAAGATCCCCATACTTTTTCTGGAATTCCCGGGAAAATGCCCTGCTGCTTGCAAATCCGTTGTCCAGGGCAATCTGGCTGATGGTTTTCTCTGTGTTACTCAGCTCCCTGTAGGCGTAGGACATGCGGATTTCCTGCAAATACGCCTTAAAATTGATTTTCGCATACTTTTTGAACATTCGCGACAAATAGGCATCGGAATATCCAAAAAGGGCAGCCATGTCAGAGAGCTTCATTTCTTCTGTATAATGCTCCCGCATATAACTGGTAATTTTTGACAAAGCATCCAGACGGCGGCTGTCCTGGATTTCCTCCTGGGCGGCTTCTGTCTCACGGTAATCCCGTACCATAAGATACAAAATATTGTAATACAGCGCCATGGTCCGGTACTCCCAGCCCTCTTCCTTTGCCCGGTATGCCTTGTACAGCTCTTCTATGAAAAAGGCCAGCTTCCGGTTATCCGGTGCCTTGTTTTTCCGGTCCTTGGCTACACGGGCAGCGCTTGTGAAACGGATGAAGCGCTGTGCCGTAAAATATTTCTCAAACTGCTTCAGAGGAATCTGCAATACCACAGTTTCGTTTTTGCCTGGCGCATGGATGGAATGAATCTCATTGGAATTAATAATAATCAGTCCGCCCGCCTCCAGCGGATATTCCTCATCATTCAGGAAAAACGTCAGCCCGCCTTTCAGCACTGCAAAAATCTCAATGGATGTATGCCAGTGCTTCTCTCTCTCATAATTGCCATGTCCGCCCTCAAATAAAAATATTTTAAATGGCAGTCCCTCATTAGGTATGATCAGTTCATGCTGAAATTCCATGGTTCACCTCCCGCAGTTGTTTTTCTAAAATACGATCGTTTTTCAACAGTATTGTGTAAACTACTTCTACATGTAAGAATATCATTTTACAGAAGTTTTTACAATCCCGTTCCCTTTTTCCATTTATATAAATATGTTGCTGTTTACTCTCTTGTATTTCCATACTCAAACGCTTATAATATTTCTAAAAATGGATTTTATTACTTTATTTTCCTGGGAGGTTTATTATGAAATTTATATATCCTGCAGTTTTTAAGAAAACCGAAGACGGCCGCTACAAGGGAACTTTCCCCGACCTGGAGGGCTGCTTCGGAGAAGGTGACACCTTAGACGAAGCCATCGAAAATGCCAACGCCGCTGCTTTCGACTGGATCTCAGTAGAGCTTTCCGAAGAAGTCCCGGAACTCCCGCCCATTACCGACCCTGACGACATGGAACTGGAAGAGGGCGATGTAGTGCGGAATATTCAGGTGAATATACGGTTGTATGAAGGATGGGATGAATAGAATTCTTCTCATTCCAGCTACGGCAACTGAATTCGTGTAAAATATACTGCAAAGTGGGGCGTGCAAATTGCGGAAATGATTTTGGTTGCACGCTCTAAATCAATGAATATTTCGTAAAAGAATCCCCCGGAGCACCATATGTCTCCGGGGGATTCCTTTATATAAAAATTTATTTAATTTTCCTCATACTGATTGGATTTCCAGATTACGCTGACCAGCCTTGCGATGCAGGCTTTCAGATCCTCCAGCTTCAGAGTCCCTGCTTCCAGTTCCTTTTTCATATTGTCATGGTCGCCAAAGCAGCCTGGCATAACCAGGTCGTTTCCGGCGCGCATGCAGCCAGAAGCTGTACAGCTGTCATCACGTTCAGTTGTTGTCCAGTCGGTCATGATGGCACCGCCAAAGCCCCACTCATTTCTTGCCACCTCTGTGCAAAGATCATAATTGTTGGCAGCGTGAACGCCGTTGATCAGATTATAACTTGTCATAATGGAAAGAGGCTGAGATTCTTTCACTGCAAGCTCAAAGCCCTTCAGGTAAAGCTCACGGATGGTTCTCTCAGAAACAATGCTGTCAGAGCCCATACGATTGTCTTCCTGGTTGTTACATGCAAAATGCTTGATGGTAGTTCCGCATCCATAGTTGGACTGTACGCCATTTGTCATGGCAGCTGCAATGGTACCTGCTACATACGGATCCTCGGAATAGTACTCAAAGCTTCTTCCACAAAGAGGATTTCTGTGGATATTCATTCCAGGAGCAAGCCATAAGGTAACTCCGAAATGCTCCATCTCTTTTCCAATCATAGCGCCCACTTTTTCAATCAGGGCTGTATTCCAGGTCTGTGCCAGCATGGTTCCCACTGGAATTGCCGTACAGTACTGGTAGTATCTGTCGCCAGGAAGCTCAGTAGGACCATTGTAGAAAAGTCCGCCTTCCAGACTGAATTCAAATGGCATGGAAATGATCTTTCCTTCATTTACATTGTAATATTTCATAAGGCGAAGGCCAGCCGGGCCATCTGCAAGAACAATACTTGCCAGACCTTTGTCAATAGCACATCTATGTGTCTCACCTGCGGAGCCTGGTACGGAAATTCCGGCTGCTCCCAGGTTTCCACCCTGTGCTTTTCCAGGATCACCGGCAGCCAGATTAATAAGCTCTTCAACAGAAAGAGTATTTACAAATTCCATTGCCTCAGGTGCAGCCAATTCACTGTTCTTACGGTATACAATTTCCTTTGT
This sequence comes from Blautia acetigignens, assembly GCF_025566865.1. Lineage (NCBI taxonomy): Bacteria > Bacillati > Bacillota > Clostridia > Lachnospirales > Lachnospiraceae > Blautia > Blautia acetigignens. Next base: position 470,147 of record NZ_JAOQJM010000002.1, read on the forward strand.
CTTAAACTCAGCTGCTTTCAGTTCCAGAACCGGAAGCTGCTTTGACCTGGCAAGCGCAGCCTGTACAGCTTCACGTTTACAGGTTGCACCTGCTGGCTGCTCTAATTCTTTTAATGCATCCTTTAGCGGAAAAAGATTCTTCACTTTTTCCAGAACTGCATCCTGATCCAGCTGCAGCCCGAATGTCAAATTGGCACTTTCCAGGCTGTTTCCAAGAAAGATTCCATAAAATCCTTTTTCCAGAACCCATGCTGCTTTTTTCTCATCATAGGATGTTAAGCATTCTGCCGGGATTTCCAGCGTGATGCTCTGTGCCTCTCCTGGCTGTAACAGTTCTGTTTTTGCATATGCGATCAGACGATGTGCTTCTTTTTCCATGGAGCCACCAGGTAAGGAAGCATATGCCTGTACAACTTCCTTTCCAGCAACAGCACCAGTATTCTTTACAGACATGGAAACCTTCAGAAGATTTGTCTGTTCTTTTTTAATTGACGCATTCTGAATTTCAAATGTGGTATAGGAAAGTCCGTATCCAAAGCCATAGCGAACCGGAATTCCAAATGTATGAAAATAGCGATATCCTACATAAAGCCCTTCCTCATAGAACTCCTTTTCCACATTACCGTTATTGTGGGAAAAAGTAGCCGCGCTTGGATAATCCTCATATTTATATGCCCAGGAATCCACCAGCTTTCCAGATGGATTTACCTTGCCGGAAATGACATCTGCGAAAGCATTTCCTCCTTCCATTCCAGGCTGTACAATGACCAGAAGTGCTTTGATATTGGAAAATTCATCCATAAAGGAAAGGTCCACCTGTCCGCCTGCATTGATAACAATAATAACATTTTTGTAATATTGGCAAAGATCTGCCAGCATCTGGTGCTCGTCATCCTTCAGATAATAATCTCCTTTATCTGCATTGCGGTCTGCGCCTTCTCCGGCAACACGGCTCAGTACATAGATTGCAGTGTCTGTGCTTTCATCAGCTTCCGGTACCTTTACAGGATCACCAGTTGGCATAATAAAGGGTGTTGTACTGTAAACCGTAAAAAAGTCCATCACATCACCGCCAGTCTGGCTGGCTCTTGCATTAATATCATTTTTCCAGTCCTGACGGGCTTTCTCATAAATCTGATCGTAGCTGCTGATCCAGTCTTCATTGGTGATTTGGTAACCTGCATTTTTCAGCCCCTGCCAGATAGAAATGTTCTCACGCTCATTTACATCACCGGAGCCAGTTCCACCCTTGATTGTTCTGCCTGCGCCTGCACCATAAACAGCAACTGCACTTCCCGGTTTCAGAGGCAGTATCTGGTCTTCATTTTTCAGAAGAACAATTCCCTCATCTGCTGCTTCTCTTGCTATCTGGCGATGTTCATTCTCCCATGACGCAGCTTCCGGGTTAGTTGTTCCTGAAAAAGTTCTTTCTTTTAAAACACGTGTCATAATTATTTCCTCCTCAGGCAAAATATTTTCTCAAAAGATAAGTCGGGGTACAGCTCCACGCATGGCAGTAGCTGTTAACAATACTGCTTCCATAAGGAGACTCTGCCGGATTTTCCGGATTATAAAGCTCCCAGAAGGTGTCTGCTCCGTGGCTGATCATTCCACCCCAGTAATATTTCATATAGTCAAGAGCCTGCTCTTTTTTCCCGCAAAGAAGAAGTGCTTCTACATAATGATGATTCATATACGGGGAAACCATACCTTTTTCCGGCTTCATGTCTGTTACTTTTTCAAGAATCTGTGCGCCGTCTTCTTTGTCTACTGCACCAGCAAGTACCATCCAAACCTGGCTTGCATAATTAATCTGTCTGTTCGGTCCACTTACAAACAGTCCGGCTTCAGAATCCAGAAGATATTTTTTTGCTGCTTCTGTTTTGGCTTTTTCTTCCTTTGCAAGCTCTGCTGCTTTTTCGGTATCCCCAAGGATTTCAGCAATTTCACGTACCTTTTTCGCACAATAAATATATACGCCCTGCATCGCAGCCTGCTTGTCCAGGCCATCAGTCCAGTCGATAAATGCCCAGAAGCCTTCGCCGCAGATCAGAAGATCTTTCTCGTCAAACTGTTTTCCTGCAAGCTCCATCTGGCGGTAAGCACATTTGCTCAGGTCACGAAGAGTCTCCATGTCACCGGAAGCCTTATAGTAATCAAGAAGTGCGGCTCCGTAGAACATAGAGTAGTCCAGAAGGAAGGTATCATCCACAATAAATTTCGGCTCTGTAAACAGGCAGGCGCTTACCATTCCGTCATCTCTTGTCTGGCCTGCAAACAGGTAAAGACATCTTTTTACCAGGTCATAGTTTTTAAATGTATCATAATTTGCCAGTGCCTGAAGTCTCAGGTCTCCCAGCCACAGTCTGCGGTCACGTTTCGGGCCGTCTTCAAATACAGACTGCATGCAGTTCATTAAAGTACGCAGGCTGACCTTGTCCAGTGTACGGATCATTTCGTCATCACTCTTGATAGGCTTTACCTGATCCATGTTTACAGAAGAAACACTGACACAGGTTACATCCTCCACAACCATCTGCCATTTCAGGGAAGTATCGATTGCCTCGATTTCCAGATAGCGGAAAGCATAGCGTCTTGGCAGCTTCAGTTCTGCTGGCAGCACATCAATATGAATAAATTCTTCCTGGATCCATCCGCGGCTGATCCATCCGTCATAGTCTGCGGAATCCTCCGTCATCTCTTTTGCAATCTCTCCGAATTTCAGACGGAAAAATGCAGGTGAGTCCTGCGGGCTTCCTACAGAAGCAAGCTTCAGAGTTACATATCCAACCTGGTGATCTCCAAAGTCCAGGCACAGCTTATCTCCTTTGGCAAGATGGTAGCTGGAAAGATTTTCAATGGAGTCTTTGACAACTACATCTGGATATATGTTTTCTGTTTTTACAACATCCACGATAGAAACTGGCTTTACAACGGTCTCCTGAAGCTTCGGTGCGCAGGCCTCTGCTTTTTTTACAAAATCATCGTTGGTTACACGAACCATATTTAAATCAATGCTTACTTCTGGCATAATTCTTTTCTCCTTTCGGTACTCTTCCTTCGATGGGTTTACTTTACCTCTTTTTTAGGTGTTTTCCAATTGTTTTTTTTGAGATGAAATACTGACCTTTTTTACGAATTTTACAACAAAAAAGCAGCAACTCCATGCTCACATGAAATCACTGCTTTAACTCATAGCTTTTTAGTCAGATAACTTGATAATAACGGTGTCCTTATAGATTGCAATTGATCCGTAATCCGGATAACAGGGCATATTTTTTACATAAGGATCTTTTCTCAGTTCTTTTACCTGGTCATTGTCAACAAGGTTTGGTACATATCCCATGTAATGCCAGAACCAGGATTTTCTGGAATAATAGTTTACAAGCGGTTTTTCTTCTGTAACTCCGTTGCCTCCATAGTGGAATTTATTGGAGTCCTTCCACTGATTATGAAAGGTCTCATCCGATACTTTTCCAATAAACGCCCAGCTAAGAGAGGTATTAAAGCCTTCCGTCATTCGTACCTGTGTCAGCATGGAGCTTAAATATGCTTTGGTTTGTTCTGTATTGTAATACATTGCCATATAATTTCCATTGGACAGCCAGACATATTGAACCGTGACCAGAATCAGAAGTGCTGCTACGCTGTTTCGTCCATACAGATACAGCTTTCGGCGGGAAAGCTTATTGATTTTCACATCTGCGTTTTGAACGATCAGATCCATAACCATAACCGGCACCAGAAAAATGAAAACAGAGCCATATACCATCATGGTATAGATTTCGCTCTCAGAGCACATAATGGTGATGCCGTTTACTGCCAATGGAAAAATCATGCACAGCAAAATACATTCTAAAATCAGGCTCACTCTGGCTTTCTTTGCCCAAAGTAGATAAACAATCCCCACAAATGAAATTATTGCAAGAATCACAATTGCGATTCTGACAACAACTGTAGATGAAATTCCATAATAATCAATGAATGGCATCTTTACGATATCTCCCACCGCACGCTTCAGAAGTCCCGGAAGACTGCGTAAAGAAATATTTCCCATATTATTAATTCCCTGATAATCAGACAATTCGGCGCCGTGTTTTGCCAAATTCCATTTCATACAGCCATAATATGCTGCAAATCCCAGAATCATAGTAAAAAGATCAAGAACTCCTCTGCAAAGTACCGTAAGCCATCTGGATTTACCCGACAGAACCTCTTTTAACAGCAAAATAACAAACAAACTTGCAGTCATTGGCAGATAGGCCTGATAGATTCCAAGGGATACTGCAAGGCAAAGAGTTCCGCCGACGAGACCGATCCAATGGTATTTTCTGGCCACCCAGACGGCCAGGACTGCTAAAAATGCTGCGAGGGAATTATATTCTACCACATACATAAAGAACATGGAACTGGTAACAACAGGAAAGCTGATAAAAATTCCTGCAAATACACAGCAAAGCGGTACAGACTGAATATTCAGTACATCGATGATCAGGCAGACACTCACGGATAAAAGAAAAATGGCAATCAGCCCGTTCACCATAGGAATATTATAGTTCACGCCGTACTTTATATGAAGCTGGGACAATAACTCAATTACCCACCTTCCTGATGTAACACCTGTTCCAACACCCACTGGTGTCTGTGAGATATTATCGTAATTCTGCAGTACATTGGTAAGTGCAAATAAATGTGCCGCAAGACCTACGAAAATACTTGTGAAGAATGTGTATTTAAAGCGTTTTTCTGTAAGTTTCATTGATACCCCCTTATTTTTATAAATAGCACTTTACTTATACTGTTATTGTGCACATTCTGTAAAAAATGTCAAGCCATACAAACATAACAGAACAAAGTTCAGGCGGCATTCTTTTCTCAACGCAGCAAACGCCCCGGAATGATTTCAGGGGCGCATGGGATTATGGCAATAATCGGTTTTCGTCTGGCAATTATGCTTCTTGAACAAATTCCGCAAATGCTTCTCGCACCTTCTGCTCATCATCTGTATCTGCGTTAAGCACCAGCGGCTGGCTCAGGTCCAGGCTGAAAATTCCCATGATGGACTTGGCGTCCACATAATATTTTCCGCTCTGCAGATCCATGTCGCAGTCAAATTTGCTGCAGATTTTGTTAAATTTATCGGCATCCTGCATGGACACGATTTTCACGTTTAATTTTACCATCTTCTAATGTCTCCTTTCAGGGATTATGCTGCTCTTCTTTCATCTAATTCCTTGATGATCTGCGGGTAAATTTTATCAAGGTTATAGAACATCATGGTGATAATTGTTGCAATGTTCATCACGATGGGAACCCAAATGTACATGGTTGTGATGTAGCTCTGTGCAGTTGCAGACTGTACGGAAAGAACTGCGTCAAATCCGCCGAACTGAAGCAGTGCTGCACCAATACTGCTGGCAATTGCCATGCCCACTTTTCCAATAAATCCGTTTACTGCGGAAAGAGTTCCCGCTGTATTTACACCGCTCTTCCACTCGCCATAGTCAACCGGGTCAGGCTGCATTGCAAAGTGCATGCTTCCTTTCAGACCGTATCCGGCTGCTGCGACCACTGCACCGCCGATCAGCACCGGAACATTGGTACCCCCAAAGAAGATGATGAGAAGACCGCCTGCATGTACCATGCTTCCCCGATCATCAGGTTTCTCTTGCTTGTAAGCTTTACAAGGAATGGAGCCAGAAGGTTGGTTACAATTGGCACCAGTGTTGTAATGGTGGCAACGATCTGAACCATGCTGGTGTTCTGTACTACATAGGTAAAATAGTAAATAACTGCACTTGCCTGAATTACATATCCGCCGAAAAACCATACAATGTTCAGCGCAAATAATTTCCACGGGCCATTGTGAAGCAGACAGGAAATGTTTGCTTTCAGGCTAACTTTTTCCGCCTGTACCATAACACGTTCTTTTGTGTTAAAGAAGCAGAAGAAAAATACCAGGCAGCCGATCACACCGAAGATGATCATAACAATACGGAAACCAAGGGCTTCATTTCCATTTCCAAATTTATCTACAAGAGTTAAGGCAAAAGCACTTACAACCGTAGAACCAACAGAGGAGAAGAAGGTTCTGCAGGAAGCAAGAACGGTTCTCTCATGCGGGTTTTCACTAAGCGCCGGAAGAATGGATGCCATTGGAATGTTGACAATTGTGTAGGATGTTGACAGTAAAATATAGGTTACGTATGCGTAGATCAGCATTCCAGTCTGTCCTATATCCGGTACAGAGAAAGCAAGGACTGCTGTTACGCCAAAGGGAATTGCTCCAAACAGGATCCAGGGTCTTGATTTTCCCCATCTGGTATTGGTCTTGTCAATGAGATAGCCAACGATCAGATCGGACACACCGTCAATAAATTTGGTTACCAGGAACATAATGCTGACTGCCCCTGCATTTAAATGCATTACATTTGTGTAAAAATACAGCAGATACAGGGAAATCATCTGCCAGATCAGATTACATGCAAAATCAGAGGAACCATAGCCGATTCTCTGACGCCAAAGTCCGATTTTTACTTTTTTTTCCACTTCGTTCATTTTCATTACCTCCGTCTTTTATGGTTTTACTTTACCCTTTTTTACAGGTTTCTCCAATTGTGATTTTTTTTGCGAAATACTGATTTTTTTTATGATTTTTTTTCGGGAAAATATAATCTTTTTTCTATTACAGCTTCGGTCAACTATCACTTTTCTTATAAAATCAGATATGGTATACTCAGCTTATCTATAGACAACGCAATGAGGATCGTACTATGAAATTAACCAGAAGTGAATTTCAGAATTACATACATTCTTACGAACAGGATGAGATTTTTTACCGTGATCTCTATTTTGCAGAGAAAGAGCATCCAGAGACGTTTCGAGAATACTGCCAGAATCTGGACAGGGAAATGATCGCCCAGCGCAAGCTTTATGTTCCTGCCCTTCGCAAGGAAGGGTGGCTCCCTTATCTGAATGAAGGAACTTTATTCCAGGATTTTACAGGGGATATTATGCTTTCCAAGCACTACCGCTACACTCCAGCCTTTGCCCATGAGCATGAATTTTTTGAAATTATGTGCATTTATGACGGCACGGTAAAGACCACCATCCAGGGGATTCCGCATACTTTGCAGCAGGGAGATGTGTGCATTATCCCTCCTCACACCAGACACAGCGTGAGTATTTTTGATGACAGCATTGCCATCAATATTCTGGTGCGGACTTCCGCTTTCCAGTCCACCTTTTTCCAGACACTGACTGCAGACAGCGCACTGTCCCAGTTTTTTACCCATGTGCTCTATCACAAAACAGAGGGGAATTTTCTGATTTTCCACACTGGAAATGATAAAATTGTTATGAAATCTGTGGAGAAGCTTTTTATAGAATATCTTGGCCATGAGAAATACAGCTATACTTTTCTCAACTCCATGCTGATCTTATTCTGGGCCAAGCTTCTTCGCTACCACGAAAATGATATTGAATCCATCCTCACAAAGGAGACTACTGGCAGTTCCATGACTGAAATTCTGAACTACCTGAACCAGAATTTCCAGATTGCATCGCTTAGCGACACTGCTGCGCATTTTGGCTACAGTTCCTCTCATTTCAGCAAATTAATAAAGGAAGGTACCGGGCGTACCTTCCTTCAGATCATACGTGATATTAAACTAAACCAGGCCTGCCGCGCCCTCCGGGAAACCACACTGAGCATTCCATCCATCTGCAAGCTTGTGGGGTATGAAACAACGGAGCATTTCATGCGCACTTTTAAGAAAGCGTATGGGATGACACCGGGGGAATATCGGAAAACTTCCAGTTCGCTTTTGGAAAAATGACTGGTTCAGTTCTCATGCATCAGTTTTCCCAACACGTATTCGTCCTGGTTTTACTTTCCAAGCAACTGCTGAAGTTCTTTGATTTTCTGATGAGCTTCTTCTAATTGCTGCTCTTTAGATTGAAGTGCTTCTTGCTTCATGCTTACCTCCGCACTTAACGAATTAGTCGCCTCTTGCATCTGGTCTACCATGTACTGCACGGTGTTTCGGTCAAGTATTTTAAGTTCTGCTGAATACATTTCCATCATCCTTTCCACATTCTGGCAAATGTAATATAAATGCTCGTACATGACTTTGAACTTCGGGTACTCTGTAATCAGGCTGATCATCAGCTCCGGCGAGTCTGAGCTTAGAAATACAAGCCATGCTTCAAGCAGGTTCCTTATACCGTTATTGTGCACAGTCTGCGAAAAAATGTCAAGTGGTATAAACACATAATTCTGGAGTAAATTCATCTCAAGTCCTGTGTTGGATTTCTGGCAAAAATAATGGGTATATACATCTGGATATTTGTGGAACTGTACCGGGCTTTTTTCAAAAAGCACTATGGTATAGACACCTTTTATACTGCCGTAAAAGTAAATCTGCTGAATAATAGGAAAATACTGTTTCAGCTTATTTTCCATAAAGTCTCTCCTGTCTTTTCACAAGGCATTGATGCGCATCAAATGTAGTCCGTTTGTTTCGAGAAATATTCGCTTCGAAATGAAGCAAAGAAAATTCTTTTAAAAGAAATGCTCTTATAAGATAGAAAAAGTTTATCACAGAACAGGAGTAAAACAAAGAAAAATCGTTCGACAAAATTCGGCATAAAATTCCGACCGGGAGAAGGTGAGGAAAACAAACGAAAACCTTGAATCGTCCCATTTAGTGCCATAGAAAATTCAAGGTTTTCGTTGGTTTACATGATAATATTATGCATCAAAAGCTTATGCGTAATCCTGCTTTTTCACCGCAGCCGCAACAGACAGGCCAGGATTGCAGTAGGGGATCAGGGTTGCCTGGAGGGCGTGGTAGATGTCGGATTTGCCGGGCCAGACGGTTGTCAGAAGATGGTTCTGGCGGTCAAGCTGATGGAACCAGGAGCCGTTTACATGATCCAGAACCTTTTCATCCAGATATGCCATAAACTCAGCGTAATCTGCTGTGTATTTTTCTTTTCCGGTTACACGGTACAGAACTGCAGACGTATTAATGGCTTCAGCCAGGGTCCAGTGCATTCTGTCGTGGACGATAGGGTTGCCGTCCCAGTCAGTAGTGTAAACGATTCCCGGTGCGCCGTCTGCGTTCCAGCCGTCTGCGATCGCACGGTTATAAAGTTCCTCCGCTGCCTGAATATATGGAGCGGCACCAGTCTTGTCCTCTTTGTATGTAGAAAGAGCCCACTGGGTAATCAGTCTCGCCCATTCAATTCCGTGGCCAGGAGTGGCTCCGTATGGCTTGAACTGATCGTCAGGACGGTCTTTGTTGCATTCCAGATCCGGCTCCCAGTTGCTGTAAAAATGCTCTGGAATCCGCCAGCTGTTATTCTTCGCCCAGCTGATCACATGGTCAATAATTCTGCCTGCGCGGACGCGGTATTTCTCATCACCGATTGCATCTGCCGCTGCAAGAAATGCCTCAACGGTGTGCATATTTGCGTTTACTCCGCGATAGGGATCCAGTTCCGTAAATTCTGTATTCCAGGTATCGCAGGAAAGTCCCTCTTCCTCATTCCAGAAGCGAAGATCATAAACCTTAAGGGCATCTTCCAGAAGCTCTTTTGCTCCCTCTCTGCCTGCAAGAATGCCTGATGTGGCAGCCAGAATTACAAATGCATGTGCATAGCACTGCTTGGTAGGAACAATCTCTCCGTCCTTGGTAAGGCCTGCGTACCAGCCGCCGTTTTTGTCATCGTGAAGTTCCCCGCGGATTCCCTTCAGTGCCGCGTCAACCAGAGCTTCGCTACCCTCATGTCCCAGCATGGAGCCAATGCTGTACACATGGGTCATACGGCATGTGATCCATGTTTCGCGGTTTCTGTCTTTCCATGGAGTTCCGTCATCCCCCAGGTAATAGGAGCTTCCTCCTGGTGATGGAAACTGATGTCCGAACTTCAGCAGATCCTCTCTGATTTCTTTCATAAATGCCTGGTTTTCTTCGGTTCCAAACTGGTATTTTTTCTCTGTAACGTCCATTTTTTATTCTCCTTTATGAACTAAAATATTGTCCCAAAACCTACTTATACACAAAGGTATCACTATCTCTGGTACCATCTTACTCTATCTTCCAGTCTTTGAAAAGAGGGGGAATTTTTTGTTTTCCGGGGGATTTTTACGCACTAAAAAACCTCCCTCCCAGGCATTTCGCGGTACGCCGGGACGGAGGTTTCCTTATGCTCTTATTTTATATTCTTCAATATACTTATGTTCTTTATAAAACAATTAGCAGATTGCTTTTCCAAGCTCGATGCATGCAGCCTGAGCTTCATCATCCGGATCCTCGTTGCAGATCACGCTGTCAATAGCAAGTGCAACGCCATCGTTCTGGCATTTCTCTTCCCAGCTGCGCATCCACTCGCCGTCTCCCCAGCCATAGGAACCAAAAAGTGCTACTTTTTTGCCTGCAAGCTTTGCCTCACATGCTTCAAATACTGGCTGGAATACGGAATCCTCAAGCTCCTCATCTCCCATTGCAGGGCATCCGAAAGCTACGCCATCAAAACCACTGATATCTGTTCCGTCAAAATCGTCAGCGCTGATTACTTCTACTTCTGCTCCAGCAGCCTTAGCACCCTCTGCTACTTTATTTGCCATTGCCTCTGTATTACCGGTTCCGCTCCAATATACAACTGCTACTTTACTCATGACTTCATTCTACCTCTTTCTTCTTAATAATTTTGTTGCCAGCCCCCGAAAACTTTCTTGTATTCATTTCCCATCGCCGACTCTTTATGTATGTTAAGCAGCCACTGTCAGCTGCAGAACACTCCTGCCTTTTTCCCATAAATTCCGGTAAACTTCCCGGCATTTATGATACTTCTGAAACATTTTCAATGCTTCACATTCATTGCAGTAAACTTTCCAGCAGCCGGAACATTTATAATTCTGTCCGCCGTTCTGGATAAAACCAATCACATCTCCAAGTGGATAATCAAGAAAAATCCCAATCTCATGAGGAAAGCCCTGTGCTGCTTCAAAGCGCTTTCTCAAAAGTGCAAGGCACTGATCCGGCTCCCCGTTTTGGTAACCATATTTTTTCAGAAATCTGGCTACGCCCGGGCGCTTCAGATTCTCTGCCAGCCTTTTTTCACGGTATACGTAGATTAGTGCGTGATTCTTCCATTTGCGAAGAGCCATCAGCTTTACTCCTTTTGGATTCATCATCTGGTTCCAGATGACAAGCTGAAGATCAATATTTTCTCCCTCTTCACAGCACGCATTAAAAAGGTTTGCAGCTTTCAGGGAAGCAAGAGTTGGAGCACAATGCTCAATGAGACATTTCTCGATCATGACGGCCTCCTTATGCCATTACACAGTGCTCATCAAGAGCGCATTTTAAAGCACTTGCGCTGCTGGTATGAACACGTGCTACCGGGATGTTATTTTTCTTAGCTTCCTGGGAAGCACTGATGACCATTTTATGAGACACGGTGTTGGTAAAAAGCACCATCAGATCCGGACATCCAATCTTCTTGCGGATTGCGCCGTTCTCCTTTGGAAAAACTTTTGCTTTATAGCCATAATCTTTGCAGATATCCGTGTACTGACACACCATTCTCTCGTTGCCGCCAATAATTACAATACTCATGTGAACTGTCCTTTCCGGGTTTTTAAGCATTTATGATAAGCATTTCCAATTACAGGATTCTTATTCCCTTTATGTTTCTTATCTCTTATTTTCGTTAGCTTATTCTAACCCTTTCTTAAAAAAATTAGAAGTTTTCACTTCTATCTCTATATTTTACGGTTACACTCATGTATTCGCCACAGGATATCCTGCGGGTTTCAGGTTTATACGCTTTAGTTAGCAAGTGCTAACTTTCATGATGTTAGTTTAACCTAATCCTTTACTGCTGTCAAGCAGCAAAATAAAAAAAGAGAGCTAATGAAAAATAGTCTCATTAACTCTCTAATAGGTCCTAACTAAACCAGTTGAGCGACATCCTGCAAAAAGATCAGATGTCTTCTGTCACCAGATTCTTCATGCTGTTCATACCGATCAGCAGTGTAGAGGTATTGTGAAGCAGTGCGGATGTAGTCGGCTGCAGGATTCCGGCAACGCCAAGCAGAATCAGACCTGTGTTAAATCCTACGATAGTTCTGTAGTTATTATGAATACGCTTCATCAGTGCATCACTGATATTCTTCAGAACTACGATGCCTTCCAGGTTGTCTGCACCGATGGTAATATCTGCGATTTCTCTTGCAATTTCAGCACCTTCGCTTACCGCAATACCTGCATCAGCTGCGGAAAGTGCAGGAGAATCGTTGATTCCATCACCAAGCATCACAACCTTACGGCCTTTTGCCTTCTCTTTTTCTACAAAGCTTGCCTTATCCTCAGGAAGAACCTCAGAATAATACTCGTCAACGCCAACTTTTGCAGCAACAGCTTTGGCTGTACGCTCACTGTCTCCGGTCATCATAACAACCTTGGTAAAGCCGGCTTTTTTCAGTGCTTTTACCACAGCCGGTGCTTCCTCACGAAGAGGATCCTCGATGCAGATGACTGCAGCAAGACTGCCTTCAATTGCAAGATACAGATGGGAATACTCATTTGGCAGATTCTTAAACTGCTCTTCCATGCCTTCCGGAATGGTGCACTTCTCATCTTCAAATACAAAGTGGGAGCTTCCGATAATGACCTTCTTGCCCTCGATGGTTGTAGAAATACCATGCGCTACAATATATTCTACTTTGGAGTGCATTTCCTCATGGTCCAGCTTTCTCTCTTTCGCCGCATCTACAACAGCTTTTGCCATAGAGTGAGGGAAATGTTCCTCCAGGCAGGCTGCAATTCGAAGAAGCTCATCCTCGCTCTTTCCATCAAATGAAACCACCTTCGCTACAGTAGGCTCTGCCTTTGTAAGAGTACCAGTCTTGTCAAATACGATGGTATCTGCGTCAGCGATTGCCTCCAGGAACTTACCGCCCTTAACAGTGATCTTATATTCTCCGGCCTCGCGGATCGCGGAAAGTACGGAAACCGGCATCGCCAGCTTCAGTGCACAGGAAAAGTCAACCATCAGTACGGAAACTGCCTTGGTTACATTTCTAGTAAGAAGATAAGTTAAAGCAGTGCCGCCAAGTGTGTACGGAACCAGTCTGTCTGCCAGGTGCTCTGCCTTGCTCTCAAGACCGGATTTCAGCTTCTCAGTATCTTCGATCATCGCTGCAATCTTCTCATAACGGCTTGCTCCGCCTACTGCTTTTACAGTAAGGACAGCTTCGCCCTCTTCTACTACAGTACCTGCGTATACGGAATTTCCTTCCACTTTTCTTACCGGAACGGATTCGCCAGTGAGAGAGGCCTGATTGACCATTGCCTCGCCTTCTGCGATCACACCATCAAATGGGATCACATTTCCCATATGTACCACAACCATGTCGCCAGTCTGGATCTTGTCTGCGTCCACAAGAACCTCTGTGCCTTCGCTGCGCAGCCATACCTTGCCTGTATTCAGGGACATAGTGCGTGCAAGGTCATCCACAGATTTCTTGTGTGTCCACTCCTCAAGCAGTTCGCCGATTCCAAGCAGGAACATAACAGAACCTGCAGTGGAGAAGTCGCCGCGGAAAATGGATACGCCAATGGCTGTTGCATCCAGTACCGGAACTTCGATTTTCCGTTTCCAGAGGGTCTTAATTCCAAGCCAGATGTATTTCACTGACATTGCAGTGGTGTAAATTGCAGACCATGGATACGGCAGAAGAAGCTTTCTTCCATAATGGAAAAGAATCTTATCTACCAGTTTCTCCTTGTATGTCTCATTTAATGCTCTTCCGGAATTCTCCAGAACCTGTACCGGAACAGAAACTCTTGTGTATCCAAATGCCTGAATGGATTTCAAAAGCTCATTTCTGTCTCCTGTATAATAAATCAATGCGTCACAGGTACGGTTAAATACCTGTGCTTTCTTTACACCGGACAGATTCTCCAGATAATACTGAAGGGTGTCTGCCTGATTGTAATTCATATATTTCTGAAAAAGATGGACCCTGATACGTCCTTTCTTCTCATGTTTAATCGTAAATTTCAATATGTTCACCTACTTTTCAAAGCAAGAGGACTGTCGTAAAAATACGGCAGTCCCCGGTATGCATCTGTTTGATAGACAAATTACTCAGCAGCTTCCTCTGTTGTCTGTGCCTCGTCTTCAGTCTCCTTGAACTCAGTCTCGCCCTCGGAAGCCTCATCCTCGAATGGCTCCTCTGCTGCCTTTCTGTCCTCGTTGATCTGCTGTGCATCTGCATAGATGTCACCTGCATTCTCCTGAACAGTTGTAACCGTCTTCATTACGCAGTCCTTTGCTCTTAAAACAGCAGCTGTGCACTCTGTGTAAACTTTCTTTGCATCTTTGCTGGAAAGGAGCTTGATACCAGCAGTTCCGAATAAAACACCTGCTGCAAAAAGTCCTGTTTTGTCCCATTTAAAACTTGCCATGATTAAATTCCTCCTCTTAAGAACATTTATTTTTATCTACTTGTTTTCGATTTCTCGTATTATATATCAGTTTTTTTTCAATTTCCAGTGGTTTTTTGTTTGTTGAAAAACTTTCTCAATTATTTTCCATGTTTTATACAACTAACGTTTGTTACCTTTGTGCACTTTGTCTATATTGTATAATTAAACCCTCGCTTGTAATCGTCTGCGCATCTTATAAAAAGCATCTTTCAACCATACCCTAATTTTCGACGCTTTTCGGCATGGCGTTCAGATAACTCTTAATTCCCTGAAAGGTTTCCTCGCTGATCACGTGCTCTACTTTGCAGGCATCAGACTCCGCGGTTTCCTCAGATACATTGGCACATCTGGAAAAAAGCTGTGTGATCACGCAATGCTTTTCATACACCTTTTCTGCAATTTCACGGCCTGACTCCGTAAGAAGCAGACGTCCTTTTTCGTTTCTTCTGATATGCCCCTCCTTTTCCAGCTCTGTCATGGCCCTTGTCACGCTGGGCTTGGTGATTCCCAGATGATTTGCCACATCCACAGGTCTGACATCGTCCGGTGATTTCCGGTTCAGCACCAGAATTGTTTCCAGATAATCCTCCCTGGACTCCTTCATTCCCTCTTTTTTCATACACCACATGATTGCTCCACCTCCGCCTTTCTTTTGGGCCTCGGCTCACAATACTGACGTATCCCGATCCCTAGTCGGCATTTGCCTGTCCGTTTCATTGCAGACAGCTTTATACCTGGCAATTCGACATTGTCATCTCAATACTTTCAATATCCTGATCTCCGATATAGCCCATATTTTTAAGTCCCGCCTTTACTACCTGTTTCCAGACTTCAGAAGGTAACTTACAGACTGTATCATCACTCAGCCTTACTGTGCAGCCATTTGCCTGACAGCAGGCTTCGCAGCCGGATATCCGGTACATATTTTTGCGGCTGATCGCGCCAATACGCTCCAGCATATTTACCATGCGGTAAATGGTTGCAGGACCAATGTTCTTATCCTTTTCCTGCACCTTGTAATAAATCTCCTTACAGCAGGAGCATTCTTCTGCCAGAATAATGTCCAGGATCAGCTGGCGCTGTCTGGTAATCCGGCAGCCCTGCTCGCGCAATCGTTCTATGATCATATCTTTTTGCATCTGTGTGCGCTCATATGCTTCATTGTTCTGATATGCTTTTTCTCCTACTGCTTTTTCCATCATTTTATCGCCATCCTTTTTCTGAACTTTTGATTGTTTGTTATTCTGGAATTCTTATATAAAAAGAAATACGATTTTCCATTTCTCCTTATATAAAAATTCCAGCCTGTATCTTTAAAGGATACAGGCTGAAATATTTTTACAAGACCTTTTGCTTAAGCAATACTTTTTGTATTTACTTTTAAGCTGTTGCTCTCTTTGTATGGTCTGAAGAGCAGGTACAGGAATGCTGCAACCAGAACAAATGCTACAACTGTTCCCAGTCCAAATCCGCCGCCTGTAAGCAGTGTACCAATCTGATAGATGCAAAGTGCAACTACATAAGCAAGACCGCACTGATATCCGATTGCGAACCAGAACCATTTAGCGTTGTTCATCTCTCTCTTGATCGCACCCATAGCTGCGAAGCAAGGAGCACACAGAAGGTTGAATACAAGGAATCCATAAGCAGCAACAGGAGTCATAACTGCTGCAAGATTTCCCCAGATCTCTGCTCCATCCTCTGCAACCTCAGCAAATCCGAAGAGCATACCGAATGTAGCAACGACGTTCTCTTTTGCGATAAGACCGGAAACAGCAGCAACTGCCATCTTCCATCCTTCGCCGGCGTTTGTCCATCCAAGTGGAGTGAAGATCCATGCGATAGCAGAACCGATCTTAGCAAGAATACTGTTGTTCAGCTCTTCTACCATTCCGAAGGAACCGCCTTCCCAACCGAATCCCATAAGGAACCAAAGAACGATGGTGGAAAGAAGAATGATGGTACCAGCTTTCTTGATGAAGGACCATGCTCTCTCCCAAACGCTTCTTAATACGTTTCCAACTGTCGGCCAGTGATATGCCGGAAGCTCCATAACGAATGGTGCCGGCTCGCCAGCAAACATTTTTGTTTTCTTCAGGATGATACCGGAGCAGATGATTGCTGCGATACCAACAAAGTAAGCACTTGTGGATACCCATCCACTGTTGTCAAAGAATGCACCAGCGATCATAGCGATGATCGGGAGCTTAGCACCACAAGGAACAAATGTTGTGGTCATGATTGTCATTTTACGGTCACGGTCGTTCTCGATTGTACGGGAAGCCATAACTCCAGGAACACCGCATCCAGAACCGATCAGCATTGGGATGAAGGATTTTCCGGAAAGACCGAATTTACGGAAGATTCTGTCCATGATAAATGCAACACGAGCCATGTATCCGCAGGACTCAAGGAATGCAAGGAACAGGAACAGAACTAACATCTGCGGTACGAAACCAAGTACAGCACCAACACCGGCAACAATACCGTCAAGGATCAGTCCCTGCAGCCATGCAGCGCAGTGTACAGCTTCCAGAGCGGACTCGATTGCCGGAGGAATGATCTCACCGAACAGTACATCGTTTGTCCAGTCTGTTACGAAACCACCAACTGTACTTACAGATACATAATAAACAATCCACATTACAACTGCGAAAATCGGAAGAGCTAACCATCTGTTGGTTACGATTCTGTCGATCTTATCAGAAGTTGTAAGTTTCTTTCCTGTAGAAGATTTTGTATAGCACTGTCCGATAATGGAGGAGATGTATACATAACGCTCGTTTGTGATAATACTCTCTGTATCATCATCAAATTTGTCTTCCAGAGCTTTTACTTCGTAGGATACATCTGGAACACTCTTCATCTGCTCTACGATCTTGTCATCTTTCTCGATGAGTTTGATTGCAAAGAAACGTTTCTGAGCGTCTGCAACAGTTCCTGTCAGTTTGTCCTCAACAGATTTGATTGCGTCCTCAACATCCTGTGCGAACTCGTGAACCGGAACGGTTTTCTTTTTGCTCTGTGCTGCGCTGATTGCTTTCTCAGCAGCTTTCATGATTCCGGTTCCCTTAAGAGCGGAAATCTCAACTACTTCGCAGCCAAGCTTTTTGCTTAATTTATCAATATGTATTTTGTTTCCGGATTTCTGAACCAGGTCCATCATGTTGATGGCCATAACAACCGGAATACCAAGCTCCATGATCTGTGTGGACAGATACAGGTTACGCTCAAGGTTTGTACCATCTACGATGTTGATGATCGCATCTGGCATCTCATTAATGAGGTAATTTCTGGCTACAACCTCCTCCAGAGTATATGGAGAAAGGGAATAGATTCCAGGAAGGTCCATGATTGTTACATCTTTGTGGCCTTTCAGTTTACCTTCTTTTTTCTCTACTGTTACACCGGGCCAGTTACCAACGAACTGGTTAGAGCCGGTCAGTGCATTGAATAATGTGGTCTTGCCGCAGTTAGGGTTACCTGCAAGTGCAATCTTAATCGACATTTTCATGCCTCCTCTTTCTTTCCAGATTTTCTTTCTTCAATTGTCCGGCGGATCATCTGTCTGGATGCTTCTTATCCATTAACCGCCACTGCTGATTGTTTCAATCAGCTTTCATTTGTTAGCGTCATCGCCTATTTATTAGGACTCGCTAACCGATCAGGTAAAAAAATGACCGATGCTTATTCTACCTCGATCATTTCTGCATCGACTTTTCTCAGAGACAGCTCGTAATCTCTTACGGTTACCTCGATAGGATCGCCGAGCGGTGCAACCTTACGTACATAGATCTCTACACCTTTGGTGATTCCCATGTCCATGATACGTCTCTTTACCGGGCCCTCGCCGTGCAGTCTTTTCACTTTGACAGTCTGGCCTACGCCAACTTGCCTTAATGTTTTCATAATACTAGACTCCTTTTTTCTGGATTTCAGACCATGATCCGATTCGCCATATCTTTGCCAATGGCAACTCGGGAATCCTTCACATTCACGATCATGTTACCGCCAATCTCGCTGACGACAGTTACAGTAGCCCCCTGTACAAATCCAAGATTCTCAAGAAATTTACGGGTTTCTTCTTTTCCGCCGACTTTTTTGATCACCTGCGGCTCTCCTTCGTTTACCATTGATAACGGCATCATATCATCCTTCCTTTTGTGCTTTAGAAACACCTATTTATTATTATGTTTCACTTACGTTGATTAGTATATTCTAATTTATATAAGCTGTCAATAATTTATTTGCACTTTTTTCTCATTTTTTTCCATTGAAAATTCGTTGATTCTGCCCAGAATTTTTGTAATTGTTTCGGAAACATTGGGGAACATGGTAGAATTATGGGAAATATTTGTTTATAATATAAAGAAATAACTAAAAATTTGTGACTGAGTGTGTTTTTATGCTTAGTGCACAGTTTTTAATGGTAAAATCTGTGAAAAATTACATGTATTTTGATTGCAGAAAGGATTCTTTTTTATGAAGCAGGGAAGTAAAGTTGGGATTGTCTGTTGCTCTAACGGACTTGACCAAAAGCAGGCCGAAACGGTTGATCTGCTGGTTCAGATTCTGGAGAAATCAGGGTTTGTGCCGGAGCTTAGCCCTTATCTGTATGGGGATGAAAATGGGATGGTCGGAACTGCCAGGGAGCGTGCCCAGGCGTTAATGAATTTTTACAGGGATGATTCTGTGGAGGAAATTTTCGATGTGTCCGGCGGGGATCTGGCCAATGAGATTCTGCCTTATCTGGATTTCCAGACCATTGCCTATGGGAAAAAGCATTTCTGGGGATACAGTGATCTGACTACTGTTTTGAATGCTATTTATGCACGCACGGGTAAATTTTCCGTACTTTATCAGGTACGAAATCTGACTTATGAGCACAGCCAGGAGCAGATTACGGATTTTCTGGAGACTGTGCTTGGCGGAAGCTCTGCCCTTTATGATTTTCCCTGTGAGTTTGTCCGGGGAACGCATATGGAAGGCATGGTTGTGGGCGGGAATATCCGCTGTCTTTTGAAGCTTGCAGGAACGCCTTTCTGGCCGGATATGCGTGAGAAAATTCTGCTGCTGGAGTCCTATGGCGGCGGGGTTCCCCAGATGGTGACTTACTTAAGCCAGCTTAGTCAGATGGGAGTTTTTAAAAAAGTAAACGGGATTTTGCTGGGGACATTTACGAAGATGGAGGCCAGTGAATGCAAGCCGGATATGGCAGAACTGGTGCTGAAATTTGCAGAAAAAAGGACGCCGATCGCGCAAACCAAATTTATTGGACATGGAACGGATTCCAAGGCGATTCGGATTGGGCATCATTTGAAGCTTTATTCGGCGGAAGCGAATAAGAGGATTTATAATACCATTACCCGTACGTGATTTCACAAGGCATATTCATCGCAGGTCGTCGCAACACTCCACCGAGCTAACTGCCAACTACGACTAAACATCTCAGGAGAGCCTTCGATGTTAAGTCTTCGTAGGCAGTGGATCTCGTTTCCGTTAAGAGCGCTCCTGAAATGACCTGCTCACGAATATGCCTTGCAAAATCACTGGTTACTGGTAAGTTTTTACTTTAAAATTTATACTTTAGATTCTTGCCACACCGCTCTTGATTGCGGCTTCTGCAGTTGCTTTGGCAACAGCCTCTTTAACGCGGGAGTCGAAGGCAGCCGGGAGGATATAGTCGGCGCACAGCTCTTCATCGCTTACAAGACCTGCGATGGCGTAAGCTGCGGCGATCTTCATCTCATCGTTAATGTCGGAAGCGCGGACATCTAATGCACCGCGGAAGATTCCAGGGAAGCACAGAACGTTGTTTACCTGGTTTGGATAGTCAGAGCGGCCGGTGGATACAACGGCTGCACCTGCTGCCTTAGCCTCCTCCGGGAAGATCTCAGGAGTAGGGTTCGCGCATGCAAAGATGATCGGGTCTTTTGCCATGGTGCGCACCATATCCGGAGTAAGGGTTCCCGGTGCGGAAACACCGATAAATACATCTGCGCCTTTGATTACTTCGCTTAAGGTTCCCTTTTCATGATTGGCATTGGTGATCTTTGCCATCTCTTCCTTGATCAGGTTCAGACCTTCACGTCCCTCATAAATAGCACCCTGGCGGTCTGTCATAATGACATTCTTAAGTCCCATGGAAATCAGAAGCTTAATAATCGCAATACCAGCAGCACCTGCACCGGAAGTAACGATCTTAATATCTTCAATCTTCTTTCCAACTACTTTCAGTGCATTGATCACACCGGCAAGAGTGATAACGGCTGTTCCATGCTGATCATCATGGAAGATCGGGATATCGCAGCATTCTTTCAGCTTTTTCTCAATTTCAAAGCATCTTGGTGCGGAAATGTCCTCCAGATTCACACCGCCGAAGCTTCCTGCCAGCAGGCGGACGGTCTGCACGATCTCATCTACATCCTTGCTGCGCACGCAAAGCGGAATGGCATCTACATCACCGAACTCTTTAAACAGAACGCATTTTCCTTCCATAACCGGCATGCCAGCCTCCGGACCGATATCGCCAAGTCCCAGAACTGCAGTACCGTCTGTCACAACTGCAACAGTATTCCAGCGTCTGGTAAGCTCATAGCTTTTATTAATATCTTTCTGAATCTCAAGGCAAGGCTGGGCAACACCAGGGGTGTAGGCAAGGCTTAATGCATCCTTGGAATCAACCTTTGCTCTTGATACCACTTCAATTTTACCTTTTAACTCATAGTGCATTTTTAAGGATTCTTTTGCGTAATCCATGTTCGTATCTCCTCTTCTTGAAAAACTGTGGCGGGCATGCTGAATGATCATATTCAGCATGCCCCTGTCGGATACAAAATATCCACTTTGGGCTACAAGGGAAAGTATATACGAAACAGACCAAAATCACAACATGAAATTGTGAATAAATCTCTCAATAAATAAATCAAACCGGGCTCCTGTCAGATCAAGAGTCCGGCCTGAAATCCCTCAATATTCTATTTTGTTTTCCTTATTCCACATTCTTCAGCGCTACATCCATCGGAATCTTCCGGATTCTTCTAAACTGAAGCACCGCTACCAATATATATGCGCCCATGCCCATGGCAAACATTTCCGGGTAAACCTTCGGTTCCAGATACAGGGTCAGCCAGCCGGAGAAGGAGGACATCAGATAACTGTAAATTCCATGTATGGTCCAGGTGGATAGCACCAGACTAAGTAAAATACTAATAACCACTACCCACGTGGTAGAAGTCAGATACAGCCTCATGATTTCCCGATTCTGATAGCCTAGAATTTTTACCATGGAAATCGCCGTTGCGTTCTTCTCAATAATCAGCTTGGTCAGCAGGTAAATCAACAATGCAAACAGAATCACAGAAAAAACATTGATTAGCTGGAACATCTCGCCCATGGAAACATCCAGCTGACGGCTGATTTTGGTAAGATCATCTTCTGTGATGGTCGCTGCAATCAGATCCTCATCCAGATCCGTGATCTTTTCCTGGGAAAAATATCCGTTAAAGTAATCTTCGCTTTTCCCAAATGTCTTCCGGAAGGAATCAACCGGCATGAACACAGCCAGTGCACCAGGATACTGGTAAATGCCCCGGACAGTTAATTCATATTCCGCGTTTCCGTAGGACTCCTTCAGTAAAATGGTGTCGCCGCTTTTTACCTTATATTTCTCAGAATAGCCATCGGAAATCAGCACGCCGTCGGTGGGCAGTTCTGTGCTTACATAATCACTGTCATCTTCAATTCCATAAACGGTGATGGTCTCTCCATCTTTTCCCGGCACAACGTTTTTCACAGATTCCAGGCAGAGTTTTTCTGCGGATTCTTCATTGGTTTTTAAGGACGGAGTCAACAGCTTCTCGATCATTCCCATCAAAGTAAATTTCTCATCCTCATCCGGCTCTTCCGGTACGTTGAGAATATACTGATAAGGCGCGAGCATATTCGCCACAGTTTCTTCCTGATAATGATCCAAAAGAGGCTTCATCATCATTCCGAACAGCAGCAGTACATTAGCAAAAAAGATTCCCACAAACAAGGTCAGGTAACTGGATTTGTTCTGCAGGATAATGCGCAGGCGAAAACGGCTGAAAAATTTAAAATTAGGCAGACGCACTGCTTTTTTCCTGCGGGAAGTGCTAAGATCATGACGCAGGAATTTTAGGGGTGACAGCTGAAGCTTTCTGGAAATCAGAAGCAGATTGATCACCAGCATCAGCACTACGGGAATCACCGTAGTAAGAATAAATGCATCTGCATTCCAGCGGGTCTCGTAGGTTGGAAGGCTGTAGCTTCCGTAATACATAGCGGCACACATGCCCTTAAAAACAGTATATCCCAGCACATTTCCAAGCAGCGCCGCAATCACAGTCACGATGATTGGCAGGGAAATATAATGGCGAAGCAGTTCCCCTCTGGAATAGCCGGATGCACGCAGGGTTCCGATGACAGAGGCCTCTTTTGCAATGGTGTTGTTAATGGTAACCGCAAATACAAAGGCAATGATCACAATAAGAATATAAAGCAAAACCTCCATCATCGCCTTATCGCTGCCCATATCATCCCCGGTGAAATGAATGGCCTGGTTCGCATAGCCCGGAATTACTTCTGTTACCTTCGCGTATTTTACAAGAATATCAATGAAATCCTCGGACATGTTTTTGGCTTCGATGTCATCCTTGGGCTCATTGGCGTACTGCCAGGAATAGCGGTATTCCAGATGGGTAGTGCCGAACTGGTCAGCCCCCTCTTCTGTCATAATGGCAACGCCGAATTTTACTGCATCGAACATCATGTCGCTGTTGTTGGAAAATAAACAACTGTAGTCGGATAACGCTATCAGTCCTGTAATGGACAGTTCTTCACCTCCAACTTTGATCTTGTCTCCTACGGTCAGGCTGTTGTTGTCCGCATACATACGGTCAATGGCAATCTCATTCTTTGCCTGGGGCATTTTCCCTTTCATCAGGCATACAAGGTCCATATCCGTACGGTCCTGGTAAATTCGGATGGTTCCGTTTTCCGTTCCATCCAGATCCGTATCCACCGACTCGTCTCTGTAAAAATTTTTACAGAGACGGACATCTCCTTTTTCCTCAATTTTCTTTATTGTGCTTTCGCTGGCTTCTGAGGACAGGGTAAAATTGCCATGCTCAATGTTGTATTTCTCAAAGCTCTCATCATAGGCTGCAAGCATACTGTCATCTGCAACCAGAAAACCGGATACAAATCCGATGGTCAAAGTCATAAACAGAAAGATTACAATGTATTTTCCAAAATCACTTTTTAGCTCTCTTGGAAGACGTTTCCACAATGGATTTCTCATAGTGCACCGCCTTACCAGTCAAGATCGTCTGCTGAGACTTTTGACTCATTGAGATAGTTTCTGCGGATCTGGCCGTCGCGAAGCTTTACCACACGGTCTGCCATATTTTTGATGGCGTCATTGTGGGTAACCATGATGATTGTATTTCCATATTTCTGGTTTACCTGCTCGATCAGCTTCAGAATTTCCTTGGAAGTGTTGTAATCCAGGGCACCTGTTGGCTCATCACACAGAAGAATATCCGGATTTTTTACAATGGCACGGCCGATGGCAGTTCTCTGCTGCTGTCCGCCGGAAAGCTGATTTGGCAGCTTATGCCTGTGCTCGTATAGTCCCAACGTATGAAGAAGCTCGTCAATATCCAGCGCCTTATTGCTCAGATATGCGCCTACTTCAATGTTTTCTTTGACATTTAAATTTGGGATCAGATTGTACATCTGGAACACGTAGCCAAGATGCTTCCTGCGGTAAAGGGTCAGGGCCTTTTCTTTCATATCCCCTGTTTTTTCCCCGTTTATGGAAATGTAGCCCTCGTCCGGCTCATCAATTCCGCCGATAATATTCAAAAGTGTGGATTTTCCGGAACCGGATGGTCCCAGAAGGACGCAGAATTCTCCTTTTTCCACGGAAAAATCAATTCCCCGCAGTACTTCTGTCCTGCTGTCGCCAGATCCGAATCCTTTCTTTAATCCTTTAATTTCAAGAAACATAACTCTTCCTCCCAGACAGATTGCTCTTTTGTTAGTTCATGCTAACTTGTTCTTATCATACTTCTTTTGTCTGAAAAAGGAAAGGTGGGAAGGTGAGAATAATTCTCAATATAATGAGTTTCGGGGATTTCGGGAAAGATTTTGGTAAAAATGACTGTTGGGTTTATATTTTCGATATATAAGAAATCAGAGTCAAAAAATCTTTGACCCTGACTTGATGCCTACACGAAAAAGCGATGATACCAGATCAGGAAAGCCAGGACGGTCCAGATCTTGCGGCTGTTGTCTTTTTTTCCTTCTTTGTGGTCTTTCAGAAGCTCTGCCAGTTTCTCGGTATGGAAAAACTGCCCGGCTTCCCGGGATGTGAACATTTCCATCACCATCTGGTACCAGTCATCCTGCCGCAGCCATACGCGGATGGGAATGGGAAAGCCCAGCTTTTTTCTGCCGTCAGTGTCCTCGGGGATGTAACCGGATACGGCTTTGCGGAAAATATATTTGGTAGTGCCACCTGCAATCTTGGCGTCTTTGGGAAGGCCGGCTGCCAGATCAAAGACTTCCTTATCAAGGAACGGCACCCGCACTTCCAGGGAATGAGCCATACTCATCTTGTCGGCTTTCTGGAGGATGTCGCCGGGAAGCCAGTAGTTCAGGTCGATGGACTGCATTTTCTCCATATCCTGTAAAGGATGTCTACGAGATGATTTTTTTGTTTTGGTTCCAGTCGTTTCTGGTGTTCCAGTAATGTCTGAATCTTCTATCTCTTCATAAAACGGGCGTAAAAATTCCTGGGTGGATGGCCCGGTAATGCCATTTTTTAGAATCTGTTTTTTCTCTTTCTCCCGGAAAATATAGGCGTTTCCGATGAAACGCTCTTCTACTTTCATTCCTGCACGAATCAGGAAATCACGACCTTTGACATCGGGAAGCTTCGCCGCCAGCCTGCCTATTGCCTTTCTAACCTGGAATGGAATCCAGGATACTGCTTTCAAAGACTCTGGTTCCCGATAGATATTGTAGCCGCCGAAAAGCTCATCGGCTCCCTCACCGGAGAGCACTACTTTCACATGCTTGGCAGCTTCCCTGGACAGAAAATACAGGGCGATTGCGGAAGCGTCTCCCAATGGTTCATCCATGTGATACATTACATCCGGAAGGGAATCCCAGAATTCCTGCTTGGAGATGATCTTTACATGATGCTTCAGCCCGGCTTTCTTGGCAACTTCTGCTGCCTTGCTGACTTCGTTGTAGCGGTTTCCTTCATCAAATCCTACGGTAAAAGCCTGGTCTGCACCTGAAGCGGCAGACAGATAGCCAGAGTCCACGCCGCCAGAGAGAAAGGCACCAACTTCCACATCACTGAGCATGTGATGCTTCACGGAATCTTCCAGAACGTCTGACAGCTGTTTCTGAAGGGGCTGCAGATTAGGACATACTCCCGGCGTAAGCCTTGGCTGAAAATATGTTTTAATTTTATATTTTCCATCTTTATAGAGCAGAATATGGCCTGGCATCAGCTTGTAAATCCCTTTGAAAAAGGTCTCTTCCAGAGGAGAATACTGAAAAGACAGATACTGCTCCAGCGCCAGCTGATTCACTTCCCTCTTATAGCCTGGAAAAGCAAGAATACTCTTAATCTCAGACGCAAATACAAAATGTTCCCCAATCTGGGCATAATACACAGGCTTAATCCCAAAGAAGTCCCGGGCAAGCATCAAAGTCTGCTCTTTTTCATTCCACACCGCAAATCCAAACATTCCCCGCAGCTTGTCCAGGGCTTTTTCCCCGTACTGCTGAAGGGTATTGACCAGAACCTCCGTGTCGGAATGGGTGCGAAATGTAATCCCAGCAGTCTCTAATTCCTCGCGCAATTCCTGATAATCATAAATTTCTCCGTTAAATACAATATGCAGACTGCCGTCTGCGCTTTCCATGGGCTGCTGCCCGTCTTCCAAATCTATAATGCTAAGTCGTCTGAATCCCAGGGTAATTTCTCCACCACAAAAAGAGCCTTCGCTGTCCGGGCCCCTATGTTCAATGGATTTCATCATCTTCTCAATGACTGCTTTCTGATCCTGCCTGCGACCTGTAAATCCACAGATACCACACATGTCTTCCTCCGTATTTTGCCGCTGCACCAACTGCAAACAGCTATATATTTTTCTTTTCCCTTTACGCTTCCTCTTCCCCTTGAGAATGCAGATGACACAGAACGTGTCCTAAAATGAACTTATCATTATGGTATTGCCGCTTAAACGGCAGTTTCCTTTAGAATTAAAGTTTTGATTATTGTAGCATAGAATCATTTTGATTATGTATTATAAGTTTTCCCTGCCTGATGGTCTTGCCGGTACATCTTAAAATGCCGCACTTTTCTGGGTGCGGCATTTTATACGACATTTGGAAAATCCTTCTGTAACATAAGGCATGCAGATTATAGAAATAATTTTAGATCTAGAGCGTGTTTGAAAAATCATTCCTGCAATCTGCACGCCCCACTTTGCGGGAGATTTCACCCGAATTCGGTTGTCGTAGCTAGCCCAGCCACTTGATGGATGGATAATATCTCACCACAGCTTTTCCCACAAGCTGGTCGAAGCGGACGAATTTATTTTTCCAGAAACGGGAGTCGTTGGAATTATTCCGATTATCGCCAAGCATAAAATAACAGTTTTCCGGGACCTTGTATGGGCCGTAATTTCCCGTCATCTTCTCTGGAATAAAGGAATCGTCCAATGGAGTACTGGAGTCGTTTATATAGACCTTTCCATCTTTAATTTCCACAGTTTCTCCAGGAAGCCCGATTACCCGCTTGATAAAGAGACGGCTTTCGTCATCCGGAGATTTGAATATTACAATATCGAACCGGTCAGGATCCTTGAACTTTTCGGAAATTTCATAGCCGAACAGATTCAGGTTAATTCCGTACGCCAGGCGGAAGCCAAAGAGACGGTCTTTGACCATAAGTGTGTTTTCCATGGAGGGCGAAGGGATTTTCGCGTTAATCAGAACAACATTATTGATAACCAGAGTAATCGCCACTACTATGACAATCAATTTCACATAACTTAACCTATTGTGCTACTTCAAATAAATTATGTGAAAACCTGTGAAACCGCAAAGAATCCCTGTAGTTATTGAAAGAATAAAATTTTTAAAATATCAATTTCTTGATTTTTCCAATTTCACAGGTTTCACCGAAAATGCTGTTCAATGCAATACAGAGATTGTATGCCAGTACTTTATTAACCAAACGGGTACATAACCCCTGAAAGCTTTTGGCTAACACTCTTTCTGCATTTAACTGACCACTCAATTGAGAGAATACGGTTTCTACCCGTCTTCTCAGTTTGAATATTAACTGACGTACGGATTTTGGCCAGTTTTCCTTACTGTTGGAACGTTTCAGAGCAAAAAGACAGATATTCTTTTCCTGCATTTCCTGTCCCATGTTTTTTCCAATGTAGCCTTTATCCGCTAAGATTGTAATATTAGACCAATGAGCCGCCAGATCACGTAATCCTTCGCGATCATCTGTAGATGCCGGTGTAATCTCAAATGATGCAATGTATCCCTCCAATGTGATTAAAGCATGCACTTTATATCCGTAATAAGTTTCTTTTTTGGAAGGACATTTTCCATAATCAGCACCATGGCCACGAAATGCTTTACAATATCGTGCACGCCCAAATTTACAGACTGCAAGTGGAAAACTGTCGATGATGTAATAGGAACTGACTGGAATTGGGAATACCGAAATCATTTTTTGTCGTAACAATTCTGTTGTCTGCATCAGGGCGCGTCTCGTTCTGTTAAAACGACTTCTGCTGCAAAGCTGCGGAAAAAGATGCCTGTAGTTTCGTTTCACAAAAGAAAACCATGCATTCTCAGAATCAACGCCTGCCAATTCTCCACAGAGACTGATGGTAATGATTTCTGAGTCAGATAATTTTGCATTCAGGATATGCCGTCGTCTGGTAACTTCTGGAGGTGCAAACTGATGATACAATTCGTCAATAATAACGTAAGTGGTCAAAATAAAGTCTTCAAAAGTTGCAATAACAGTGGTATTATTATCTTGGAACTTCAACATAATGATGCCTCCTTTCATTGTATTCCCTACAAATAGGATAGCACATTTTGTTGAAGTTTCTTTATATTTATTTTATCTAGCACAACAAGTTAAATTAAATTTGTTATCAAGGGATTCTTTCAAGTGAACTAAAGCTTCAAGTCGAGGTTTTATCATCTCCTCGTACTGGGCTGCTTTTTGAACTTTTTCAAATAGTATTTTACCCTCAAGAATTCTATCAGCAATTTTGGCAGAAGAATAATTGGGAAGTGAGATATCTTTCATATACTGGAAGCCAGCTAAATGCGGATAATCTTCCAGAGAAAAGGTAAGATTAATTGGATACAGCTGTTTCTTATAGCCATATGTAAACAAATATCTATATTTAGTTATTTCTTTCCAGGCTTGTGCAGACTGTTGTAATAGATCCATATTATACCTTGTCCTTTGCAAAAAATAAAGGACCCTGCCAATGCAAGGCCCTTAAAAAGCGTTTTCATTCAGTTCCGAAGAACCTATTCGGTTTGAGGTTATCGCATAACCCAAGGTCAGGCTCCACAACCGGCTGCATGCCGACACAGTCAACTGCTTCAACACCACGATAGCTGGTCAACGCCGCTATCCTCTAGCTTCATTGTACCACAAAAATACTCGTAGTCAACAGAAAACGAGTTTTTGAGGAACACTATTTGCTTCATATTTGCTTCGTGTTTTTAATTATTATATGTAGAAATAATGGTTTTGACAATAAAAAATATTGGAACTTGAGAAAGGAGGAATTCCGATGGCGGGAAGAAAGCCAAAGCCTACAGCTGTGAAGAAGCTGGAAGGTAATCCAGGTAAGAGAAAATTGAATACGAAAGAGCTAGTCCCAGCAAAAGGAATGCCTGCTTGTCCTGATTGGTTAATGCCGGAAGCAAAGAAGAAATGGGAACGCTTGGCGAAGTTGATGAATCAGATGGGTGTTCTTACTGAAGTTGATATGGCGGCGTTTGCTGCATATTGTCAGTCATATGCAAGATGGAGGGAAGCTCAGGAGCATATTACTTCTGGCGGCTCGACATTTGAAACGGATAAAGGATATCAGCAGCAGACACCTTGGGTTGGAATTGCAAATACGAATCAGAAGTTGATGTTGCAGGCGGCATCAGAGTTTGGGCTCACGCCATCTTCGCGTAGCAGGATTGTTGCCGGTAATGGTAAAGTGAAAGAAACAGAGGATGAGATGGAGGCATTACTTGGGGATAGTGGTGTGTTTGGATAGACAGTTGGCAAAAATCAAGGAGGTATGATGGGAGATGGCGCGTGAAACAAGACCAAAAGACTATCCAAAGCTGAAAAATTATCAGCCGACAAGATTTATGCTTCCGACTTCTCATTACGATAAGGCAAAGGCAGACAGGGCAGTTGCTTTTATTGAGAATTTATGCCACACAAAAGGCAAATGGGCAGGTAAGAGATTCTGGCTGTTGCCCTGGCAGGAGCAGCTAATAAGAGATATATTCGGGATTGTCAAGCCTGATGGTAACAGGCAATTCCGTACAGCTTTTGTAGAAATCTGTAAAAAGGTTGGAAAGAGTGAATTGGCAGCTGCCATCGCTCTTTATTTACTTTATGCAGATAATGAACCATCTGCGGAAGTTTATGGTGCAGCAGGCATCCATTGTTTTTGATGTTGCAAGACAGATGGTTGAGATGTCGCCGGCACTGATGAAGAGAAGCAAGCTGATGTCAGCTACAAAGCGAATTGTTAATTACGGAAATGCTGGTTTTTATCAGGTGCTTTCAGCAGAGGTTGGAAGTAAGCATGGTTTTTCGATTTCGGGACTTGTGTTCGATGAAATTCATACACAGCCGAATCGACAGCTATATGACGTACTCACAAAATACAGTTCAGATGCTCGGCAGAATCCATTGCACTTTATTATTACGACTGCTGGAAATGACAGGCATTCGATTGCGTTTGAACTGCATACCAAAGCAGTAGATATTCTGGAAGGACGGCGTGTAGATCCAACCTTTTATCCTGTGGTATATGGTCTTAAGGATGATGAGGACTGGGAAGATGAAGCAAACTGGTACAAGGTAAATCCTTCCCTTGGATGTACGGTGGATATTGAGAGACTTCGTGATGCTTATCGGGAAGCAAAATAGAATCCGGCATATGAGATAACGTTTAAATGGCTTCGTATGAACCTATGCAGCACCGGTGCCGCTTCCGGGATCCGTGTCACTGTCCCTGGATGCCAACGGGGAGCCAGAGAATTTTTATGCGGATGGTATTGCGTATTATGTGATCAACAACAATATGGGCTATGACGGGGATCTGGAGCTTGCACTGATTCCGGAGAGTTTCAGGACGGATGTGCTGAGAGAAAAGCTGGATGCCAAGGGCGTTCTGATTGAAAACTCGGATGCAGAACTGGCACTGTTTGCCCTGCTTTTTGAGTTCGACGGGGATGTGCGCCATATCCGCCACGTGATGTATAACTGTTCAGCTTCCCGTCCGAAGATCGAGGGCAAGACCAACGAGGAGAAAAAGGAAGTGCAGACAGAAACACTGACTATCAAGGCTACACCATTGTCGGATGGAAAGGTGAAGGCGAAGACTGGGAATACTACGGATGCAACTGTTTATGCAGACTGGTACAAGTCGGTGTATCTGTCGGCTGCGGATCCGTCTATTCCGGATAATCCGGAGGAATGGCTGGATGAGTTTAATACATTCAGTATTTACCAGGTTCTGCCGAAGCTGATCGAGCTGTGGGGAATGAACATCAGGACGGATGTGGAGGCTAAAAAAAACTTCATGCAACAGACCGTGAAATGACAACTCCCCTGTTTCTTCTCCGGTGTGTGCAGCTGGGAATTTCCATCCGGGATCTGCTGACTATCGGGATGGTGAATGATATGTTTGTGGAGAGCAAGAACGATGAGTATAAAGGATGGAGACAGGTTGCCACACAGGAGGATTTCGACAGGTTCTGATCTGATGAAATGTGGTGACAGGATGATTCAGAAAGGGTATAATGGGTTTATCAAAATCGTTAAGGAAAGAATCGAAGGTGGTGCAAACGAAAA
This sequence comes from Blautia acetigignens, assembly GCF_025566865.1. NCBI lineage: Bacteria > Bacillati > Bacillota > Clostridia > Lachnospirales > Lachnospiraceae > Blautia > Blautia acetigignens. The sequence goes on from NZ_JAOQJM010000002.1 coordinate 501,839, forward strand.
AGCAGTATTGAGATTTTTCATTAACTGCCCTTTCGTTTGCATCAATTTCGATTTTTTCTGGTTGAACAAAGCGCGTCAACTCTATATGGACTTTTAATTCTGACA
>NZ_JAOQJM010000020.1:0-47033 GCF_025566865.1 Blautia acetigignens
GGGCTTGACCTGAGTGCTAAGCACGAAGGTCGTTCCATCGAACGAAGTGAGATGGAACTTCCGATTTATTCGCAAGGTTGAGAAATGATTCGAAAAGATTCCGAAGAGGATACAGCATGTATGTAGTTTTGAAGGTACAGGACTTAAACGGTAGCCGGTTGGTTATCGTTTTTTTGTTACCTGGATTTTTTTATAGATTGGTAAAGATTTGAAAAATAGTAAACAGGAAGAAACCAGATGAAATTTAGTAGAAACAAACTAAAAAGGACAGATGAAGACACAAAGGAAATGCTGCCAATTATTTTCTCTCTGGCATGGCCAACTATGCTAGAGCAGCTTATGCAGACTGCTGTGCAGTACATGGATACAGGAATGGTTGGTGTACTTGGAACTCGCGCTACTGCGGCTGTAGGTGCTACCAGCACAGTCAATTGGCTGATCGGCAGTACTATTTCTGCAATTAGTGTAGGATTTTTGGCATACATTTCTCAGTCAATGGGAGCTGGAAAAAAACAGCAAGCTAAGAAAGCTTCTGCACAGGCTGTAATCACAGTTCTGATTGTAGGAATTTTATTTACACTTCTGACGATCGGACTTAGCAGCAAAGTGCCAGTATGGATGCAGGTAGATCCTTCTATACGAAGAATGGCATCCAGCTATTTTTTGATTTTATATTCCCCAATGCTATTTAGAACTGCAAATATTATTTTTGGAACAGTTCTCAGGGCTGTGGGTGATACCAAAACTCCTATGCAGGTAGGCGTTGCATTTAATGTTATCAACATTGTGCTGAATTATTTCCTCATATATTCCACAAGGACGGTTTCCATCGGTGGAAAAAATGTGTTAATCCCAGGTGCTGGATGGGGCGTTCAGGGCGCTGCTGCAGCAAGTGCAATTGCATATACCATTGGCGGTATAGCCATTACAATTAAATTATGGAAACACCCGGATATCTCGCCAAAAGGACAGAGCTTTAAGCTGGATAAGGTAGTTCTTAAGCCATGTCTGAAAGTGGCAGTTCCAAATATGTTTCAGCGCTTTGCAACATCTCTTGGCTACGTAGCGTTTGCATCTATGATTAATTCACTTGGCGAAACTGCAACTGCGGCTCACACGATTGCAAATACAGTTGAATCAGCATTTTATATTCCAGGTTGGGGAATGCAGACAGCTGCAGCCACTTTGGCAGGAAATGCGTTAGGTGCTAATGACAATAAGAAGCTAAGCGGACTTGCAAGAGCAATCATGCCATTAGAAATCGGATTAATGGTTGTTTCAGGCGGACTTTTGTTCACTTTTGCACCAGTATTGATCAGGCTTTTTTCATCAGATGCCCAGATCATTAGTCTGGGAAGTACAGTACTTCGCATGGTTGCTGTTTCCGAGCCATTTTACGGAGTTCCTATTGTTATAGAAGGAATGATGCAAGGTGTGGGAAAAACAGTGACACCGTTCGTATTCAATGTAGTTGGTATGTGGGGAGTTCGGATTTTGGGAACATTTGTCTGTATCCATATGCTTGGAATGGGACTGATTTCTGCCTGGGGATGCATGATCGGGCATAATTTGCTGCTGTTTATATTATTTACAAGACATTATTTAAGCGGAAAATGGAATCCTATGACTTCTGCCCATAGATAATAGCTTTAAGTATGTGATATTTTGTAACTGTTCACAGGTAATATAAGGTTAACTTGACAGAGCTATGTGCAAGCTTTATACTTAAATAAAAGCTTTTTAATTAGGATTGGATGTCGTTATATGAAAAAAATCATGAAAGATAATTCTGAATATAGAACGAAAAGGCAATGGTTTTTTATAGTCTTAATTTGTTTGCTGGTGATGGTTTTTTTGACTACGTTCCTCATGAAAAGATATCGTCAGAAAACTGAGAGGGTTTTTTCCGAACTAATGGAAGAAACTCTATTGTCCGCTCATTCAGAGGCATTATCAGAAATAGAGGCTTTTTGTGATGATCAGGGAGAAACTGCTGATTTAGAGAAAGCCTGGAAAATGATTAAACAGGATAAAAACAGGGTGTTCCATTACCTATGTGACTCTAAAGGTGTGATTCTGGCTGGCGATATGAAGATTTTTGATATCGAATATACAGTAGACACGGAATTGAGGTCTATTCGGATCAAAGACAAAGATATTGAGAAAGTAGAAGATATCCTTGCAAATCTTACTTTCGGACAGCCGTATTTATTTTCCGAATTAGAGAAATCAGATATTTATCTGGCGGCGTCTAAGCTGGAAGACAGAGATTGTATTCTGGTATCAGGCTATCGCTCCAATAAAATAAAAAATTACAGAACAATGCTCATTAACGGAAATCGCGCTTTAATAATAACATTGTTTGGCTGTATGTCAATTATAATCATTCTGATTGGCCGTTTGTATATGAAACAACAGAAGCGTGCAATGAAAGGGCAGGCGCGATACGATATTTTGTCTGAGTTTTCCGACACGGTACTTTTTGAATACGACTGTCTGGATAAGACACTGGTATTTACTCCGAATATAACCACCCTGTTTGGATTGAAGGAAATTGGCCAGATACGTCCATTTGAGAATGACACTGATTTTGCAATGGTACATCCGGATGATGTAGAGAAGGTAAAGAATCTTCTTTCCACTATCGGAGATAAGAAAGATGAGATTGACGATTTCGTAATCCGCTTTAAGGATAAGAATGGCAACTATCGCTGGGTTCGCTGGATGGGCCGATTGGTACGCGGACGTCTTGGTACTCCCCAGGTATTCCTTGGCAAGATTTCGGATGTGCAGGATGAAATGACCAAGGAACAGGATTTGCTGGAAAAAGCTTCGATAGATGGTCTGACCGGAGCTCTCAACCGTAAATCCGCAGAAGCGAAGATTGGTGAGCTTATGCAGAACAAAAACTGCAAAGGCTATCTGTTCATGATCGATATTGATGATTTCAAGACAGTTAATGATACTATGGGACATGCCATGGGAGATTTGGCGCTGATCAATCTTGTGAAGATTCTGAAAGAGAATTTCCGCAAGGATGATATTGTGGGAAGGCTTGGCGGTGATGAATTCATTGTATTCATGACGGATACAGAATTCGCTGCAGATGCGGAAGCAAAGGGCGCTGAGATTCTGGATGTGCTGGCGGCCTCCAAGGAGGAACCGCATTTTACCATCAGTGTTGGTGCTGCGGCTTATCCTGCAGCAGGACAGGATTACGAAAACCTGTATCTGTCTGCGGACCATGCAATGTATGTTTCAAAGAAAACAGGCAAGAACCGTATCCATGTTGATAACGGAACTGTAGAGAAGAATGACGAAAAGTGAGGTGTGCAAAATGCGGCTGCAGATCGTACAGGATGCATTAAAGAAGAAAAACATTAAATATGAATATACAGAGACAGACGGCTGCGGAAGCCTCGATTTCCTTTTCCGGGGACTGAAATTCCATGTATGGGAATATGAGGACCGGGTATGGGGCGCTGAGACCAATATCTATGAAGCAGGACGGAGCCAGGATATAGAGGGTGATTATGAGAATATTATTGCCAGAGAAATTTTGTCATGGCCGGATATGCTCCCAGGAAGCTGACGAAAGCGAAAACGCCAAATGGATTCGGGGGAAGCCTTAGAGCCTGTTTGAAAAATCATTCCCGCAATCTGCACGCCCCACTTTGCGGTATATTTTGCCCGAATTCAGTTGCCGTAGCCCGCTACGGCGCCCTCATCCGGACAAAATCTCCCACAAATTGTGACGCACATCTTGCAGAAAGCCTTTTTCAAACACGCTCTAGAGCCTTTTTCAAACATGCTCTAATTTTCCCGAATAATGAAATTCCTGTAGAAAGGCAGGTTTTATAAATAATGAAGAACAAGCAGGGAGTAAACTGCGAGTACTGTGTAAATTATTCTTATGATGACGATTATGAGTGCTATACCTGTGAGATGAATCTGGATGAAGATGAGATGTACCGCTTTGTTACCGGAACCAATCACGATTGTCCATATTTCCGCATGGGAGATGAATATCGGGTAGTAAGAAAACAAATGTAAAAAAATGAAATTACCTATTGACAAATAAAAACGAACATGGTATTTTATTACAGAACGCTGCCGAAGACAGTAGGTGCCGTAAGGCATAAGGATTAAAACGCCTACCGAGGACTAAGTATTCTTAAGTAAGAATTACGTTAAGCCTTGCTGTCTTACAGCAAGGCTTTTTTTGGCGGTATATCAAATTTTATAAGGAGGTGTACCATTTCATGGCAAAAGTAGAACTGAAACAGCCAATCGTAGAAGAAATCGCAAACAACATTAAAGACGCACAGGCAGTCGTACTGGTTGACTACAGCGGTCTTACAGTTGAGCAGGATACTATTTTACGTAAAGAGTTAAGAGAGTCCGGCGTACAGTACAAGGTTTACAAGAACACTTTAATGCGTCGTGCATTTGAAGGTACTCCATGTGCAGATCTTGACAAGCACTTACATGGAACAAACGCTATTGCAATTTCTGCAACAGACGCTACTGCTCCTGCAAGAATCCTTGCTAAATTTGCAAAACAGTATCCGGCACTTGAATTAGTTGCAGGTATTGTTGAGGGTAACTACAACGATCAGGCAGGAATCCAGGCTCTGTCCCAGATCCCGTCCAGAGAAGAACTTCTCGGCAAACTGCTTGGAAGTATCCAGTCTCCTATCACCAACTTTGCTCGTGTGCTTAATCAGATTGCAGAACAGCAGGGCGAGGGTGCAGCAGAGGCTCCAGCAGCAGAATAATTTAAGAATCTGCCGCTGAATCGAATCATTGATTCCACAAAAATTTTAAAAATGGAGGAAAATTATAATGGCAAAGTTAACAACAGCTGAGTTTATCGAAGCAATCAAAGAGTTATCTGTATTAGAGTTAAATGATTTAGTAAAAGCTTGCGAGGAAGAGTTCGGTGTATCCGCAGCAGCAGGCGTTGTTGTAGCAGCAGCTGGTGCAGCTGAGGCAGCAGAGGAGAAAGATGAGTTTGACGTAGAGCTTACAGAAGTAGGTCCTAACAAAGTTAAAGTTATCAAAGTTGTTCGTGAGATCACAGGCTTAGGTCTTAAAGAAGCTAAAGAAGTTGTTGATGGTGCTCCTAAAGCAGTTAAAGAGGGCGCTTCCAAAGCTGAGGCTGAGGACATCAAAGCTAAACTTGAGGCTGAAGGCGCTAAAGTTACTCTTAAATAATTTAAGCGAACCAAGCTCCCCGCAGAAGTCTGTTTGCAGGCAACTGCGGGGATTTTTTTTGCAAAGGATTTTGTCAGCGAGGATCCTTTATGTAAAAGGGAAACAGATGATATTTCTTTTTTACATAAAGGATCCTGCAGGGAAAGACTATGATGATTTAAGGCAGGAGGATGAATATGAAGAGACTTGTGGCTGGAATTCTGTTGGGATTGTCATTGGAACTGGGCTGCAGCGGAGCTGCTTATGCAGAGGCACCGGAAATTGCAGCTGAGTTTTCCGATACGACTGAAAGTGATAGTTTTTACACAGACGGAACTGAGAAAGTGCAGGTTCCGGATGACACAGATGATCCGGAGATGCTGCCGGAAAGCGGAGAAGAAGCTGAGGCAAGCTTTGGATCTGATTCAGAAGAACAGCAAAGTGAGGCTGCTTTTTTCAGCGGCAGCAGTGACGAGATGGCATTCACAGATGGAAGCTCGGATGAGGCACAGGCAGAAGTACAGGCTGCCGATCTTTCCGAAGAGGAAGCAGAAATTCTTGCCAAAATTCCGGCAGATGCCACAGAGGTTACCCTGGATGTCCAGGATGGAACTGATATCACCAATGTGCTGAACCTTGTTTTGAAATTTATGGGGCAGCGTGCTACAGATGTGTCTCCCTGTAAAGTGATCATTCCTCCGGGAAATTATTATATTTCCAATACCATTCATCTGTACAGCAATATGACTCTTTATGCCCAGGGTGCAGTTATCACGAAGAGCAGCACCAACAAGCACATTATTCTCCGGCTTGGGGAAGAAGTGCTTTCTGATGGCGGCTATAATGGCTATCGGAATGTTACCATTGATGGCGGAACCTGGGATCTGAACTATCAGAATGTAGAAGGCAAGGAGAATCCAGGCGGTTTCGTTGGCTTCCGTATTGGACATGCTACCAATATAACCGTGAAGAATGTCACCTTTCTTAACAACCTGAAGTCTCATTTCCTTGAACTTGCAGGTGTGAAGGATGCTGTAGTGACCGGCTGCACCTTCCGTGGCTACTGGAAAGATTATGAGGGCGGCGGACAGGAATGTATTCAGCTGGATGCCTGCCTGGACTATATTTTCCCAAGATATCAGCCGTTCGACGGTGCTGTCTGTGAAAATGTGCTGATTGAGAATAATACTTTCGAGGATGTTTTTGCAGGCGTGGGAAGCCACAGCATGGTTTACGACCGTCCGTATCGAAACATCCAGATCCGCAATAACACTTTCCGAAACATCCGCAAGCGTGCGGTATGGTGCTTGAACTATGTGGACTCCGCAGTGGAAGACAACACGATGGAACATGTAGGCGGCGGAGTACTTGTATGCAGCATGTATACGCCCAATACCCATCTGGCACCTGACGCAGCGCCGGGAACTGCTGGAAATCAGTATTCATCCAATATTTCTGTGAAAAATAATCGGATATTTATTTCTAATACAGATAAAATTAATGGAAAAAGCTGGAAGGGATATGGAATCCAAATACAGGGCAGTAAAGTGAATGCGAATGCAACTGGTATACCAGAAGGAATCTATAAAGTAACAAATGTTACGGTAGAGAACAATTTAGTTTCTGATGTAGGCAATGCAATTTACATGTATCTTGCAGATAATTGTGTGGTAAACAAAAACCGGATTTCATTAGTGCATGCCAGTTCCTTTTCTATCACGGGAATTTATTTGGCCGGATCATCTGGAAATGTGATAAGCAGTAATAAGATTGGTGACTGCAAGGGGAATGGAATATGTGCTAATAACGGCGGCAGGACATTGAATGCTGCTTCAACAGACAATAAAATTACGGGAAATATTATAAATAACACTTTAAATGATGGAATCTACATTGGAACGGGAAGTACAGGTACTGTAATCAGCAAAAATGATGTTGGTGTCAGCAATAAAAGCGGAATTGTGGTTCTGGACAGCAAGAAATGTCAGGTGATATCCAATAAGGTATCTGACTGCAGACTAGACGGAATATACCTGAAAAATATTGGCGATACTGATATAAAATCTAATAACGTAACTACTGTAAAACGCTATGGAGTACAGGTGATCTCCAGTCAGCTAAAATCCCTTTATGGAAATACGATCACAGGAAACGGGAACTGCGGTCTGCGGATCGTCCAGTCCAGGATTTCAGGCAGTCAGCAAAACCGGCTGCGGAATAATGGAAGTTCCTATGCCGTCTATTCCAGGAACAGTACAGGTTCTGTTCTGGTAAGGCTTCCAGCATCCGCAAGAATCACCAGAAACACCGCAAGAATTACCGGAACGGCAGCAGGAGGCAGAAGGCTTACTGTATATGTTGTGACAAAATCCGGAAACAAAAGGATCGGACAGGGCAATGTTACTTCCAGAGGAAGATACAGTGTCTCCATTCCAAAACAGAAAAAAGGAACCGTGCTTCTGTTGCTGCTGACAGATAAATATGGAAACCGTTCCTACACAGAGCAGAAAGTATTATAAAGACTGCTTCAAATTGAAATAAATTAAAAAAAGAACAGGAAAAGTGCTTGACAGGCTTTTTTTGTTGTGCTATAGTGAAGAATGCTATATTATGGCAAGATATGCCTACTATGCTTAGTAAGCAGGGCTGGCTGATGTTGTAATAAATAAAATAAAACAGGGGTGAAACGTCAATGGAAAAAAACAGAATTCGTTCTGTAAAAACTGGAAAAAGCATGCGAATGAGCTACCAGAGACAAAAAGAAGTCCTGGAAATGCCGAATTTGATCGAGGTCCAGAAGGATTCTTACCAGTGGTTTCTCGACGAAGGATTGAATGAAGTGTTCGATGATATTTCTCCAATCGCAGACTACGGCGGAAAGCTCAGTCTCGAGTTCATCGGCTTCACATTTGATGAAAAAGATGCTAAATATACCATCGAGCAGTGTAAAGAACGTGACGTAACTTATGCCGCACCTTTGAAGGTTCGAGTGAGACTGATTAACAAGGAAACAGAAGAGATCAACGAACACGAGATTTTCATGGGAGACCTGCCGATTATGACTGCGACAGGAACCTTCGTTATTAACGGTGCTGAGCGTGTTATTGTCAGCCAGTTAGTACGTTCCCCTGGAATCTATTATGCCATTGCACACGATAAAATCGGTAAAAGACTGTTTTCCTGTACAGTAATTCCTAACAGAGGAGCATGGCTGGAATATGAGACTGACTCCAATGATGTGTTCTATGTACGTGTGGACAGAACCAGAAAGGTTCCGATCACTGTACTGATCCGTGCACTTGGGGTTGGCTCCAATGCAGAGATCATCGATCTGTTTGGTGAAGAGCCGAAGATCCTTGCAAGTTTTACAAAAGATACTTCTACAAATTATGAAGAAGGTCTTCTTGAGCTGTATAAGAAAATCCGTCCAGGCGAGCCGCTTGCAGTTGAGAGCGCAGAGAGCCTGATCAATGCGATGTTCTTTGATCCGAGAAGATATGATCTTGCCAAGGTCGGACGTTATAAATTTAATAAAAAGCTTCATTTTAATAAACGAATTGTTGGCCACAAACTGGCTGATGATGTGGTGGAAGGCTCTACAGGCGAGATCCTGGCAGAGGCTGGCCAGATCGTGACCAGAGAACTGGCTGATGCCATTCAGAACGCTGCAGTTCCATTTGTATGGATCCAGGGTGAAGAAGACCGCAGAATTAAAGTTCTTTCCAACTTAATGGTAGACATGCATCACTATCTGCCAGAAATCGAGAACCTGGAAGAGCTTGGTGTTACAGAGTTAGTATACTACCCTGTACTCGAAAAAATTCTGGAAGAAAATGACACACTTGAGGACAGAATTGCTGCTATCCGCAGAGATATCCATGATCTGATTCCGAAGCATATTACAAGAGAAGACATTTTTGCCTCCATTAACTACAATATGCATCTGGAATACGGCATTGGAAATGACGACGATATCGACCACTTAGGAAACCGTCGTATCCGTGCGGTGGGTGAGCTGCTTCAGAACCAGTACCGTATCGGTCTTTCCAGACTTGAGCGTGTGGTTCGTGAGAGAATGACAACACAGGATGTGGAGAGCATTTCCCCGCAGTCCCTGATCAATATCAAACCTGTTACAGCTGCTGTAAAAGAGTTCTTTGGATCTTCCCAGCTGTCACAGTTCATGGATCAGAATAACCCGCTTGGTGAGCTGACCCATAAGAGACGTCTTTCCGCACTTGGACCTGGCGGTCTGTCACGAGACAGAGCCGGATTCGAGGTTCGAGACGTTCACTATTCCCATTACGGAAGAATGTGCCCGATCGAGACTCCTGAGGGACCGAACATCGGTCTGATCAACTCCCTTGCATCCTATGCAAAGCTGAATCAGTACGGATTTGTTGAGGCACCTTACCGTAAGATTGATAAGACAGATCCTATGAATCCGCGTGTAACCGACGAAGTTGTTTACATGACAGCAGATGAAGAGGATAACTACCATGTAGCACAGGCGAATGAGGCACTTGACGCAGAGGGACATTTCGTTCGTAAGAACGTTTCCGGTCGTTTCCGCGAAGAGACTCAGGAGTATGAGCGTCAGATGTTTGATTACATGGACGTATCTCCTAAGATGGTATTCTCTGTAGCTACAGCCCTGATCCCATTCCTTCAGAACGACGATGCGAACCGTGCGCTGATGGGATCCAACATGCAGCGTCAGGCCGTTCCGCTTCTTACTACAGAGGCACCGGTTGTTGGTACAGGAATGGAAGCCAAGACAGCTGTTGACTCCGGTGTCTGCATCGTTGCAAGAAAGTCCGGTACTGTACTTCGTTCCACATCTACTGATATCAGTATCAAGAATGATGACGGAACAAAGGATGATTATCATCTTACCAAATTCATGCGCAGTAACCAGAGCAACTGCTACAACCAGCGTCCGATCGTAAATCAGGGCGAGCACGTTGAAGCAGGAGATGTTATTGCAGATGGTCCGTCTACCTCTCAGGGAGAGCTTGCCCTTGGTAAGAACCCTCTGATCGGATTTATGACCTGGGAAGGTTATAACTACGAGGATGCGGTACTTTTAAGTGAGAAACTTGTTCAGAACGATGTTTACACATCTGTTCACATTGAAGAATATGAAGCAGAAGCACGTGATACCAAGCTGGGACCGGAAGAGATCACCCGTGATGTTCCAGGCGTTGGTGATGACGCACTCAAGGATCTTGATGAGCGCGGAATCATCCGTATCGGTGCAGAGGTTCGTGCAGGGGATATTCTGGTAGGTAAGGTAACTCCTAAGGGAGAGACTGAGCTTACAGCAGAAGAGAGACTTCTTCGTGCAATCTTCGGTGAGAAGGCACGTGAGGTTCGTGATACTTCCCTTAAGGTACCTCATGGTGAGTACGGTATCGTTGTAGATGCCAAGGTATTCACAAGAGAAAATGGTGACGAGCTGTCTCCTGGAGTAAATCAGTCTGTACGTATTTACATCGCACAGAAGAGAAAGATCTCCGTTGGTGATAAGATGGCTGGTCGTCATGGTAACAAGGGTGTCGTTTCCCGAGTACTTCCGGTTGAGGATATGCCATTCCTTCCGAACGGCCGTCCGCTGGATATCGTGCTGAATCCTCTGGGTGTACCTTCCCGTATGAACATCGGACAGGTCTTGGAGATCCACTTAAGCCTTGCTGCCAAGGCACTTGGCTTTAACATTTCCACACCGGTATTCGATGGTGCAAACGAGAATGATATCCAGGATACACTGGAACTTGCAAATGACTATGTAAATACAGAGGACTTTGAGGAGTTCCGTGAGAAATACAAAGATATTCTGGCACCTGATGTAATGCAGTATCTGGATGAGAACAAAGCCCACAGAGCACTGTGGAAGGGAGTTCCGATCTCCAGAGACGGTAAGGTTCAGCTCCGTGACGGACGTACCGGAGAGTTCTTCGATGGCCCGACCACAATCGGACACATGCATTACCTGAAGCTGCATCATCTGGTTGATGATAAGATCCATGCCCGTTCCACAGGTCCTTACTCTCTGGTTACACAGCAGCCTCTGGGTGGTAAAGCCCAGTTCGGTGGACAGCGTTTCGGAGAGATGGAGGTTTGGGCTCTGGAGGCATATGGTGCATCCTATACACTCCAGGAAATCCTGACAGTTAAATCCGATGATGTTGTCGGTCGTGTGAAGACTTATGAAGCAATCATCAAGGGTGACAATATTCCTGAGCCTGGTATTCCGGAATCCTTTAAGGTACTTCTTAAAGAGCTTCAGTCCCTGGCCCTGGATGTGCGCGTACTCAAGGATGATCAGACAGAAGTTCAGATCATGGAGAATGTAGATTACGGCGAAACCGACCTTCGAGCAGTTATCGAGGGAGATTCCAGAGGACACAGAGACCAGGAATCCTTTAGCAAACACGGCTACACCAAGCAGGAGTTTGACGGTGAGGAGCTTGTTGATGTGGACGAGGACGAAGATGAGGATTATGAATCCGAAATCGACGATTCCTACGATGATATCGAAGAGTAGAAAGGGGAAAAGAATACATGGCAGAATCAACCAATACCAATGAAACATATCAGCCAATGACTTTTGATGCCATTAAAATCGGACTGGCGTCCCCGGAAAAGATCAGAGAGTGGTCAAGAGGTGAGGTTTTAAAACCGGAAACCATCAACTACCGTACCTTGAAACCGGAGAAAGACGGACTTTTCTGTGAAAGAATTTTCGGACCGAGCAAGGACTGGGAGTGCCACTGTGGTAAATATAAGAAAATCCGTTATAAAGGTGTTGTCTGCGACCGATGCGGCGTTGAGGTTACCAAGGCTTCCGTTCGTAGAGAGCGTATGGGTCACATTGAGCTTGCTGCTCCTGTTTCCCATATCTGGTATTTCAAGGGTATTCCGTCCCGTATGGGACTTATCCTGGATCTGACTCCAAGAACACTGGAGAAAGTCCTTTACTTTGCAAACTATATCGTACTGGATCCGGCTGATTCCGGACTCCAGTACAAGCAGATCCTGACTGAGAGAGAGTATCAGGATGCCCGTGAGTCCTACGGAAACAACTTCCGTGTGGGCATGGGTGCTGAGGCCATCAAGGAGCTCCTTATGGCAATCGACCTTGAGAAGGATTCCGCTGAATTAAAGGCAGAGCTGGTTAAGGCAACAGGCCAGAAGCGTGCAAGAATCATCAAACGTCTTGAGGTTGTTGAGTCCTTCCGTGAGTCAGGCAACCGTCCTGAGTGGATGATCCTTGACGTTGTTCCTGTAATCCCGCCAGATCTTCGTCCTATGGTACAGCTGGATGGCGGACGTTTCGCAACATCTGACCTGAATGACCTGTACAGAAGAATCATTAATCGTAACAATCGTCTGAAGAGACTTCTTGAGCTTGGTGCTCCGGATATCATTGTCCGCAATGAGAAACGTATGCTTCAGGAAGCAGTTGATGCCCTGATCGACAATGGCCGCCGCGGCCGCCCGGTAACAGGTCCTGGAAACAGAGCCCTGAAATCCCTTTCCGATATGCTGAAAGGTAAATCCGGACGTTTCCGTCAGAACCTTCTTGGTAAGCGTGTTGACTACTCCGGACGTTCCGTTATCGTCGTTGGACCTGAGCTGAAGATTTATCAGTGCGGTCTTCCGAAAGAGATGGCAATCGAGCTGTTCAAGCCTTTCGTAATGAAAGAGCTGGTAGCAAACGGTACCTCTCACAATATTAAGAATGCCAAGAAGATGGTAGAGAAGCTTGAGCCAGCTGTATGGGATGTTCTCGAAGATGTTATCAAAGAGCATCCGGTTATGCTGAACCGTGCACCTACACTGCATCGTCTGGGTATCCAGGCGTTCGAGCCGATCCTTGTAGAAGGTAAGGCGATTAAGCTTCATCCGCTTGTTTGTACCGCTTTCAACGCTGACTTCGATGGTGACCAGATGGCTGTCCATCTTCCGCTTTCCCAGGAAGCACAGGCAGAGTGCCGTTTCCTGCTTCTGTCTCCGAACAACCTTCTGAAACCTTCCGATGGTGGCCCGGTAGCCGTTCCTTCACAGGATATGGTCCTTGGTATCTATTATCTGACCCAGGAAAGACCTGGAAATAAGGGTGAAGGCAAGTTCTTCAAGAGCGTAAACGAGGCAATTCTGGCATATGAGAACCAGGTAATTACCCTGCAGTCCAAGATTCTTGTACGTACCAGCAAGGTAATGCCGGATGGAAGCACTTTCACAGGCAATGTACAGTCTACACTGGGACGTTTCCTGTTCAATGAGATCCTTCCGCAGGATCTTGGATTTGTTGACAGAAGCATTCCGGGAAATGAGCTTCTTCTTGAGGTTGACTTCCTGGTTGGTAAGAAACAGCTGAAACAGATTCTTGAAAAAGTTATTAACACTCACGGAGCAACCAAGACCGCTGAGGTTCTGGATGCTATCAAGGCTATGGGTTACAAGTATTCTACAAGAGCTGCCATGACTGTATCTATTTCTGATATGACCGTGCCGCCGCAGAAGCCGCAGATGATTAAAGCTGCCCAGGATACTGTAGACAAGATTACCAAGAACTACAAACGTGGTCTTATTACCGAGGAAGAGCGTTACAAAGAGGTTGTTGATACATGGAAGAAGACTGATGATGAGCTTACTCACGCACTTCTGTCCGGACTTGATAAGTACAACAACATCTTCATGATGGCTGACTCCGGTGCCCGTGGATCTGATAAGCAGATCAAACAGCTTGCTGGTATGCGTGGATTGATGGCCGATACAACCGGACATACAATCGAGCTTCCTATCAAGTCAAACTTCCGTGAAGGTCTGGACGTACTGGAATACTTCATGTCCGCTCATGGAGCTCGTAAAGGACTTTCCGATACCGCTCTTCGTACAGCCGATTCCGGTTACCTGACAAGACGTCTTGTTGACGTATCTCAGGACCTGATCGTACGTGAGATGGACTGCTGTGAGAACAGATCCGAGATTTCCGGTATGTATGTAAAAGGTTTCATGGATGGCAAGGAGGAGATCGAGAGCCTTCAGGATCGTATCACAGGCCGTTTCTCCTGCGAGACCATTAAGAATAAAGACGGTGAAATCCTTGTAAAAGCAAACCACATGATTACTCCGAAGCGTGCCGCACGTATCATGAAAGAGGGCGTGGACAACATTACCGGAGGTGCTGTAGAGCAGGTTAAGATCCGTACCATCCTTAGCTGTAAGTGCAAGGTGGGTGTGTGTGCGAAATGTTATGGTGCCAACATGGCTACCGGAGAACCGGTACAGGTTGGTGAATCCATCGGTATTATCGCAGCACAGTCTATCGGTGAGCCTGGTACACAGTTGACCATGCGTACTTTCCATACTGGTGGTGTTGCCGGTGGAGATATCACGCAGGGTCTTCCTCGTGTCGAGGAGCTTTTCGAGGCAAGAAAGCCGAAAGGACTTGCCGTTATCACTGAGATTCCTGGTGTTGCTACAATCAACGACACCAAGAAGAAGAGAGAGATCATCGTAACAGATCCGGAGTCTGGAGAATCCAAGACCTACCTGATCCCATACGGTTCCCGTATCAAGATCATGGACGGACAGGTTATGGAAGCTGGTGATGAGCTTACTGAAGGTAGTGTAAACCCGCATGATATCCTTAGAATCAAGGGTGTTCGTGCCGTTCAGGATTACATGCTTCGTGAGGTTCAGCGTGTATACCGTCTCCAGGGTGTTGAGATCAACGATAAGCATATCGAGGTTATCGTTCACCAGATGCTGAAGAAGATCCGCATCGAGGACAACGGAGACTCCGAGTTCCTGCCAGGAACACTTGTTGACTTCCTTGAGTATGAGGAAGTAAATGAGAAACTGGAAGCTGAGGGCTTACGTCCTGCAGTTGGAAAACAGGGAATGCTTGGTATCACCAAGGCGTCTCTTGCAACCGATTCCTTCCTGTCAGCTGCTTCCTTCCAGGAGACCACTAAGGTTCTGACTGAAGCTGCGATCAAGGGTAAGGTTGACCATCTGATCGGTCTGAAAGAGAACGTTATCATCGGTAAACTGATTCCTGCTGGTACAGGTATGAAGTGCTACAGCGATGTAGAGCTTGATACAGGAATGCCGGAGGAGCCGGAAGAAATCGAATTCGACGAGATGGATGACGATCAGGACATGCTTGATGTAGCGGAAGATTCTGAAGATCTGGAGATCAGTGAAACTCCGGAAGACGCAGAGGATGAGGATGCATTCGATGATGAAGAGGTTGACTCCGCTGACGACAGTGAAGAATAAATGAATTAGGATCCCTCAGGGTGACAGAAATGTTGCTCTGGGGGATTTTTTTGCCTTTTTACAGCTGAAGTGTGCCCAAAAATCCCACCTGCTATAGCGTAAAGCTATAACTAGCTCTATAAAACTGCGATTCCCAAAACGCTATTTAGTGGTTGCATATGGTGAAGTTCTGTTTTATAATAAGCAACATCAAGAGAAATATATAAAACATATCGAGTTACTAGGAAAGGAGAAACCAATATGACAGTATCAATTAGAACCGCGAAGATGTGTTGCAGCATGAAGATGGAAAAAGAGGTTATGTGTTGTTGCTGTTGTTGCGGCTCCATGAAGACAGAAAGAAAATAGAACAGATTTACATACATATGCGTTGATGCTATATAAGAACAAAGAAGTTTTTTGAAGCAGGGATTCGGATATGGGACCTGCTATTTTTGTACCCATTTTTAGAAAATCAGACAATTCGGAGGAAAATAAAATGAGTGGATGCGGATGCAGTTTTTCACCAGCAGAGGAAATTAAGGAAGAAGTAAAATATACAGATGCACTTGCAGAGCAGTTTGCGAAAGAAGTTGGAGTTGATCCAAGACCAAATGAAACTTTAGTAGAAATCGATGAGAGAGGCGCATTTATCAGACAGCCAAACGCTTTTATCCAGCCATTCGGTGATGAAGAGGGAGACCTGAAAGCAGAGGCAAACCGTTACGGAATCTACTGGGCAACCGGATGCAACTGGTCAAACAGACCGATCATTGTAAGAGATCTTCTTGGACTTCAGGATGTGATCTCAGATACCAGAGTGACTCATTCTGGCGAGACTAACAGCTACGGACATGCATTTGGAGATCAGCCAGGATTCAAGGATCCCAAGACAGGCGCTTACTTCTTAAGTGAGTTTTACAAAAGAGCCAATTCGGATTTCAAAGGAAGAGCTACCACCCCAACTCTGGTAGACATCAAAGAAAAGAAAGCAGTAAACAACGATTATCATCGTCTTACAAACTACATTGAAGTTCAGTTCCGTCCCTTCCAGCCAAAGGATGCGCCGGACCTGTACCCGAAGAAATTCCGTAAAGAAATCGATGAATTTAACGACTGGCTTTTCCCACATGTAAACAACGGACATTACCGCATGGCATTCTGCCAGTCACCGGAGGCTTATGATGAAGCATATGAAGATTTTTATGAATCACTTGAGAAGCTGGATAAGAGACTGGAAACAAACCGTTTCCTTTTCGGAGATTACATTACAGACAGCGATGTCCGCGCTTATGTTACCCTGGTACGCTGGGATGTAAGCTATTTCCATAACATCGGTCCAGTGAAAAAGCCAATCCGTGATTACAAAAACATCTGGGGCTACTTAAGAGAGCTCTACGCAATCCCGGCATTCCGCCACGGAAGCGATCCGCAGGTACTTGCATTAGACGGCCCCAGAAAGAAATTAGGAGAGGTTCTTTTCCGTGGATACAACGACAGAATCCTTTCAAAAGTTGATTTCGAAAAGCTTTGGGCAGACGACGGCGAGAGAAGAAAATTAAGCAAAACACCAGATGAGTTATTCCTTCGCCATCCGGAAGGAGAGACCTACGAGGATTACGCAGGCCCCATTTCCAAGACTATCTGGAACAGCCCGAAATGGGAAGACAGAAATCCGAAGAATGGAACCTTATCCGTGGACGCATCCATTAACCCGCTGAAGGGACTTTTATGAGAATCAGGCAAAAAATTTACGAGAGAGGATAGAGATTATGAAAAGATTTAATAGATTAACAGCAGTTTTACTGGCAGGTGTGACAGCAGCAAGCCTTACAGGCGGTGCAGTCAGCGTATTTGCAGATTCCGACGTAAAGGTGATCAAAGGTGTTACAAGCGGTTCCCTGGCTCCTTACTTTTATGTAGGAGATGACAATGAACTGACAGGAGTTGATATTGACATTGTGAAAGAGGTTTTTAACCGTCTTCCTCAGTATGAGCTTCAGATTGATACAGCAGATGCACTACAGGGCGTAATCAGCGGCCAGTATGACATTGCAATCAACAATTACGGCTACACAGACGAGAGAGCAGAATCCTATTACTTCTCTTTCCCATATAAGACAAGTTTTAATGAGTACATTCAGCGGGCAGATGATGAGCCGCTGACCTCCCTTCAGGATCTGGCAGACAGAGGCTACAAGATCGAGCTGACAGCCGGAAGCCTGACAGCCAATGCACTGGAGCAATGGAATGAGGAGAACCCGGATCATCAGATCGAGATCGTTTACGACAACACCAATTTCCAGGTTCGTTACCAGAACATTGTAGACGGTGTTACAGACGTTGCCATTGACGATGGCCCGCTGATCGACAACCTTCTTCCAAACTTTGGACTGGAGGGACAGCTGGTTCCAAATCCAATTGACGACGAAACACAGGAATTCCTTTTCCCACAGAACAACACCTATTTTCTCTTTGGAAAAAATGAGGAGGGCGCAGCTCTTCGTGAGGATGTGGATGCAGTGCTGAAGGAAATGAAAGAGGACGGAACCCTGGCTGAGATCACCGAGAAATATCTTGGAAAAGACACAAGCCCGGACGAGAAATACTTCGAAGAGACAATCAACTAAATCAGAGATGCAAGGAGAACGATCATGGTGGAAATTTATCGCATAGAAAAAGGGGCAGAGACCTGGAAATACAAAGCTTATGATTACGTGAGGACAGATGCCTTCTGCGTGGGACAGAGCATTCCCATAGAGCTGGAATTTTCCCATGACGAAAAGGAAGAGGACCTGCAGGCTGTGATCCTGATTGAGGATCACAAGCCAGTGGCAGGCTGCCGAATCGCTTTTCCAGACGAGAAGACCGGCAAGATCGAACGTGTCTGCGTCGTCCGGGGAAAACAAAAAGGCGGTTACGGCAGAATCCTGATCCAGGAAGCAGAGAACTGGTTAAAAGAGTACGGAGTAAACCACATCGTGATCAGCAGCCAGGACCGTGCTGCTGGTTTCTATGAAAAGCTGGGTTATCAGCTGAACCCGGATGTGGACCCGTCCGTATACGACAAGCATCATAAACAGGAAGAGAAGCCGAAGCAGGAGCCTTCCAGACCGAAGAATGCGCCGGGACCTTTTGGATTTACCTGTGTGCTTGTAGAAAAATATTTATAGAAACTGAACTTGTAGGAGAAAAATCATGGGAAAATTATTTGACGTATCACTGGTATTCACATCGATCCCGGAATTGCTGGGAAAATTACCAATCACTTTGGAGCTGGCAGTGCTTTCCATGCTTCTGGGGCTGATCTTAGGACTTGTGATGGCGATCATAAAAATGCATAAGATCAAGGTACTGACACAGCTTACCAACCTTCTGATTTCTCTCCTTCGAGGAACTCCTGTAATCGTACAGCTGTATGTGGCATTCTTTGGAATCCCAATGTTTTTCAAAGCCATCAACCAGAAATTCGGCACCAACCTTGCAGTGGCAGACATTCCTGGAATTGCCTATGCAATGATCGCACTTGGACTGAATCAGGCTGGCTTTATGGCAGAGATCATCCGTTCCGCACTTCAGTCCGTAGACAATGGACAGATTGAAGCCGCCCACGCACTTGGAATGACTTATCCGCAGGCACTTCGCAGGATCATTCTTCCGGAAGCTTTTGAGGTAGCGCTTCCTACACTGGGAAATGCCCTGATCAGCATTATCAAAGGAACATCACTGGCCTTCACCTGTGCAGTTGTGGAGATTACCGCACAGGGCCAGATTATTGCAGGAAAAACATACCGCTATTTCGAGGTTTACGTATCACTTGCTATTATTTACTGGGTAATTACCTTGATTATTGAGCAGCTGATCCGTATAATTGAAAATAAGATTCGTATTCCGGATCAGGTGGAGCTGGTAAACTTTGCCGAGGAGGACGCAACCCATGATAAAAATTGATCATTTGTCAAAAAAATTTAATGATAATGTTGTCCTGGACGACATCAGCCTAGATATCAAAAAAGGCGATGTAGTGGGAATCATTGGTCCTTCCGGAACCGGTAAATCCACCCTTCTTCGCTGCGTGAACCGCCTGGAAACACCGGAACGGGGCACTGTGACCATCGGGGATAAAACCATTGATCTTTCCGAGAAAAAGCCAAAAGACCTTTTATATCTGAGACAGAATACAGGAATGGTATTCCAGCGCTTTAATCTTTTTGAGAAAAAAACAGCTCTTGAGAATGTAATGGAAGGTCTGATCGTGGTAAAGAAGATGTCAAAGGCGCAGGCAAGAGAGATTGCCATCGAGCAGCTGAAGCTGGTAGGCATGGCACCCTGGGCAAATCATTATCCCAAGCATTTGTCGGGCGGACAGCAGCAGAGAGTTGCGCTGGCAAGAGCCCTTGCAATGAAGCCGCAGATCCTTCTTCTGGATGAGCCTACCTCCGCACTGGATCCGGAGCTGGTTGGCGAGGTGCTGGACGTCATCCGCAAGGTTGCAGCACAGGGCTACACTATGCTTCTGGTATCCCATGAGATGAACTTTATCCGTCATGTATCCAACCGTGTGATTTTCCTGGACAAGGGACATGTGGTGGAGGACGGAACACCGAAGGAAGTATTCGACCACCCGACGAACCTGCGTACCCAGGAATTTTTCCGAAAGATGAATATTATGGCACAGCCGGAGTACATGATTTAAACGAACACCTGAAAATTTCAAAAAGGAGAATAAAACAGCTGTATCGCGCAGCTGTTTTTTGCAATTGCGATTATGAGAGAAAATGAGAAAATAGCAGAAGTATTTGGCAAACTGGTATCCATTGATTCCCCATCCTTAAAGGAACGGGAGATGGCAGACTACCTGAAGAAATTATTTGGAGAAATCGGCGTAGAGCTGGAGGAGGACCAGACCGGAGAGGCAACAGGGTCCAATGCAGGCAATCTTTTTGCCCGGCTGGAAGGGGAGGCTGGATCAGAACCTTTGCTTCTTGGCGTGCATATGGATACAGTAGAGCCTTCCCGGAACAAAAAAGCGGTGTTTCACCCGGACGGAACTGTGACAAGCAACGGAACTACAGTCCTTGGTGCAGACGACCTTGCCGGTGTTACCGCAATCTATGAGGCAGTCCGCTATCTGAAAGAGAAGAACATTCCTCACAGGACGGTGGAGATTTTGATCACAACCGGGGAAGAACTGTACTGCAAAGGAGCAAATGCTTTCGATTACAGCAAAGTCCGCTCCAAAGAGGCTTACGCTTTGGATCTTAGCGGCAAAATCGGAGCAGCCGCTTACGCTGCCCCAACTTTAATTTCTTTTTCTGCCTCTGTAAAGGGAAAGGCTGCCCACGCCGGATTTTACCCGGAAAAAGGAATCAACAGCATCCAAGCAGCAGCCAAAGCCATCGCCAGACTTTCCCAGGGCAGGATTGATGAAAATACAACTGCCAACATCGGTGTTTTTGCAGGGGGAACAGGAACCAACATTGTACCAGAAGCCTGCACGGCGAAAGGGGAGATCCGCAGTCTGAATCATGAGATTGCCATGAAGCTTCTTAAGGAGTACCATGAGATTTTCCAGGAAGAGGCAGAGAAGGCCAGAGCAGCGCTTGAATGGGAAGAAAAGCTGAATATTATTGCATATGAGACGGATCTTGGCGGAAAAGCTGCAGAAAATTACAGGAAAGCAGTGGAAAAAACAGGACTTGAGCCAGAATTCGAGAAAACCTTCGGGGGAAGCGACAACAATGCGTTTGCCCAGCACGGAATCGAAGGGCTGGTAATCGCCACCTCCATGAACCAGGTGCACAGCTGCAGCGAATACTGCAGCATCCCGGAAATACGGCAGGTGTCTGAGATTCTGGTAAACCTCTGCACCGCAGAAAAATGACAGACATCCTGCCAATGGAAGGCTGGAAAGATATGGATAGAGAAAAATACAGGCGGGACTATCATTTGTGGTAATATTCTAGTATAATATTACGAAAACCCGGGCAGCAGTTCCGGGGATGATGATTGTGGTCAGCAATCGACTTTCTTTTTGGGAAAGGAGGGGCTTGCATGGAGAAAGGGGTTCCGGTTTCTGTCTGGCCAGAGTGGCAGCTTGTAGAGAAAATAGGGGAAGGCTCTTTTGGGAAAGTATATAAGGCGCAGCGGACAGAGCGTGGACGCACTTTTTATTCGGCCATTAAGATTATATCGATTCCCGGTAATAAGGGAGAGCTTGACAGCGTAAGATCAGAGATGAATGATGAGCAGTCTACCAGAGAATATTTTCGAAACCTGGTGGAGGACTGCGTTCAGGAA
Organism: Blautia acetigignens; assembly: GCF_025566865.1. Classification (NCBI taxonomy): domain Bacteria; kingdom Bacillati; phylum Bacillota; class Clostridia; order Lachnospirales; family Lachnospiraceae; genus Blautia; species Blautia acetigignens. Next base: position 21,769 of record NZ_JAOQJM010000020.1, read on the forward strand.
ATATATACGATGGAGCATTTCTGCGGAAATTCCCATATTGTATCCTTTGAAGATTTTAAAGTGGTGGAATATCTGGACGAGATCGGCTGGGATATTTACATCCGAATGGAATATCTGACCAGTTTTATGGATTACTGCACAGGCAAGGAGCTTACTGAGAAAGAGGTAATGAAACTTGGCTGTGATCTTAGCATGGCATTAATTTACTGCCGGAAGCTGAATATTATTCACAGGGATGTAAAGCCGGAGAATATTTTTGTATCCAGATTCGGTGATTTTAAGCTGGGAGATTTTGGAATTGCCAGAGAGCAGGCGCACACAGTGGGGAATATGTCCAAGAAGGGTACCTACTCCTACATGGCACCTGAGATTTATAAAGGTGAGAAATACGACAGCAGCATTGATATCTATTCCCTTGGAATCGTGCTATATAAGCTGATGAACCAGAACAGGCTTCCGTTTTTGTCTCTGGATAAGCAGCTGATTACCTATCGGGATAAGGAGAATGCACTGGCACGGCGCATGGCCGGGGAGAAGATGCCGGCACCATCCCGGGCAAGCGCTGCCTTTTCCCATATTATACTGAAGGCATGTGCCTATGATCCACAGAAGCGTTACCGGAAACCGGAGGATATGCTTCAGGATCTGGAAAGCCTGCGGATCGCACCTGTGAATGCAGCCAAGGAGTGGGAACGCTCCCAGTGGCAGCTGGCTGATGCCCGTGATATAGAGCAGCGGCACCAGAAGAATTATGTGGTGGAAGAACCAGGTGCTGAGAAAATGGAACGGACCCAGGTGGCAGAAGAACCGCAGATTGAGAAAGCCATCCGTCAGGAAGAAGAGAAGGAGAAAAAGAACTCCAGGGACGCAAAGGAGCCGAAGCCATCCAGAAGCCTTCGCAAAGAAGACAGATCAGAGGCAGCTTCCAGACAGAAGCGGCAGGCGCCGCAGCAGGAGAGAAGGATTTCTCCATGGACCATTTCCATTGCGGTTGTGGTGCTGGCAGCATGCATTATTGCTGGCGTTTATGTGAAGCTGATTCATGACGAGGACCGGAAGGCACAGAACACCAACATGGTTATGGAAGTGCTGGAAGCCAATGACAACAGCACGGCTCAGATCGATGATTTTTCCACAGCAATCCAGACCATTAAGGAACAGGCGAATACCATTGTGGAGGAACTGGCCGATTGTAAGGAAGTGGGCAAGGAAGGCGACCGACTTCGCTACTATGACAGCAACGGCAAACTTATAAAAGCACTGATCTATCCGGAAACTTCTGAGGACGGTGTTTATGAGGAATATTATTACTGGGATGAGAGACTGTTTTTTGCATACATATGGACCGGCAATAAAAAAGAACTTTATTATTATGATAAACGCGGCAAGATGATCCGCTGGATCGATACGGACGGCGTTGTCCATGACAAGGAAAATGACAGTACAGAGTATACCAAACGCGGAGAGAAATACTGGAAAAATGCTCTGGAACAGCTGGATGAATAGCGAAGAGGAATCATATGACATACCGTATTAATTATGCTTATACCTGCCATGCGGGGAAAGTGCGATCAAATAATGAAGATAATTTCTGGTGCTGTGGGGAGATTCTTCCGTCCCAGAATCTGGGAATGCAGGAAGTGCGCGGCGGTGAGCGGCTTCGGGAGAGCTTTCCGGTGCTGATCGTTTTCGATGGAATGGGAGGAGAGAGCCAGGGCGAGATGGCAGCTTATCTGGCGTCCCAGGAATTCGGGAAATACTATGGACAAAATAAGGGGAAGCTGCGCAGACAGCCGGAGAATTTTCTTCTGGAGGCCTGCCAGATTATGAATCAGGCAGTGTGCAGCTACAGCGCAAGCAACCGGATCAATGCCATGGGAACGACCATGGCGATGATCGTGTTTGCCAGGAAGTCTGTCTATATCTGTAATCTTGGGGACAGCCGGATCTATCAGCAGAGCCAGGGGCAGATCCGGCAGATTTCCAGTGATCATGTTCTGAGAAGCTATATGTTTGGGAAAGCTCCTCTGACCCAGTTTCTGGGAGTGGAGGAAAGCGAGATGAAGCTGGAACCTTCTGTAAAGGCTCTGGAATATCAGGAGGGAGACCGTTATCTTCTCTGTTCAGACGGGGTGACCGATATGCTTTCGGATAAGGAAATCGAAACGGCTATGGCTTCCGGCGAATCTGTTGGAGACACGGTGCAGATTCTTATGGATCAGGTTCTGGAGAAAGGCGCCAGAGACAATACCACGATCATTCTCTGTGAAATCCAGCGTGAGAATCATCCGCTCAGAGCCTGGCTGCGCCAGAACAAAAAAGAAAATGAAGGTGATGTATTATGAAAAATCGTATGCAGGATCTTGATTTCGAACAGACTGTGGCATTTGACGCAGTGAAAGATTTTGAATTTACCAGAAGGGCGGCGCAAAGGTTCCGGCAGGTGGTGAGCCTGGAGAGCTTTGAAGATGAAGATGCAGAAGTGATCTTCCATTATCTCTACAAGGAGATGGAGCTGGTTTCCTTTGGAGATCATCTGAAGAGATATATTTATGAGCGTGCAGGCCTTGAGGAGCCTTACGGGGAAGTGCCCCAGGAGATATACAGGGATATTGCGGTGGAATCCTTTAAGGAAACTTATACGCCCAAGTCCATGAACCCTACTTCTACCAAGCTTCCGGCACTGGTGAATAACTGGCTGACCCAGGCTTCTGTGAAGAGAGAGACGGTTTTTCTTCTGGGCTTTGGGCTTCGCATGAGTGCAGAGGATGTATCGGATTTCCTTACCAGAGTGCTCAAGGAGCAGGATTTTGATTTTCACAATCCGGAGGAGGTAATCTACTGGTACTGCTACAGCAGGCAGCTTCCCTACAGCAAGGCAGAAGAGTACAAAGATCGCTATAAGACCATAGAGCCAGCAGCTCATAATGATATTGTGGCAGAAGCGATGAGCGGGAAGTTTATCATTGATACAGAGAAGAAGCTTCTTCAATATCTAGCATGCCTGAAAGCCGGATGGGACGATCCTATGAACGAGAAGAGTCAGGCTTTCCAGGAATTTCAGCGGCTTTTGCAGCGCGCAAAGGAAATTATTGCAGCCATGTACCAGAAGGATGAGGAGGAGAAGGGACGGAATAAGATCTGGAAAGCAGAGAATATCACGCCCTCTGATCTTGAGAAGGTAATCTGCAATGGTATTCCTATCAACCGTATGGGAAACCTGAAGAAAATGTCTGCTTCCATTCTGGCCAAGCATTTCAGTCAGAAGCGTTTCAGCAGGCAGAGAATTACCAATATTCTGAACCACAAATTCCCGGTGGAGCGTTTTGACCTTCTCACAATCGAATTCTTTATTGTGTCCCAGGAGATGGAGGATGACGATCCCTATGACCGTTACCATCATTTTATAGAAGAAGCCCAGGGCATTCTGAAGAAATGCGGAATGAGTGAGATTTATATTGTGAATCCGTATGAGTGCTTTTTGCTGATGTGTCTGCTTACAGACTGTCCGCTGGCAGTGTTCTCCGAGATCTGGGAGAAATCCTATGAAGAGGGAGAAGATGAGGGGAAAGCGGAGTAAGGGGACGCAGCGGTCAACGGCTAAAAAATAAGATGAGTCAATATAAAAAGAACCATGAAACTGTGCTGTCTCAAAAGCTTAGAATTTTGAGGACGGTTTACATTGTATCATGGTTCTTTTTATATTGCGATGGATGAAAAATCAGACACTTTTTGAAAAATCTTTCATGTTTTCATGTTAAGCATTGCGTCTCAGCCATTATAAGTCAGATAAATGGTTCTGCTTAACTGGGCGATGGTACTTTGCGCGGCAGCAGTATCGGTAAGATTCTCTGAAAGAAAACAGATTACAAGGTCATTGCCGGAATTGGTATCATAGAGGATTCCGGCATCATTTTCCACATTGGAAAGCTCGCCGGTTTTGTTGGCAACCTTTACGCCTTCCGGAAGGTCTGCCGGAATCTTGTTGCTGCGCTGCTGCTGTTTCAGAAGTGCATACATGTCCTCTGCGTGTGCCAGAATCGGATCACTGGAGGTATCTGCACAGCTCTGATAGATTTCCTTCAGGAATTTTCCGCAGTCGTAAGCGGAAGTGTAGTTATCCCCGAACTCGTTGCTGGCAAGAAGAAGCCGGCCCATGGAGGTGCTGTTATATCCATGTTCTGTACAGAAGCTGTTGACTTTCTCCATACCTGCACTGCTGTCACCGCCGCCAAGGCAGGACACCAGGCTGTTGGCAGCGTCATTGTCGCTGACGGTGATCATAGGCAGCAGATATCCATCAATGGTCTGCGCCCCGTACTGCTGGGTCAGGCTGTCGTAATTTTCATATACAGCACCCATAATGTAAAGCTTGATCAGACTTGCCGCCTGCATGGAAAAATCATTGATGATGCCTTCTGACCCGCCGGACAGGTCACAGATGTAGACGCTCCAGGAGCCATTGGAGACGGGCAGTGCCAAACGGATCTGTGCAAGGAGGTCTTCCATGGTCTGGTCCGCTTTATTGTCAAAAACAGAATTGCCCTGCGATGGGGAAATGGCGCCGTCTTCGGCATTGGCTTCAGGTGTATTAGCATGTGCTTCTGACGGCTGGGAACTGTCATCTGGCGCAGGTTCCGGCTGATCGGCAGACGGATCCTGGCTGGCATCTGCCTGCTCCGGAGCCTGTGTCACTGGCATAGGGCCGGCGCTTTCTCTTTCCGAAAAGCCTTCCGGTGAATCAGAAGCATCCGCAATATCTCCGGAAGTAAATCCGTCATCAGCCTCTGCATCGCCAGAGGTGAACCCATCTTCCTCCCTGGCACTGGCGGTCTGGATTTCTGTCTGCGTGCTGGTGGAAACATTTTGCTGGCGAACGGTGAAATAAATAATTAATAAAATAAGGATTACAGCAATCGCGCTGAGAAGCATCAGCAAATAAGAAGAAGCTGGCCGTTTCTTTTTCATCAGTTTTCTACATCCTTTCCGACGGATTCAAAATAAGAATCGATACCGTCTGCAATTCCTGTGACCATGGTATCCTGAAAATCAGGATCGCTCATCTGAAGGTCATCATGTTCGTTTGTCATAAATCCCATTTCCAGAATGGTGACTGGGATGGTGCTCCAGTTGATTCCGGTCATATTATCCGCATAGGTAACTCCCCGGTTGTCAAATCCGGTTGCCTGGCAGTAGGAGTCCAGAACACACTGGGAAAGCAGATTGGACTGTTCATAGAGGGAAGCAACATAAGGGTTGGCAGAAGAGGGAGAAATGGTAAGGGCACCGGAGGCAGCAGAATCAGCCCCGTTGGCATGGATCCGCACACAGATTTCCGCGCCCTGCTCAGCGGCATATTCTGCACGCTCTTTATTGCTGATCGCTGTGTCGTTATCTCTTCTGGTAAGCACAACGATGTAGCCGCGGTCTGTAAGCTCCTGTTCCAGCTTCAGGGAAACGTCCAGATTCAGCTGGTATTCTTCAAGCCCGGTGAAAGCCCCCTGGGTACCCGTGGAAGCCTTCGCCTTCATTTCTGTGGAGCCAGGTCCGAGAGGCTCTAAGGCGCTCATATCTACATTCGGCCCTTGATGCCCGGGATCAATTGCCACAGTGTGACTGTCCGTCTGGGAAAGCTGCTGGTCTGTTTCGGCAGTTTTGGCGCAAACGGTATGTATAGAACCTGGAATCATGCCCCATAATAGAGAAGAGAGCAAAAAAGAAGTTTTTATAAGATGCTTATGATAAGGTTTTACAAAATGCAAAGACATAGCATGTCCCCTTTCCGAGTATTTGCAGAATACCAAACTGTCAGGTTTTATTGGTGATACTGCAGTTGGGAAATCTTTTTACTTATTATAATAACGCATAAATAGGAATGCAATGTAAAGTTTGGTTTCTGTGAAAGGGGATGGGTTTGAAAAATGTTTTTTCGAAAGCACATTTTAATAAGAAGAAAGCAGTACGTATTAAAACTTTACCGCAATAACTAGAGCGTGTTTGAAAAATCATTCCCGCGATCTGCACGCCCCACTTTGCGGTATATTTTGCCCGAATTCAGTTGCCGTAGCCCGCTACGGCGCCCTCATCCGGACAAAATCTCCCACAAATTGTGACGCACATCTTGCAGAAAGCCTTTTTCAAACACGCTCTAGCACAACGAAAATTAAGTAACCGCCATATTGACTTGCCTGATTTTTCATATGCCGCGTTGTCGTCAGTCGCCGTAGCCAACGCTACGCCGCCATCCTCCGCCTTGCATATGAAAAAATAAGGAAAAATTGCAGAAAAACACCTTGACAGAGATATGCAGACAGGATATAATCAAAAAGCGTGCGAAATAAGGCATTTTTTTCCGCGCTTACTAAGATAATAGCAACCGCAAGGAAACCCCATAGAAGAATCTATGGAGAAATAAATCGGGAGGTGAAATGGAATGCCAACATTCAACCAGTTAGTAAGAAAAGGACGCCAGACAGCTGTTAAGAAATCTACAGCTCCGGCTCTGCAGAGAACTTATAACTCTTTAAGAAAGAAAGCAGTTGAGCAGTCTGCACCACAGAAACGTGGCGTTTGCACAGCTGTTAAAACAGCTACTCCTAAGAAGCCTAACTCAGCTCTTAGAAAGATCGCCAGAGTTCGTCTTTCCAACGGAATCGAAGTAACAAGCTACATCCCAGGAGAAGGTCACAACCTTCAGGAGCATAGCGTTGTTCTGATCCGTGGAGGAAGGGTTAAGGACTTACCTGGTACAAGATACCACATCATCAGAGGTACTCTTGATACTGCAGGTGTTGCTAACAGAAAACAGGCCCGTTCTAAATACGGCGCTAAGAGACCGAAAGTTAAGAAATAATCCATCCGTATTACTGCGGAGACTATAGAGATTTGTACGGTATTCCATATACCCTGTCGGTTGCGGGTTAAATATAGGACCATTACCAGTGCGAACATGCAATAGTTTACTGCGTGAGTACCGATGAGATAATCAGAATGATTAAGGAGGGAAGTAACGTGCCACGTAAAGGACATACTCAGAAAAGAGACGTTCTGGCAGACCCGATGTACAACAATAAAGTTGTTACAAAGCTTATCAACAACATTATGTTAGATGGTAAGAAGGGTGTAGCTCAGAAGATTGTTTACGGAGCATTTGCCAGAATGGAAGAGAAGACTGGCAAACCAGCTATTGAAGTATTTGAGGAGGCTATGAACAACATCATGCCTCAGCTTGAAGTTAAAGCAAGACGTATCGGTGGAGCTACTTATCAGGTTCCGATCGAGGTAAGAGCTGACAGACGTCAGGCTCTGGCTCTTCGCTGGATCACCATGTTCTCCCGCAAGAGAGGCGAGAAGACCATGGAAGAGAAACTGGCTAACGAGCTTATGGATGCAGCCAATAACACCGGAGCATCTGTAAAGAGGAAAGAAGACATGCACAAGATGGCTGAAGCAAATAAAGCATTTGCTCACTATCGCTTCTAATCAAGGAGGAAAATCCATTGGCTGGAAAAGAAGGTAGAGAATACCCGCTCGAGAGAACCAGAAACATTGGTATTATGGCTCATATCGACGCTGGTAAGACAACTCTTACAGAACGAATTCTGTACTATACAGGTGTCAACTACAAGATTGGTGATACACATGAAGGTACTGCTACCATGGACTGGATGGAGCAGGAGCAGGAGCGTGGTATCACAATCACATCCGCTGCTACAACATGTCACTGGACCCTGGAAGAGAACTGCAAACCAAAAGCAGGCGCTCTTGAGCATCGTATCAACATCATTGATACCCCAGGCCACGTAGACTTTACTGTTGAGGTTGAGCGTTCCCTTCGTGTACTGGATGGCGCTGTCGGCGTATTCTGTGCAAAGGGTGGTGTTGAGCCACAGTCTGAGAACGTTTGGCGTCAGGCTGATACCTACAATGTACCTCGTATGGCATTCATCAACAAGATGGACATCCTTGGTGCAAACTTCTACGGTGCAGTAGAGCAGATCAAGACTCGTCTTGGTAAAAACGCAATCTGCCTGCAGCTCCCAATCGGAAAAGAAGATGACTTCAAGGGAATCATCGACTTATTCGAAATGAAAGCTTACATCTACAATGACGAGAAGGGCGATGATATCACTATCACCGATATCCCGGAAGACATGAAAGAGGATGCTGAGCTTTATCATACAGAACTGATCGAGAAGATCTGTGAGCTGGACGACGATCTCATGATGGAATATCTTGAGGGAGAAGAGCCAAGCACAGACAGACTGAAAGCAGCCCTGAGAAAAGGTACATGCGAGTGTACAGCTGTTCCGGTATGCTGCGGTTCTGCATATAGAAACAAAGGTGTTCAGAAGCTTCTGGACGCTATCCTGGAGTACATGCCTGCTCCAACAGATATCCCGCCAATCGATGGTGTTGACATGGATGGAAACCCGACCGTGAGACATTCTTCTGATGAAGAGCCGTTCTCCGCTTTGGCATTCAAGATCATGACAGACCCATTCGTTGGAAAACTTGCATATTTCCGTGTATATTCAGGAACAATGAATTCCGGATCATATGTATATAACTCTACAAAGGGCAAAAAAGAGCGTGTTGGCCGTATCCTTCAGATGCATGCTAACAAGCGTATGGAACTGGATAAGGTTTACTCCGGTGATATCGCTGCCGCTATCGGATTCAAATTCACCACAACTGGTGATACAATCTGTGATGAGCAGCATCCGGTAATCCTTGAGTCCATGGAGTTCCCGGAACCAGTTATCGAGCTGGCTATCGAGCCTAAGACAAAAGCAGGACAGGGCAAACTGGGTGAGGCTCTTGCAAAACTTGCAGAAGAGGACCCGACCTTCCGTGCACATACAGATCAGGAAACAGGACAGACCATTATCGCTGGTATGGGTGAGCTTCACCTTGAGATCATCGTTGACCGTCTTCTTCGTGAGTTCCACGTAGAGGCTAACGTTGGTGCTCCTCAGGTAGCTTACAAAGAGACCATCACCAAACCTGTTGATGTAGACAGCAAGTATGCAAAACAGTCTGGTGGTCGTGGACAGTATGGTCACTGTAAAGTTAAATTCGAGCCTATGGATGCCAACGGCGAAGAACTGTACAAGTTCGAGTCTACTGTTGTCGGCGGTGCTATTCCGAAGGAATATATCCCGGCTGTAGGAGAAGGTATCGAAGAGGCTATGAAGGCTGGTATCCTTGGAGGATATCCGGTTGTTGGTGTACATGCAAATGTATACGATGGATCTTATCATGAAGTCGATTCTTCTGAGATGGCATTCCACATTGCAGGTTCTCTTGCATTCAAGGATGCTATGCAGAAGGCAGCTCCAATCCTTCTTGAGCCTATCATGAAGGTTGAGGTTACCACACCAGAGGATTACATGGGTGATGTTATCGGTGATATCAACTCCCGTCGTGGTCGTATTGAAGGTATGGATGATATCGGCGGCGGTAAGATGATCCGTGGATTTGTTCCGCTTTCCGAGATGTTCGGATATGCAACAGATCTTCGTTCCAGAACTCAGGGACGTGGTAACTACTCCATGTTCTTTGAGAAATACGAGCCAGTTCCGAAGAGTGTTCAGGAGAAAGTTCTGGCAAAGAAAGACTGATTTGGTTTTAAGCTGAATTAGGGTTTCGCATAAAATAATAAAAAGCTTGCAAATATCCTTGATTTGCAATATAATCAAGGATAGCAAGTTTAAAACCGATATGGCGCTCTATTTTAATAGAGAATGAGCCAACTAATCAAGGAGGACATTTTAAAATGGCAAAGGCTAAGTTTGAGAGAACAAAACCACATTGTAACATTGGTACCATCGGACACGTTGACCATGGTAAAACTACTTTAACAGCTGCTATCACAAAAGTACTTTCTGAGAGAGTTGCTGGTAACGTAGCTACAGATTTCGCTAACATCGATAAAGCTCCAGAGGAAAGAGAGCGTGGTATCACAATTTCTACAGCACACGTTGAGTATGAGACAGAGCATAGACACTATGCACACGTTGACTGCCCAGGCCATGCTGACTACGTTAAGAACATGATTACTGGTGCAGCTCAGATGGATGGTGCTATCCTTGTTGTTGCTGCTACAGATGGTGTTATGGCTCAGACAAAAGAGCACATCCTTCTTTCCCGTCAGGTAGGTGTTCCTTACATCGTTGTATTCATGAACAAATGTGATATGGTTGACGATGACGAGCTCCTTGAGCTGGTTGAGATGGAGATTCGTGAGCTTCTTTCCGAGTATGACTTCCCAGGAGATGACATCCCGGTTATCAGAGGTTCCGCTCTTAAAGCTCTTGAAGACCCGAGCAGCGAGTGGGGCGACAAGATCATGGAGCTTATGGATGCAGTTGATAGCTACATTCCGGACCCACAGCGTGACACAGATAAACCATTCGTTATGCCTGTAGAGGATGTATTCTCTATCACAGGACGTGGAACAGTTGCTACTGGTAGAGTAGAGGCTGGTGTTCTTCACGTATCTGACGAAGTTGAGATCGTTGGTATCAAAGAAGAGACTCGTAAAGTTGTTGTAACTGGTATCGAGATGTTCCGTAAACTTCTTGATGAGGCTCAGGCTGGTGATAACATCGGAGCACTTCTTCGTGGTGTTCAGAGAAACGAGATCGAGCGTGGACAGGTTCTTGCTAAACCAGGAACAATCACATGCCATACAAAATTCACAGCTCAGGTTTACGTTCTGACTAAAGACGAGGGTGGCCGTCATACACCATTCTTCAACAACTATCGTCCACAGTTCTACTTCAGAACAACAGACGTAACAGGTGTTATCAACCTTCCAGAAGGAACAGAGATGTGCATGCCTGGAGATAACATCGAGATGACAATCGAACTGATCCACCCAATCGCTATGAGCCAGGGTCTTACTTTCGCTATCCGTGAAGGTGGACGTACTGTAGGATCAGGACGTGTTGCTACAATCATCGAGTAATATAATCTCAATATAGATTTGTTATCGCAAGATAACGTTGTGTCCAAACGTAAGATACCCCAGAAACCTTGTGTTTCTGGGGTTTTTCTGTACTCTAAGAAAAGAATTGTTCGTAAATTTATCAGATTGGAAACAGTGAAATATTTATCAGCAAGATGAAATACGGATAAATTTAAAATTGAAAAATAAGGCTTGTGGTGCCAAAACGGTGCCAAAAAGAAACTCCTGCGAATGTTTGCTATTCACAGGAGTAATTTTTTTACCAGCCTTTGATCTGTTTGATCTGTTCAGCACGTTCTGGATCACGATGATATTGCAGTTTCAGACGGATTGTTTCTACAACTTCCTGTCTGGCTTCATCATCAAGCTGATAGAATGATGTAAGCAGATTATCTACATCAGGCATACTGTTCTTACCGAAAAGATACATCAACGGGTACATAGAATTTTTTAAGTAAGTCTTTACACGACTGGCATCTAATGCTCCGTTCAAACCGTCTGGAAGCGTAGGATAAATCTCTTCTTCCTTAATTGTGCCAGAAAATGGACTGGCAGAACATATCTCATTCACATCAATTTGCAATTCATTCGCAAGTCTTAATGCAAAATCAAATCGAATATTGGAATCTTTTTGAATAATTGAATATAAGGTTGTGGCACTGATTCCGGTTGCTTTTGCAATTTTACGGACATTTGTGCCTTTTTCATCAAGATATTTTTTCAAATTTTTACCGTCACCCATAGAATCCTCCTTTTTCATATATTGCAAAATTACGAAAAACATAAATCTATAAAATATCATAGCACAGACCTGGAATAAAATAAAGAAAAAATAATATACGAAGTTCGTAAAAATACGTTTACGAAATATTGACAATGGAATAAATACATGATATTATCAAATTACGAAAATCGTACAGATACAAAATACAGTAAACGTATTTAAAGTCTGACGAGGAAAGGAGGAGGCAAAATGGCAAGTTACAATTATATGATGAGTGCTGATGAAGTGGCACAGGAATTGAACTGCTCAAAATCTCATGCCTATAAACTGGTGAAAGCTATGAATAAGGAACTGGCTGCACAGGGATATATTACGATAGCAGGAAGAATACCAAAGGCATTTTGGGCAAAAAAGATGTATGGCTATGAAATAGCGGGAAATTAAGGAGGATCAATATGGCTTACAGAGAAAAAGATACAAAAAAATGGACAGCCCAGTGGTTTGAGACAAATGTTATGGGTGAGAAGAAAAAACGCAGAAAGCGTGGATTTGAAACAAAGCGAGAAGCATTGGAGTTTGAACGAAGTAAAAAGTTAAGCAACGAGCGAAGTATGGATATGAGACTTAACGATTTTATTGAGATTTATTTTTCGGACAAACAGAATGAACTGAAAGATCGGACAATCAAAAATAAAAGATATATGATGCAACAGCATATAGTTCCGTATTTTGGAAATCAGATGATGAGTGAAATCAAGGCTTCACAGATTATTCAGTGGCAGAATGAAATTCAGAAGAAAGGCTATTCAGATTCTTATCTGAGAATGATTCAGAATCAGTTGACCAGTCTGTTTACACATGCAGCTAAAATCTATGATCTGCCGGTTAATCCATGCAAGAAAGTGAAACGAATGGGAAATTCGGATTCGAGAAGTTTGAACTTCTGGACACTGGACGAGTACAAACAGTTTATACAGACAATGGAGCCGGGAACAAGATATTATCTTATGTTTGAGATGCTGTTCTGGACTGGATGCAGGATCGGGGAGTTGCTTGCGATTACAAAAGCTGATATCAATTTTGAAAAGAATCAGCTTAGTATCAATAAGACTTATTACCGGACAGGAATGCAGGATATTATCACAGAACCGAAAACAAAACAGTCCTTTCGGACAATCGAAATTCCGGAATTTCTGAAAGAGGAAATTAAGGAATTTGTAGATGGTCATTACGGAATGCCGGATACAGAAAGATTATTTCCGGTTGTTCAGGAAGCGGTACAGCATAAGATGAAACGGCAGATTGAGCTGGCAGGAGTGAAGAAAATTCGAGTGCATGATATCAGGCACAGTCATGTGGCTTATCTTATTGAGAAAGGTGTGGAACCGTTATTGATTCGGGACAGATTAGGTCATAAAGATATTCGTATCACATTGAACACTTATGGACATCTTTATCCAAATCAGCAGAGAAAGATTGCAAATCTTCTGGATAATGAAAATGGAAATGCTGTTACCGGATTGGGAGAAGAAAGAGATGAATGTTGAAAAGGCAAAAGAAAAAGCCCAGATAAATAATCTGAGCAAGTTCTCTGATAATCAGATTCACTGATATACCATCTTGGCAGATTCAGTATATCACGAATCGGGAAATACGACAATTCCCGAATATCTGTTCATCAGAGACTTGCCCGGAAGGGCAAGAGGAGATGATGGAATGAATATGAATGAAAAAAATAAAATTGAGAATTGTAGAATAGAACCAAAACTGAAACTGATCAATATGGATTCAGTAGAGGTGGAACAGGTAGAATGGCTGCTTTATCCGTTTATTCCTTATGGAAAAGTGACCATTATACAGGGAGATCCAGGAGAAGGCAAGACAACGATGGTACTTCAGATTATTGCAAAACTGACCAGAGGAGAGCCGATTCTTCCTGTTACTGATACAACGAAAACAAAAGAAAAACGAGGTGATGAAGTCGATAGTGAGAATGAAGATTTAGATGCTGAAGATAATATGCAGGAACAGTCTTCTGTGTCACCTGTAAATGTAATCTATCAGACAGCAGAAGATGGACTTGGAGATACTATCAAACCCAGATTACTTGCTGCAGGTGCAGATTGTTCAAAGGTGCTGGTGATTGATGACAGTGACCAGCCACTGACAATGGCAGATGTCAGATTGGAAGAAGCAATTGTGCAGACAAAAGCAAAAATGGTTGTTCTTGATCCGATACAGGGCTTTCTGGGAGCGGACGTAGATATGCACAGGGCAAATGAGATCAGACCACTGATGAAGCGTATCGCAGTGCTGTCAGAAAAATATCACTGTGCAGTCATTTTAATCGGTCATATGAACAAAAACAGCAACGGCAAATCTTCTTATCGAGGACTTGGATCCATTGATTTTCAGGCTGCTGCAAGAAGTGTTCTGATTGTCGGGCGAGTGAAAGATGAACCGGAAGTAAGAGTGGTATGTCATACGAAGAGTTCTCTTGCACCGGAAGGAACGTCCATTGCATTCAGACTGGATAAGAATAATGGGTTTGAATGGATTGGAGAATATGATATCAGTGCCGATGAACTTCTTAATGGAGACGGAAGAGGACAGAAAAGTCGGAAAGCAAAAGAATTTCTCCTTGAGATACTGGCAAATGGAGGAATGACTCAGAAGAAAATTGCAGAAGAAGCAGAAGCCAGAGGAATCAAAAGTAAAACGCTATGGAACGCCAAACGGGAACTTGAAATTGATTCCGTAAAACGTGGAAAGCAATGGTATTGGATGTTGCCAGAATAAAAATGGAAGATGGCAAGATTACCATTTCTTAAGAAGAGGGAATCTTGCTACCTTGAAAGGAGAACAGATGCAAAATAAAAGTGTACAGATTCCATACGAGTTATTCTTTCAGCTCTTGCAATATTTTTTGATGGATAACTACGATGGCGAAGAAATAATCCGGTTGGGATTGGAGAAAAAACTGGATGCAATGGTGAATCGTGAAGTATACAGCAAATCCAAAACAGCACCAACGGAAGAAGAAAGAGAAAAGTTCCGGCAGGAATATCTGGATAGACAGGGAATACCGGAGAACTTTCGATGGTAAAGGTTCTTTCTGAACACTTTATTACAGGAGCGTGTCACGCACCTGTAGATAGCAGACAAGGAGAATGTTGGTAAGGTGTAGTCGGGAGTTGACTGGCGTAGAAGAGAATTTTCAAAAGGGAGCTGATTCAGGGCGTCCCTGCGGAAACGCTAAATGAAAGGAGAATGGCATAATGCGAGAAGGAAGATTAGGATATAACAGTTATAACAAAAGATATGGATTATTATCATCAGATCTATGGATTGATACAGGATTTCACTGTGGAGAATGCCTGGAAGTGTTGCTTGATGATGAATGGGTTCAGACTAGAATGGAAATGAATCCTGCAAGAGAATGGTATCTTGTAGGAACACCGTATTGTGGTGATCTGGAATATATCCGGGCAAGGATACCGGGATAATTCAGCCATACAAGTAACGCAGGAGTGAACCGACCAACGGGAGGAATAGCCCCCGGCAGGGCGCAAGGGTACTTTTGATGGACGGTACGGCTGTCGAAAGTGCTTTTGCGTTACTTTTGACAAAAGTAACAAAACCGCCGTATCCGGCGAAGATTTCTTATAATCGCCATAATTGGCGTGGAACAAATTATGTGCCATATCTGGCACTCCTTTTAGAAAGAGAGGTGAGAAGCAATGATAAAAAGAACAATAAGTGGGAGAAATGGAAAAGGTTCTCTGGCACACAACAGACGGGCATTTGAGACAGAAAATGTCGATAAGACAAGAGTGCATCTGAATATTAAGTACTGTGATGAAAATCTGAAAGCAGTTTATCATGAACTGTTTGATTCGGCAGTGGAGAGATACAATGTGGGAAAAAGGAATGACCGGAAAATTACAGATTACTACGAGAAGATACGTCAAAGTAAACAGGAAAAGCTGTTTCATGAGGTGATTTTTCAGATTGGGAATTGTACAGACACGGCTGTAGGAACTGAGGAGGGTGAACTGGCAGTAAAGATTTTGGATGAGTATATGAAAGAATTTCAAAAACGAAACCCATCGCTGCGTGTGTTTAGTTGCCATTTACATTTAGATGAATCAACTCCACATCTGCATGTTGATTTTGTCCCTTATGTGACCGGATGGAAGGGAAAAGGAATGGATACAAGAGTTTCGTTGAAACAGGCATTAAAGAGTTTAGGATTTGAAGGTGGTTCAAAACAGGATACAGAATTGAATCAATGGATAAACCACGAAAAAGAAGTGCTTGCAGAGATTGCTCTACAGCATGGAATTGAATGGGAGCAGAAAGGGACACATGAGGAGCATCTGGACGTTTACAATTTTAAGAAAAAAGAGCGTAAAAAAGAAGTGCAGGCACTGGAACAGGAGAAAGAATATCTCACAGCAGAGAATGAAGGTCTTAATTGCCAGATTGCAGAAGCAAGGGCAGATATCAAGCAGTTGGAAGAAGAAATGGTTCGATTTCAGAAAGATAAAGAGACAGCAGAAGAACGTGCCGAGAAAGCAGAACAGGAATTGAAAAAACTGGAAGAACGCAGGGAGCGATTACAACCGGTAATGGATTATGTCAGCAAAGAAATGAAAGAATATGGGACAGTTAAAGCAATTCTACCGGAAGCCGGCACTTTAGAACGTGCAACAGCGTACCGTGACAAGAAAATCAAACCGTTGTTTATTCAGATGAAAAATAAAATAGCTGCAATGGCTGTTCAGGTCAAAGAACTTACTAAAGAAGTTGATGGGTGGAGACATAAATATCAGAAAACGAAGCAGGCATATAACCAAATGCAAAGGGAGTTAGACACAGTGCGTGAAGAGAATGAGCAGTTATTTGAGGAAAAACAACAATTGCAGGATGTTTCTGATAGATATGATCGTGTAGTACGAGTTCTTGGGGAAACTGTTGTAGATGATGCGGTACAACAGGATATACAAGAGCAGAAGGCATTAGAAGAAAAACGACAAATGGAGCAAATGCCAACAGGAAGTATCCATGAAAGACTTGCCTGGGGTTCCCGAAAGAGTGAAATGGAGAACCAACAGCGTAAGAAAAATAAAACAAAGAACAGAGGAATGGAGTTGTAAGAATATGAAAAAACACATTTATGATGAAAGTAACGGATTAAGTTACAGATTGCATGGAGACTATTACCTGCCAGATCTGGCAGTGAATGAGGAAGAACCGACATATGGTAAATACGGAATGCTGCGAAAACAGTTCCTGAAAGAGCATAAACCAGCACGATATCAGTATTTACTGATGACGGGGAAACTGACAGGCCATCTAAACCAAGTCGATCAGGATGTCAGAGAGAAGGTGGAAACTTTAGTAAAGCAGATAGCAGAAAAACATGGTGTGACGGAAGAATTGAAAATGCAGGATCAGATGAAATGGGTTGGATTGATGAATAATATTAAAGTCTGTGCAGAAGAAATTGTTTTGAAAGAGATTATATATATGTGAGTAGAAAAGAGCGGTCGTAAGGCTGCTCTTTGATAATCTAAGAATAGAGTTTTGTAGTAGAATATGATAGAATGTAAGAAACAAATCGGAATTTAGGAGTGATATAAATGATTAAAGATTTAATGTATATTGAACTAAAAACAGGATATTCTGATGATGGTCCAGCATGGATTGGATATGTGAAAACTTCAAAAACCAAGAAAACCATTTACTTTAATGACCATGCTTTTCAAAAATATAATGGTGGTTATTCTAACTATGTAGATATTGAAAACGGCGATGAATATTGGATTTCTGGCTTGAAAAAGAGAGAGAGCAATCGTCATTGGGACGGTCATGGGAAAATTATGATTGACCGCAGAGCTGTTAATGAATATCTTACTCTGATTGGAGAGAAAGAATTACCCCTAAATTTGTTTGAAATAATTGACATTGAAAACAGATTTCCAGTTGAAAGAGTAAATAATCTTTTGAACGACAAAGAATAAAATTTCAGTTGTCTTAATTGGATAAATCGTTGTTTTAAGGAGAGATACGATATGGAGCATAGAGTTAAGGTTACTGTTTTGGACAAAAAATTATTTTCAGAATTACAGGCACAATATTGTGCAGTACCCGACAGTGGAAAATGTCCTTGCTACAATGTTGGAGATGAATTTATGTTTTATCGGAACGATGAGCGTGATGACTACTGGCATATGGGAGCAGGCACACTGATAAAAAGCGGAAAGCCCGATGAAGGGGTATTACTTTCTCCGGGAACAATGCACTGTGGAACGGATGGAGTTCCATTCTGTTCAGAAGCGTGGGATGCTATTAGCAGATATATTTATTCAGCTCTTCAAGGTGGAGCAATCATGCACGGCTGGATGAATGACGATAAGGTTATGATTACTTGCTGTAATGACGGTACAAGACCTGTTATTTTTAAGATTGAGAGAATAGATATTGATGAGTGACGAATCGGGCTTTGTGGAGGTGGAAAATGTATTTCACGGATGAGAAAGATTACATTATGCGAATGATAAAAGAAATGGTGAGAATATTATTCTCTTTAATATATGGGAAAAAGTATGTTTCTGTTGAGCTTGAAAAAGAAAACAAATATGAAGTGTCAGGGAAAAATTTGAAAAGTTTTCTTGATATGATTGATTCAGGGCAAATTAACGAAGCAGAGAATATACTTTTAGATAACATTGATTATGCAAATAATGATGAGGTGATGGCGGCAGCTCTTTTCTATCAATACCTTAGTGAGAAAGATAGTGAGTTTTTGATTAACAACAATTATACAAAAGAAGAAGTGCTTTCTGGCTTTAAGCAATTACTTGTGCAGTCAGGATATAATAATTTGTTATATATAATTAAGGATGATGAGTAATGCAGAAATTCCAAGTTGTAGTAAAGGAGGTTTACAATGGGGTTTTGGATTTTTATGTTGATTATGGATTTGCTTCTTCCATTTACGATGATTGGTTTTGGAAGATATTTTATGAAAAAGGCTCCAAAGGAAATAAATTCAGTATTTGGATATCGGACTTCGATGTCTATGAAGAACAAAGACACATGGGAATTTGCTCATAAATATTGTGGTAAAGTTTGGTATGTCTGTGGAATGGTTATGTTGCCGATAACAGTAATATTCATGCTTTTAGTAATTGGAAAAAATGAAGATTGTGTTGGGAGTATAGGAGGAATTATCTGTGGTGTTCAACTTATTCCTTTAATTGGATCTATTCTCCCAACAGAAATAGCATTAAGAAAGAATTTTGATAAGAATGGAACAAGACGATAAATTCCTGTTTGCGTGGGTGGCTATATTCTAATAGAAAAAGAATTTTTTGACATTTCCACAGATGCGTGATAATATGATTATAGAAAAAGAGTGCTACCGATAGACGGTTAGTCCACATACTTAATCGATTAAAAATAACCGTTCAGTTTGCGAGGCTGGGGCGGTTATTTTTGTGTCTTATTATTATCCTTGCCGAATGTGTATCCGGCACAAAAGCAGGTGATGCCGAAGCTCACAACTGCAATGAAGTCCACAATACTCATTGGCTTAGCCCTCCTTTCCAGTGGATTCCCTTTCGGGTTTCTATGTAATCAGAGGGTCACAGTCCCTCTGTTGAAGGACTAACCGCCTACCGTTATGGTAGCACCCATGTTCTGATTATAACAATAAAAAATAATGGGTGCAATAAGAAAATGGCAGAGGAAGTAGTAGGTGTTGATGACGAAGTATTTAGAACAAGGCGTCCGGTGCCAAAACGGTGCCAAGAAATCAGGCAAATAAAAATAGACCATGTAAATCAGCCATTTTTTACTGTATTTTGGATAGAAAAGCATAAAAAATGCAGGATGAAACGGGATTAAAGTATCGTGAAGGTGGACGTACTGTAGGATCAGGACGTGTTGCTACAATCATCGAGTAATACAATCTGAATATAGATTTGTTATCGCAAGATAACGTTGTGTCCAAACGTAAGATACCCGTAGAACTTCGGTTCTACGGGTTTTTCTGTTGCCTGGAAATATATAAAAGAGCGGAAAAGAATAACGAACAGTATAGAAAAGCGGTTGCCGGGAAAGAGTCCTGACAACCGTTTGTGATAACAGAATGATAACAAAATTTTGAAAGTTGATTGACAAATTTGAAATCAATGCTATACTACCACTATAATTAAGTTAGCAATAGGTTCTGGTTCGATTCCAGATATCGCCACCATATTAGGAATTCTTTTGAGTTCTATGATTTCGGGAATAGTATATGACATCGAAAAGTGCATTTACAAGAAAGGAATTGATATTATGAAAAAAGAAATCTTATTAGTAGGTCTGGGTATTTGCGGCGATATGGTGTAATGGTAGCATGGAATAATAAGCAATTCCCCCAGACCACCAAAAATAAAGAGCTCTTCGTGAGCTCTTTTTCTTATGCACAAAATTAAGTCAGATCATATGTCTTGATGTCATTGCCTTCAGTGCCCTTCTTAACGATAGTATGGCAACCTATCGTAGTTCCCATAGCACGCAGTTTCCATTCTTCCTGGGTAGAATTGAGCTTATCCAGTTCTTCCTGTCTTTTATCTTCATCTTCAATAGCTAATATTTCAGCTTTTTCCTTTTCATAGACATTTTTAAATTGACACCATTTCCTGAAAAAGTCCTGCATTGTAGGATTTTCGAATGTCAGTGCAACCTTCTGCTCAGGTGTTTCAGCAAGTGAGAGGTTCACCGAATCATCAATAGAAAACAACAGAGAGAGTACATCTCCGACTGTTTCAATATTAAAATCCAGAAAAACACTTACATTTAATCCCAGTGCAGTTGCAATCTTTTCTAACTGATCCGGTTTCGGATTCCGGATTCCCAGTTCATATTTTCTGATTGTTCCTACGTTAATGCCGGACAGCTCGGCTAACTGTATCTGACTGTATCCTCTAAATTCCCGGAATGCCCGGATTTTTTTGCCAACCATAATGCTGCCTCCTTAATAATATTTGTGCTTCTATTCTAGCACAAAAGTGAATGATACAAAAGAGTGAGATTTAACAAATTGCCGATACGCAAGCAATAGGTATGGAATGGAAAAAATAAATTCGCAAATGTTTATTGACAAATTCACAAAAGTGAATTATTATAAGAGAACAACGAAAGAGTCACAAAAGTGACTGGAAAGGAGGACGCTATGAGAACTAATTATATGATGACTGTTGATGATGTCATGGAAGAATTAGGCGTGAAACGCAGTAAAGCATATTCCATTCTGAAGCAGCTTAATGATGAACTGGCAAAGGAAGGATATGTGGCAGTTCGTGGAAAGATTCCACGTCCCTACTGGGAAACAAAATTTTATGGATGCTCTCAGAGAGCAGTGTGAAGGAGGTTTTAAGATGTCAGCTTACAAGGACAAAACACAGGGAACCTGGTATGTGAGCTTCCGCTATATTGACTGGACAGGTAAGAAAACGCAGAAGCTGAAAAGAGGGTTCAAGACAAAGAAAGAAGCATTGAATTATGAAAAGGAATTCATAAGAAAGACTGCAGCGGATATGAAAATGGAGATGAACAGTTTTATTCAAGTCTATTTTGAAGATAAAAAGAATGAACTGAAAGAAAATTCAATCCGTAACAAGCAGCACATGATGAACAAGCACATTGTTCCGTATTTTGGAACAAGAAAAATGAATGAGATCACACCGGCAGAGATTATCCAGTGGCAGAACACCATTCAGGAAAAAGGTTACAGCAAGACTTATGAGCGTATGATTCAGAATCAGTTAAATGCACTGTTTAATCATGCACAGAAAATTTACAATCTGAAGGAAAATCCATGTAAGAAAGTAAAAAAGATGGGGAAATCGGATGCTAATAAGCTGGAATTTTGGACGAAAGCAGAATATGACAGCTTTATCGCCGGGATTGAGCCAGAGAGTGAGGATTATCTGATATTTGAAATCCTGTTCTGGACAGGAATCAGGGAAGGAGAACTTCTGGCATTGAGTCTTTCAGACTTTGATATGAGTGGTAATCTTTTGCATATCAATAAGACTTATAACCGGATCAGGAAAAGAGATGTGATTGATACTCCAAAAACAGAAAATTCAGTCCGTACCATTGATATTCCTAATTTTCTTAAAGAAGAGGTGCAGGAGTATGCGAAGAAGCATTATGGATTTCCGGAAAATCAGCGGTTATTTCCGATTGTGGCGAGAACACTGCAGAAACGGCTTAAGAAGTATGAAGCATTGACCGGTGTAAAACCAATCAGAGTGCATGATATCCGTCACAGCCATGTAGCATATCTGATTTATCAGGGTGTAGAGCCACTGATCATCAAGGAAAGACTGGGGCACAAAGATATTCAGATGACATTAAACACTTATGGTCACCTGTATCCGTCACAGCAAAAAAAGGTAGCTGAGATGTTGGACAACAAACGTTAAATATGGAGGAAAAGACACATGAAAACAAAGAAAGTAGTCAGAAAAATATTTGATACGCTCAATTATAGTAAGAAGCTGAAGATAAGTTCCATTTTACCGGATCGAGATTCGGATTATGCGATTCTTCTTGAATTAGAGGATGGAAGCAAATTTGAAATTATCATTATCCCAACAAGGAGATTCGTATAAGGAGTGGAACTATGGCTACTAACAGACAAAAAGAAAAAGCCCAGACAAAATATCTGAGCAAGTTCTCTGATAATCAGATTCACTGATATATCATCTTGGCAGATTCAGTATATCACGAATTGAACGATACAACAATTCCCGAATATCTGTTCATCAGAGACTTGTCCGGAGGGGCAGGAGGTAGAAGTGACATTATTTGAACAGGTAAAAGAATGTGTGACAGCCAGACAGGCTGCGGAGCATTACGGGATTAAAGTAAAAAGAAATGGAATGGCGTGTTGTCCGTTTCATAAAGACCGACACCCAAGTATGAAGGCCGATAAAATATATCACTGCTTTGCATGTGGAGTGGGCGGTGATGCGATAGATTTTACAGCAAGGTTATTTGGAATATCACAGTATGAAGCTGCGAAAAAGATGATAGAAGATTTTGGACTGGATATAAAAATCGAAGACAGAAACAAATACAAAAGGATGCACCAAAGCAGGAATACTTTGATATCAAAGAAACCTAAAGTTGTGATGATCAGAGAAAAACTGGAGCAGTGGTTGAAACATGCAACAGACGTGCTGATCAGATATCTGAAATGGATTCAGTTCTGGAAAGAGATTTACAAACCAGAACCAGATGAAGAGTGGCACGAATTATTTACGGAGGCATTGGCAAATGAAAGAAAGATAAATGACTATCTGGACGTGCTGATGTTTGGAACAGGAGAAGAGATTGTAGAGTTTTTCAAGATGAAGAGAAGGGAGGTTGAAAAAATTGAAGAAAGAATTAACGAATATCAGCGAGAAGTCCTTGATGGAATTAGAAGATATTGTGAACGAGGAAATGCTTACAACAGAAGATGTCAATAATATGTTGGAGCATACGGATAAAGGAAGAACAAAGCAGACAATTAGAAATTGTGTAACCGTACTTCAAAATGATCCGGTATTGAAAAAAGCGATTAAACGAAATGAACTTTCTGGAAGGATGGACATTGTAAAAGAGGTTCCCTGGGAGCGGAGGAATAACAGTCCTACGGTTACAGATACTGATGAAAATAATTTGAAGATGTATCTGGAAGAAAATTATGAACTGACAAGTGAGCGTGTGATCAAAGCAGGAATAGATATTGTTTCCAATGAAAATAAATATCACCCAATTAGAGATTATCTGGAGAGTCTGGTCTGGGACGGAATTCCAAGAATAGAAAATATGCTTCCACATTTTCTGGGAGCAGAAAAGAGCAAATATACAATCGGAGTAATGAAAATGCACATGCTGGCAGCGATTTCAAGAATTTATGAACCGGGAATAAAATATGATATTATGTTGTGTTTGGTTGGGAGTCAGGGAGCCGGAAAGTCCACATTTTTCAAATATCTAGCGATAAAAGAAGAATGGTTCAGCGACAATCTGGATCATTTGGATGATGAAAATATTTACAGAAAACTGCAAAATCACTGGATTATCGAAATGGGAGAAATGAAGGCAACTATCACAGCAAAGAATATTGAACAGATAAAATCGTTTCTGAGCAGACAGAAAGAAACTTATAAAGTACCTTATGAAGTTCACCCGGAAGACAGACCGAGACAGTGTGTATTTTGCGGTACTTCAAATGATTTGAATTTCCTTCCGCTGGACAGAACCGGAAACAGAAGATTTGCTCCGGTGATGACAGATATGTCGAAAGCAGAAGTTCATATTCTGGACAATGAGGCAGAGAGCAAAGCCTATATCGAACAGGCTTGGGCAGAGGCAATGGTACTGTATCGACAGGGAAATGTGTTCTTAGGATTTACAAAGGAAATTGAGGAAGAGGCAAAGCGTCTGCAGAAAGAATTTATGCCGGAAGATACCAATGCCGGAATCATACAGGAATTTCTTGATGACTACGATGACGATTATGTATGTACAAGAATTCTGTTCGATGAAGCGCTACATCGAACCGGAGAAATGAAACAGTGGGAAGGTAAAGAAATTGCCAATATTATGAACAATGCGATTGTAGGCTGGAAACCACATGGTACACATCGATTCGGAAAGGAATATGGAATACAGCGGTCATGGAAACGGATGAAAGATTCGGTGAAGAAAGATAAAGACGGATTTATAGAAGTACCGGAACAGTTGGAAATACCGTTTGAGTAAAGATTATTGTAAACGATGTAAACGGAACTTGAAGAAAAAACTTAAAACGTTAACTTTTAAAATCTTTTGAACTCCGTTTACAAATTTCGTTTACAGACTGGAAAGGAGCAGAAAATGATGAAACAGGGAAGATTAGGATATAACAGCAGCAATGGAAGATATGGATTATTATCATCAGATTTATGGATTGATACAGGATTTCACTGCGGAGAAGGACTGGAAGTGCTGGTAGATGATGAATGGGTACAGACCAGAATGGAGATGAATCTGGCAAGAGAATGGTATCTGGTGGGAACACCTTATTGTGGAGATTTGGAATATGTGCAGGCGAGGATACCAGAATAAACAGATCTATGATCCACTTCGGTCGGTGCAGAACAGACGTCCATAAGGACGTTATGCCCCCGGCAGGGCGCAAGGGGACTTTTGATGGACGGTACGGCTGTCGAAAGTGCTTTTGCGTTACTTTTGACAAAAGTAACAAAACCGCCGTATCCGGCGAAAATTTCTTAAATATCGCCATAACTGGCGTAAATAAAAATTATGTGCCATGTCTGGCACTCGAGTAGAAAAGAGGTGAGAAAATTTATGATGAAACGGACAATCAGTGGCATGATCGGAGCCGGTTCACTGGCTCATAACAGACGGGATTTTGTAGCAGAAAATGTAGATCCGGACAGAGTGCAATTGAACATTTGTTATAAGAATGAGAATCTGAAAGAAGTTTATAAGGAACTGTTTGACGATGCT